>DAOTTL010000527.1:0-13139 GCA_034438135.1 Ktedonobacteraceae bacterium | reverse complement strand
TAAAACAACCACACATGCAGATATTTCATCCCTTGCTGATCGAACGTGCCCGCAGGTTCAAAACGCTCAAGCGGGCCTATAGTGTTCTGACCTATGCTCAGGCGTTGCTCCCTGTGGCAGCTCGTACCTGGGACACGAACCCCTGGCTGCTGGGAACGCCGGAGGGAGTCATCGATTTGCGCACAGGCGCTTTGCGGCCAGGCCAACCGGAGGAGTATATTCGTACCGTCATCTCCATACGCTGGCAGGGTCTGGAAACGCCTGCCCCGCGCTTTGAACGCTTCTTACAGGAAATCTTCGTCGATCGGACGGACCCGGAACGTGAGGAGTTGCTGACCTTTCTTCAGAACGTGCTGGTCTATGGCATTTCTGGCCATGTGAGTGAGCACGTCTTCCTCATGCTCTATGGGGAAGAGGGTCGCAATGGCAAAGATACCCTCATGTCCGTGCTGCTAGGGGTGCTTGGCGCGGTCGTTAGACCCGTCTCGAATGACGTGATACTGGCCAGCAACAGGCTTTCCTCACCTGGCAGTGCGAAGCCGCACCTGTGTGGTCTCCAGGGCAAACGCATCGCCTGGGCCAGTGAGACGGATCGGGGCGCACGTTTTGATGTTGGACAGGTCAAGTTCCTCACGGGCGCAGGAACGATCTCGGCTCGTCAATTGTACGGACGAGACTATGCCTTTGATCCCTTGCACCTGCTCGTCTTACTCACCAACCACAAGCCCCATGCCGACAGCTCTGACCTGACGTTCTGGGAACACCTCTATCCAATCGTCTTTAACCTGCGCTTTGTGGCGAAGCCCAGACAGGCCAATGAGCGATTGCGCGATACCACCCTCGTCCAGACCTTACAGAGCGAGGCCAGTGGTATCCTGGCCTGGCTGGTGCGTGGCTGTCTGCAATGGCAGCAGAGCGGCCTTCAGATCCCCGCATCTATTCATCCCGTACAGCCGGGGCTGCTGGCGGATCTTGATAGGGTCACTACTTCACGAACGAGATGTAATGGTCCAGGCAGCTTGGTCGAACGAGTGCGACGACACGAGTCTTTTGTCGCCTTTCCGATGACGGCCTTTTGATGTGGTGTGGAACTGAGAGAGGCTAAGGGAGGACCTGGCACGCTTTTACTCGTTAGTGGTCAGGGTCTCGCGCTTCAGGCTCAACACGGCGGAACTGGGCGGAATACAACCTGGATTTGGAATTTCCTCACTTTATGGGTCTATGTGTTCCGCCAACCAGCATAAAATCCCTGGTGTTTCTTTGCTATCAATGACAGCGTCTCGTATTTTTTGAGCTTTCTGTCTATAAATCGGCTGGCTATTCATCTACTAGAGATTTATGATAATTATCAGGCAATTCCCCATTTTTAGCGTTACATGTGCGTGAATTTCACGTTATATATCTGTATATGGATCTATGTGTTATTTATATACAGCAAGGTGAGGAATGGATATTGCTAATATACTTCAGATTTCTGCTGCAATAGCTCAGATTGTGTCTGTTTGTGTGCCAGTGGGAGGCGTCGCCAGCCTGGTCGTGACAATTGTGGCATGGATAGTAAGGCGGAATTATTGTCCGTGCGAAAAGCGCCGAAGCTGCCTCAATCATGTATCGTCTCCACATCACGCAAAAAGGCATCTACGATTTTTATCTCTCATTGGACGACACCAATGGGAAGAACGTAGGAGGGAACTTTGCCTGTGGGTTTGGCGAGATCTACTGTAATAATTCAGCCATCCATACAGGATTGGGTCAATCTAACCTCTTGACAGTTATCGCACGTGGAGTCACTATGTATCTGTATGTAAACGGAACATATGTTTTTAGCGCCAGTGATACAAACTCTGTGGCAGGGTTTATCGGCGTTTTTGCTAACGACTGTCCGAGTTCCGCTGACCTTATTCATGCCTGTCCTGAAGGAACAGATGTAATGTTTAACGATGCAAAGATCTGGATTTTAGCAAGGTAAAGCGTTTGGCCACTAGTAAGGAAGATGTATCACTCATGCATTCTCATCTAAAAACTTCATTGGCCTGGTTTATAGGGATCATTGTGATCTCTACAATAGTTCTAGTGCTCTCTCTCTTTTCTAATGCCACTTACTCATCTACGCGCAATGGAACATACACGAAAAATACGAAAAATGTTTTTGCGGTTGGTACGCCTGTACCGCTACCTTCTCCTACACAAGCCAATGGTCCCTATAAGGTCAAGGGAAATGCTATCCTGGATGCCCAGGGGCAGCGCTATCTGTTTCATGGCGTAGCTCGCGATGGCTTTGAGTATGCCTGTCAGGGTGCGGGACCCCTTGATAGTCAGTCTCTTTCCTATATGGGGCCGGGCATGAATACATCAAGTGCTACCTATTGGGATAGCAATACTGTGCGCCTTCCCTTGTCGGAAGAGTTCTGGCTCTATGGCAATACAAAACTCAAGCCCTCCCAAGACAATGTATGTACTGCGTCGCAGTATCAGGCACAGGTCAAACAGGTTGTTGACAATCTTACGTCACTGAAACTGAATGTCATTCTTGACCTGCATTTTACAGATGCCGGGGGTCAGTGGTATGAGAACGGGGGTTCGCAGTGGTCTATGCCTGATTCCGATAGCGTCTCCTTCTGGCAACAGGTTGCGCCTCTCTACTCAAGCTACCCAAACGTCTTATTTGAGTTGTTTAACGAACCTCATCCGAACTCCTGGAAATGCTGGCTGGAGACTTGCAGCATTAGCAATGACAACGATGGTCAGGGTCATACCGTAAGTGCTCCATATACCAGTCCGGGCATGCAGGTTCTCGCCGACACTGTGCATGCTAGCGGAGCGCAGAATATCGTGATTGTGGGTGGTATAAACTACGGCTATGACCTGAGCATGTTAGGGAAAACAGATAGTGCGTCTATAACTTACATTGTCAAAGGGCTGAATATAGCCTATAGCACTCATCCATATCCCTATGCAGGCAAACTCGCAGCTAACTGGAATGCCGACTTTGGTCTGAGTAGCGCAACTTACCCGGTTCTCTCTACGGAAAGTGGGCAATATTGTCAGACAGGTTACTTGAACCAACTGCTTCCATACTTCGATCAACATCACATTGGATGGATCGGTTGGGCGTGGCTGGTTGATCCGAAGGGCTGCAATTTCCCCACACTGATCCAGGACTATCAAGGCACGCCCTTTGCCGGTACAGGCCAATTCGTGTATCAATATCTGCGGAGCTATACTCTTAGTTTATCAACGCCGACCCCGATCCCGACATCGGTCCCGAGTCCAACATCGACATCAGTACCCACACCAACGCCAACGTCGATCCCAGTGCCAACACCAACAGCGTCACCTACCGGTCCTCCTGGCTTGCCACCAACCGGCAGTGATCCAAACCGGAAAACATAAGCGGGAGAAGAACCATGCAGGTAATACGACGTTTCTGGTACATTTTCGTGTTATTAGTTCTGGTTCTCACCATTTTCATGGGGTTTAGCGTGAGTGGCACGCATGTATTGCCTGCCACTCACGGTTCCACACCTTCGCTGAGCAGCAGTGCGCCTACCAGTGCTACTCCCAGACCAGAGGAAGATCCGCAACCTCCACAACAACCTGGAGCATTGATAATCCCGTCTATTGGGGTCAACGCCTTCATTGAGCCGGTTGGCAGGTTGCCAGGCGGGGCAATGGCTGTACCGGTACAGAGACAGTGGGAAGGAGTGGGATGGTATCAATATGGACCGCGACCGGGCGAACAGGGCAGTGCAGTGATTGATGGTCACCTGGATCGTCCAGGTGGTTCACCGGCGATTTTCTGGCAACTCAAGCATCTGCATATAGGTGATTTTGTAATGGTGGTCAAGGCAGGCAAGCAAACGCTGCGTTTTCAAGTCCAAAAGATGGCCACTTATCAACCTGCCACAGCCCCACTGCGCCAGATATTTGAGAATAAAGCGGGCAAGTTTCTCAACTTGATTACCTGCGCGGGTGACTGGGTTCCAAGCATTCAACAGACAACTTTGCGGCTCGTTGTTTACACGGTATTGGTGTAGGTTACAGATGCAATGTGCATCGGCATATATTTCTCATAGAAGCCGTTATACTTCTGTTAAGTGGATTGGTAGTGTTTACAAAAAATATATCTACCATCATAAAAACATGAAACGGAATTAAGAAAAACGTATGCATCTCTTACGTGTTCTCAGAGATCTTCCCTGGCTCTCGTTAGTTGGGAGATTTATTTTGCTTCCATCGGCAGTTGGTTCAATGGGACTATTTGCCTATATGGCTGGTGTTGACCTTTGGGATACAGTTTCTACCGGGATCGAAGGGCGGCAAATATGACACCTCCTGAAATCGCCAGGCGCTCCTTTCTGCTTGGCGCGGTCACAGCGGCAGCTACAGCCGCTCCTGTTATGGGTTTATTAAATGCACCAGAGGTTCAGGCCGCACCTGTGCCTGAAGTGCCAGCCGAGGCAAGGGACGAGAAGCGTTGGCAGGCCTGCCTGACGGTAGCTCATATGCTCATGCTTGTGGGTCCCCACAATGATGATCTCAAGCTCAAGTATCTCAAAACATTGATTAAGAATGGGTTGCCTCGACCAGTCCATCACAAGAAGGTGCTGATCGTGGGAGCTGGCATTGCTGGACTGACTGCAGCCTGGCTGCTTCATAAAGCCGGGCATGAGGTACTGGTGATTGAGGCGAATGCTAATCGGATTGGCGGACGCATCAAGACGTTTCGCTATGATCCAAAGCATCGTCCAGAGGATGCGGCCCCTTTTAAAGATCCCCGCCTGTCTGCGGAGGCCGGAGCGATGCGTATTCCCTCGACCCACCCGTTGACGCTTTCACTGGTAGATATGCTTGGTTTGAAGCGTCGTCAGTTCTACAATGTCGATGTAGATCCGTCGGTGACGGAACGCAATAAAGCCGTTCCAGCGGTCCACTATCTGGCGCTGAACGGGGAGAAATGGAAATACGGTGGTGCGGGAACTGGTTTTACGGCCCCTGAGCAGAGAAACCACACCTGGATGGACTCGAATGGACTGTGGACGCGGCGAGCAGATTATGCAAAGCATCCACAAGCATTCAATGCTGGCTTTGGTCTTTCCGCTCACAGAGCCGCTACCTCAACGGGTGCACAACTGGCCGCGGCCCTGAATCCTGTCAGCAAGTCCTATGGGATAGGATCACCGGATGGCGGCGAAGGTGGCAACGTTAACAAGCTTATCGAGGGTTGGGCACAATTGATCTATGACCTCGATGACTATTCGATCGAGCGTTTCCTGCGCGAGAAGGCAGGCCTGGACGCCGCAACGATCGATGCGATCGGTACTACACAGAACCTGACATCACGGCTGCCACTCTCTTTCCTGCACAGCTACCAGGATTTTTCTCGTATCAACCCCTCGATGACCTATTGGGAACTGATCGGAGGAACAGCCGAGCTTCCCTATGCGATCCTACCCAAAGTTGCGGACCTGGTTCGGATGAACCGGCGGTTAGTTAAAATGGAATTTTACGATCCAGACTACGACTGTTCCGCATGCACACACGTCGGTCCAAACGGTCCAAAGATATGGGTTCAAACCGTACCTGAAACTGGTGTCGAGGACGGTAATCAGGGAACCCCGACGATCCCGCTGGAAGAGTTCACCGCCGACGTAGCAATTATCACGATCCCCTTCTCTTCCCTGCGTCAGGTAGAGGTTGCACCGCTGTTCTCCTATGGCAAACGACGAGCGATTATAGAATTGCACTATGACGCGGCGACCAAGGTTTTGCTGGAGTTTTCCAGACGCTGGTGGGAGTTTACTGAGGACGATTGGAAACGCGAACTTGATGCAATCACGCCTGGCCTCTATCACTCCTACCTGAATAAGAAGGGTCAGCCAGACCGTCCCGCGACCGGTGTAGCAGGTGGAGGTTCGTTCAGCGATAACGCCAATCGATTTATCTACTACCCCTCACATCCCACGCCAGATAGTCCGGGCGGAGTCGTTCTGGCATCTTACTGTTGGGCCGATGATGCCCTGCGTTGGGATTCGCAAGACAACAATGAGCGCTATGCCAATGCGCTGCGGGGACTGCAAGAAGTTCATGGCAAGCGCATTGAGGCGTTTTACACGGGCCATGGACAGACTCAGAGCTGGTTGCGTAACCGCTATGCCTGCGGTGAGGCAGCGGTTCTTACTCCTGGTCAACTCGTCCATTTGTATCCCCACATTCCGACCCCTGAAGGTCCAGTTCATTTTGCCGGTGAGCATACATCGTTTAAACAGGCCTGGATTGAGGGCGCACTCGAATCCGCTGTTCGTACCGCCCTTGAGATCAACACCTGATTTCAATCTTTGCAGTATTCACGAGAATTTAGTGGAGGTAGCACTATCAGCCTGAAAGGCTGATAGTGCTACCTCCACTAAACTCTCATAAAAGACGTTCTCTTTGCACGCTTGTAGGGAGAATCCACAATTGACGACTGTATTTATCTTTGCTATACTTTCGTTAAATCTAAATATAGAACTATATAAAAATGCTTTCTCATGCCCTGACAGGAAAATATGGGAATGGCGATTGCTTTGTCAGGCAGGGTGGAGAAAGTTCTCGCAAAACACTTCAGCAGAGGAAGATAAGGGGACTATCTTTTTTCTGCGCTAGCGCGAGGGGTACTGGCAGCTTTTTTATTATTTGGTAGGAGAAGGGACAGAGGCATGATTACCCTTTTTATTTCGTATGCCCAGGAAGACGAAGCATGCGCGGAAATGCTTCGCCAGGAGTTAGAGACTCAGGGATATCACTGTTGGCGAGCGCCTGCTCATCCGACCCCAATAGAGTATAATTATCCACGTTTGATAGAAAGTGCCATTCTTGGCAGTGCTGCGTGCGTATTACTTTGGAGTGAGCACGCAGCCCGAACTCTTAAGGTGACGCGTCATCTACTCTGTGCCCAGCAGTTTAAAAAGAGTATTTTACCTGTCATGTTAGATGCTGCTGCTCTTCCCTCTTATTTGACTGTACCACTGACTCTGCTGGGTTTGACCACCTGCGAGCAGGCAGCTATGCAACTGAGGCCATATCTGCCCGAGCCTGGCAGTCGAGATCCTTTCTTTACGTTCACAGAAAAGGCAGCCGCTTATGAGTTTATTGGGAGTCGCTATGCGGCGATCGACCTGGCCGCTGGCATGCTGGCACGCGGAGAGCATGCCGAGGATGTAAAGGCTATTCTCGGTTATCTGGCACGCCGCGATCTCATGATTGGTGTGCGAGAGAAGGCTCAGGAGGTTTTCAATGCCGAAAAGCAACGGACAGCAGTTCGGACAGCAGCATCGTCCCCGCGTTTCAAAGCCGGGGATACCCAATCTCTTTTTGGGGTAAATTGTACCAAATGTGGACATATTACAACGTATGACAGACGTAAAGTCTGTGCTCAGAAGCAGACGATAGCGAGTCCTATTTCTGGAAGTGGCAAGAAAGCGTTAGATGAATTGGAGTTGACCTGTGGGCAGTGTGGTCACAAGATGATCCGTCATGTAGATTGTGAGGGGTATTGAGGAAACAGCGATCCTTCCGAGAAGTTCAGGGATGCTGCGTCAATCAGGTGAAAAGAGTAGCCCCGATGCTGTATAATAGAGCGACGAGGGTTTTGCTCGGATGACCTTCGTTACTTGATTCTACCAGAGGAGCTGACTATGTTGGAAGAGCCGATGCTGCCAACAGCATCACGTGGTGAAGAAGCAGCCACTAGAGAAGCAGCCACTGAAGATTTTGAGGCCGGTGTACTGGCCCAGTTAGATAGTTTGTACAGGACAGCCTTACGTCTGACGCACAACCCTCAGGAGGCTGAGGATCTGGTTCAAGAGACTATGCTCAAGGCCTTTCGCTTTGCAAATACTTACCAGCGAGGGACTAATTTGCGTGCCTGGCTCTTCCGTATTTTAAATACTTCTGCGATTAATCGTTACCGTAAACAGTCTACTCATCCTGCTACAACGCCTTTGCCTGAAGGAGAAGAATTTTATCTCTATAATCGTATTCGCGATATGAACGGGCAAGAGTTAAGTACGGGAGCAGAAGATGAAGTGCTCAGCCAATATCTGGATGAAGATGTCTACGTTGCTCTGAATGATCTGGCTTTAAACTTTCGTATGCCCATCATTCTGGCCGATATTGAGGGACTTTCGTATAAGGAGATTGCTCAGGCACTCAATATTCCAATTGGTACGGTGATGAGCCGTATTTCACGTGCACGCCGCCATTTGCAGCGTTCTCTCTGGAAGTATGCCAGGGATCGGGGATATATCATTGGTGAGCCAATTGAGGGTGAGCAGCCCTCAATTGGTCGCAAAGCATCCGTGCCCTCCAACTCAAAGAACGGACAATCGTAGCGGTAAACGTTTCCCCTCTCCATGCCTTTTGCTCGAACGTGTGGCAAAAAGAGAGGAGGAAGGTGCTGCTATTTTGTTCAAAACTATCTTTCGCGACGTGCCATAAAAGGGAGTTCACTTGCTGCCTTGTAAGAAGAGGGATTGGCTCGTTGAAGTGTGAAGGAAAAGGTACTGCCCTCCCCTGGTACGCCGCTACTTTCGACCCAGAGCCGCCCACCCATTGCTTCTGTTAAGCGCCTCGTGATATAAAGACCCAGGCCGGCACCCCGGACGGGACTGTTCATGTCCCGTTCCAGGCGTACAAAACGCTCGAAGAGTCGTTCTTGCTCTTCCAGTGGTACGCCCAATCCATAGTCACGTACAGAGATCTTCACCAGTCCCTGACCCTGTAGCGCCATCACCTGAATGGAAGTTCCATCGGGTGAGTATTTGAGCGCGTTACTGACCAGATTCAGTAAGATCTGGCGTAGCCGCAGTTCATCGGCCAGAATGTACAGCTTGGGCGAAATTGCCAGGTGCACCGGACGCTTCTCACGTGTGGTCACGGACTCCAGGATCTCCATCACATGACGCACGGAGGCTGCGAGTTCCACGGGGGCCAGACGTATACGTTCTGCCTCGATCTGGATGCGGCTGGCATCCATGATATTGCCGACCATCAGAGCTAACTCGTCACAGCCTCGATGGGCTTTTTGAATAAATTCTGTGCGCGTTTCGCGCGAAAGCTCATCATTGTACTGGTTGAGCAGTTCGATATAGCCCTGTACAGCGGTGAGTGGAGTGCGTAACTCATGCGAAGCAGTCATGATGAACTGGTCTTTTAGTCGATCCAGTTCCTTTTGCCGTTCGTAGGCGCTGCGCAGGGCAATAGTGATCTGCGCGTTCTCCATAGCCGCGGCGCACTGGCCTGCAAACATTTCCAGGATGCGCTTCTCTTCGAGCGAAAATGCGTGGGAGTGTGAGAACGAGAGCAGAAGCAGACCCAGGCGTTTCTGTCCTTTACACAGTGGGAGCCAGGCCAATGGGGCACTGCCTTTTTTGTGTAATGGGCTGGGGCATCTATCTGTTTCGGCATATCCCTCGGATCCTCCCTCGCAGAACCATGTCTCCCAGTCATGTTCCTGCAAGTGACCGATCCATTCATTTGACAGGACTGTGGGTCCCTGTCCCGCGTGTATAATGCGATGGAGCACCTGCCGTTCACCGATATAGAGCCAGATCTCAGCGGCAGCCTGCATAGCCTCAGACACTACCGTTGCATAGCTCTGAGCGACCTCTTCAATGTGCTGATAGGCGCGTTCCAGGCGTGCGTTGGCACTATAGAGTGCATTGAGCACTGTTACATGCCGACTGGCCTGGACATAGAGACGTGCTGTCTCCAGAATAGAGGAGAAGCGAGAGAGCAGCATATGCAGGACCTCGAAGTCGGGTCCTGCATAGGTCCGATTATCGCCGCGTTCTCCCAGGCAGAGCACGCCGATCATCTTGCCCTGTGCTCGCACAGGTACAAGCAGAGGATCAATCTTTTCGTGAGAGGTTGTGAGCAGGTAGCGAGCGGGTTCACGAGCAGTATCCTCCAGAGCCTCGTGGAGAAAGAGTGGACGACGGGCCGCGGCCAGTCTAAGCATCATTGGCTGTTGTGCTTTGACTATCTCCACGCCCTCGTTCCCGAACATCCCGGAAAAACCCGCTAGATCCCAGAGTAACTGTCCGCGCATCACCCCCTGTGAGCGATACCTTTCCAGTGCGGGAGCCAGATGATAGTAGCCTGTTCCTTCGTCCAACACATATAAACAGACTTCCTGAGTTTCAAATGTTTGCATAATCGTCAGGATCAGTACCTCTGCGGCCTCATTCAGATCAAAGGTCTCGCGCATCAACAGTTCTGGCTGTTGAATATGTTTCTGATAATAGCGGATCTCTGGAAAGAAGAGATGCTCAGTCACCAGCTTTGCGCCCCACCAGGTTGTTGGTCCCAACAGAGCCATCGTAGCCGTCACGAAGATGATGCGCATCAGGCCCAGTTCTGGGGCGGCGAATACTTTACTACTCAGCGCGACTACCAGATAACAGAGTAGAGTCAGACTGATAGCGCTCGCCGCCAGGGCTACTACTCGTCGGATATAACTATCGAAGACCAGGATTTGATAGCGTAAGATTGCATATCCCATAGCCAGAGGTAAGAGGAGGAGAGGCAGGGAGCTTAGACGAGCGTCCACCACATAGGGCGCTGGCAGAGCCAGGGTCAGAGGCAGGGCTGTCAAAAACAGCAGAGGTGCACAGGCTAGCGTCACTCCTATCACAAACAATTGTAACTGCTGGCGAATACGCAGATCTCGCGAGAGACAGTACGCGCCAATGATTGTCAGAATGATACAGGCCAGCGCTACCACATAGTAGTAATTGACGGTTGTAATCAGCCAGTCAGGGGGTGTAATGGCCAGCATATTCTTCACCAGCGCATACCCGATGGTCAGGCTGGCAAAGGCAATATGTCCACCGATGTAAGCGTTGAAAAAAAGCTTCCCGCTCCACCATCTCCGACCTCCATGCCCGGACTGCTGACGGCTCTTTAAGGCTGCCAGATAGTCAAAGGGAAAGACCAGCAGGAGAAGAGCGAACGAGGTCAGTGCTGTCACTACACTAATACCTGTCACTATATTGAAGAAGGCATAGTGCAACATCGTGCTGGCAGTCTCGTTGGCAAAGGTTACCATCATCGCAAGCGAGAAGCAGAAGAGCAGTCGGGCTACGTACCGCTGACGGGCAAAGAGCCAGACCATACTTCCCACGGCCAGATAAATGAGCGCTGTAAACGCGGAGAAGCCAAAGTAGGCCAGATCGAGGGAAGAGAGGTTATTTCCCTGAGGAAAGAGAATAAGTGCATTGATAATTAATAGCGGTATACACAGGCCCAGGGCGATCAGGATCAGTAGCCAGCGACCAGTGCGATTACGTTTTCCTCGTCCACCACGCATAGTGAATTTCTCCCGTATTCCCAACTACCACGCTTCATCTTTTACAAAATTGTTCGTCCGCAGACATATTAAGAAATCTCGGTTAGATCCAGAATATAACGTAAGATACGCCAATCGGACCCGTTGTCCGCGATGGCAGTCAGATAGTCACCACCGCGTTCTCGATAGAGTAGCGCAATTCCCCATGTAGCAATGATGCCTTCCTGTAGCGCCTGTAGAGAGGCTTCTCTCTCAGCGCTTGAGAGAGAGGATAGATGCTGGAAGGCAGCATCAATGCTCTGTTCACCCAGACTCCCCGCCGTCTTCAGCGAGTGAGCTGCCAGCACCATGGGTAGTGTCTTCTTTCTCCGTGTCAGGTCAGATTTCTGACTCGTCGATGGCAACAGTTCAGCCGGGGGTGTCAGGAGGTGATAGAGATCGTGTGCATCGTTATCGAGTTGAGCTGCGATCCCAAGTGAACGTCCCATCTCAGCGCAGTCGGTCAGACGTTTTTCATCGACCTCAGCACATAAAGCACCTAACTGGCAGGCCATGCTGAACAGTGCCCCTGCTTTGTTTCCTGCAATCTCAAGACACTCTTCGCGCTGCATATGACAGAGTTCTCGCTCCTCCGCTAGCAGATCTTGTTGCTGTCCCCCTGTTGCCAGGAGAAGCGTTCCCTGTACACACTCTTGCAAACGCATCAGAACAGTCATAGCTATCCCCTGTGTTGCTAGTGAGAGCAGCATACTCTGAGCCAGTGTGAGTAATGCCAGGGCTGCGTTCAGCATCCGTGGCAATCCTAGCTGCTGAGTCAGAGGCGTGACATCCGCGTCCATTGCATCATCGAGCAGATCAGTCGCACATACAACACATTCCATTACCAATCCTACGCTACATGCGTATGCGCTATTCATCTCAGGTTGCAGGGCATGGGCCAGGTGAAATGGCAGCAATGCCCAGCGACCATCTAACCTGGTGGCGGGTAGGTGAAGTAACTTCCCCTCCGCCTCCAACGCCCTTGCAACATCATTGCGCAAGGAGAGCGGCAGACCTTCCAGGTAACCCCTTAGCTGTTTACTTAACAGATGTCGGGTGGTCTCCAACTCCAGGATGGTAGCTGTATTGTTGTCTGTCCCATTTGTATTGAATCTACTCAATTTTCAGGTGGCCATCTTCTATCTATCTATCCAACGTTCGCTCTGCTACAGCGGCTCTTATGCATGCCACCATTTCTCGCCTGAGTCAAGGGGTCTTTCAAGCGTAAAAAGAGGGGCCAGCCGCATAAGAATAGCTGCCACACGGGGCGAAAAGCCCTGATTTGCAATCACTACGGCGGGATTCCTGCTCAAGGCAAGCTGTGTCCCTCTATCCTGGAATACCCGATGCACAAATTCCTGAATTTGTTGCTCTTCCATCTTTCAACTTCTTTCCTTAATTTCCACAGGCAGAAACTTCCTACAGACAGAAACTCCCCTATCTGAGGAACATGTCGTTTTTGAAAAGTCATCTTCGGTAGAGCTGAGATGGAGCATAGATGAGAATAAGGTGTGTAAGTACTCTCCGCGCTGAAGCAACGGGGCTTCCAGGAACAACTCTGGACCTTATAGTCTCAAGGCTTCATGAGTAAAAAATATCTCCCTCTACCGATATAGACGTTCTGGCTCTTTACTGTACATTGTACCTGTGAAAACAAACTGAGCAATTAGAGGGAGGGATAGAAAAGCAGCCGCGAGCGTGTTGGACGTGGCATGCGCTCCCCCAAACACGCTCGCGGCTGCTGCTGCATAAA
The DNA here is from genome assembly GCA_034438135.1 of Ktedonobacteraceae bacterium. GTDB lineage: Bacteria > Chloroflexota > Ktedonobacteria > Ktedonobacterales > Ktedonobacteraceae > Paraktedonobacter. The sequence goes on along the minus strand of DAOTTL010000527.1, from coordinate 18 downwards.
ATGGTGCCTAGTCGGCAC
>DAOTTL010000526.1:0-3223 GCA_034438135.1 Ktedonobacteraceae bacterium | reverse complement strand
GATCTTTGCTACAATAGGATAAGATATATCAGGCAGAGTTTCGCAAAAGTCACGGCTCCGTAATGGCCAGGCCCCTCCCCAGAAAAAAAGATGGACGGTGACAGCGCGAACGCGCTGCCCCCGTCCATCCAAAAAGGATGGATGGGCGGGGAAAAAAGCGACTTTTGCGAAGCCCTGATATATCAGGGCTTCGCATTACACATAATAAAGGATGGCACATGGCTGATTTACATACCTTTCTCACTAGCAAACCCCTTGGCCTGATCCTGGATATCGACGGGACGCTGAGTCCGCTAGCCCCTACACCAGGTGAGGCCAGACTCTATCCCGGAGTGGCCGACCTCCTGGCGGAGGCAAACCAGTACGCACATGTGGCAATTATGACCGGGCGTGCACTGGCAAGTGGAGCTGCACTGGTCAATGTCGAGGGCTTAACATACATTGGCACTCATGGGATGGAATGGTGCGAGGGACTCCCCTCAACCGGACATATCCAGGTCGTACCTGAAGCTACCCCTTTTATTCAACCAGGCCAAAAGCTCTTTGACCTTGTCGAACAGCAACTCGCGAACCTTCCCGGCATACTTATTGAACGCAAGAGCGTTGGAGGAAGCATCCACTATCGCCGCTCACCCAATCCTGCTAAGACAAAAAAGATTATTTTGGAAACACTACGTGAACCAGCGCGTCTGCACAAATTTATCCTGAGTGAAGCCAAATATACCATAGAGATTAAAGCAGATATTACTGTCAACAAAGGGCAGGCACTCAGACGCTTCACCCAAAAACTCAATCTGCAAGGGATCTTCTTTGCAGGTGATGATCGCACCGATCTGGATGCCGTGTTGGAAACAAAACGTCTACGTGAAGGAGGACGGCGCACGTTCGCCGTCGTGGTCCAGGCAACCGATACCCTCCCAGAGTTGTTAGCACAGGCGGATCTTATTGTCCAGGGCGTGCCAGGAATGGCACAATTACTCCAAGAAATCGTCAACCAACTGGTCACCGCATAGCTCAAACATAGCTGGCCTCACAAGGCACTTACTAGAAAAAGAGAGAAATACAGCATATTAGCATATTCTTCTTCACAATTTGTCGCTCCACCTATAATATATATAGGTCTTAAGTGGTCTTTGTGATAGAATAGCCAGTCTATGTTCGTCTGCATTCCAGGCGATATGGCGCTTTTTTAATGCCCATTGAATCCATGGATGGACATAACCTTCAGGAAAAAAGCAATCACAAATGCATTCTTTCCTCTTCTTATCCCACCCTCAATGGTAGAGATTGTCTGTACTCGTTGCATTAAATGTATATTTTATCTTATGTCTCACTTAAGATACATTTGCGTACCTACTATTATCATTCCGAAGGAAGGATTTTGCATGCAACGCCGATTGATTATATTCCTGGCTCTTACCTGCGTCATCGCAACAGGAATAGGATCTTTTGCCCTTAGCCATCAGGCAGCGAAAGCGGACACCGCAATAACTATTCCAAGCGGGTCAGCGTATGGTCTTTACGTTCTTGCGGTCGATGGCTCCACGCGCCTGTCCAGCGGACCCTTTGGCAATGTCTGGGCAGGATGTAACCCCAACCCACCTGATCAACGCAATACAAGCGTCAACATCAATCTCTTCCATGGACTGCTGATCGGTTCAACAATCAATGATACAGTAACGTTCACTCACTCCGCAGGCGGTAGTACTGTCGAATCCACCTCAACCGTTGAAGATCTCACCATCGGGAACTCGCTGCTTGGACCGCTGGTCAAAATAAGTGCGCTTCATGCAGTTGCCGATAGTGTCGCAACGGTCGATCAGGCATCGAGTTATGCCTCTAAATCATCTTTCGCAACCCTCAAGATTGCAGGGATTCAACTTCCACTGAGGATTCCACCCAACCTGCATGTCATTGTGCCAGGACTGGGTTCAACTATTTTGAACGAACAATCCATAGAAAACATTAGCTCGACCAATAGTCTCGCCGTCGTCAACATGGTCGATATCACGCTGACACAGGGGAATATACTGAAGCAGCCCGCAGGTACACGCATTTTCATTGGGCACGCAACTACAATTGACAGCACGGTGGCCGTTCCCGCAACCTTGCAGAGTCACGCCTTCGGTCTCTACGCCTCACTGGTCGCCAACGGTCTCACCGCCGCCCAGGTCGGACCTATTCCCAATACGCAAATCGGTTGCACTGGCGGTACAGCTTATGCCAGTGCCCTCAATCTCGCCACACCTCTCCTGGTTAATGGTGGCATAGCCGAAACGCAAACTGACGGCACAATTACAACCTCAACTATCATCACAAATAGCTATGAGAAAATTACAAATCTCAATCTGCTTGGAGGAACAATCACAGCCGATGTCCTGGAAACAAGTGCGCAGGCCACACATGATGACACTGGCGGAACTCGCTCAGGCACCTTTACAATGCTTGGATTGAGCGTCGCAGGCACCTCTATCTCGTCCGATATCCATCCCAATACCCGACTCGTGCTGCCCGGACTGGGCTATGCAATACTCAATGAACAGTACACAACCTCGCTAACCGAAGGGTACGGTGTCAACGCGATAGATATTTCGATCACGACCGCGAACACTCTCCACCTCCCGGTTGGAATGCGTATTATCGTTGGTCACGTGGACGCCGGGATATCCCTTTTCCATTAACCCCAAAAAACTTTGCTGGCGGCGTAGCCGCCACATCTTCTATAAGTCGTCCTTCATTTTGCAAAAATGAGCGAACGCTCTTTCTGGCGGCTGCGCCGCCAGCTTTTCAGGGATAAATGGCTGAGTTTGCAAGCAGCTTTGCTGCTTGCAAACTCAGCCATTTATCGGGGGGACGGCTTGCTTACAAGTCCAGGGGTTATCTCGCTTCTCCCTCTGTTGCAGAAGGCCATTCGCCCACTCTCCATGCTTTTTTGAGGTATTTCGGGCAGGGCGTTGCACGTCCTGCCCGAAATACCTCTCTTCTTTCTCTGAGGTGAGGTGATTTCGATCAGCAAAAGATTCGGCAACAGACTCTTGTAAGGGGACGGCTTTGCAAACCACTGAAAATCAGGGATGACTTATGGCCTCATTTATCTATTTATCTATTTATATAGATAAATAGGTTATTATTATTGAGTATATTGAAAAATAGATAAAATTATGCTACTTTATATTTGAGACATGTGGTGGCAAAGTTCCCAGGTAGCTATCTGACATCCATA
>DAOTTL010000525.1:0-7472 GCA_034438135.1 Ktedonobacteraceae bacterium | reverse complement strand
TTACAAGTAGAGACTTTTTCTCACTTTTCTTTTTGTCGCCTGCGACGACAGAAGATACAAAGAGGAGATGGGGTGGCCTGCCAGGCTGATGCAGAAGATCGATAAAAAACTTTCACTTGTGAGGGGACGGCTTCGCAAGACGTAGAGAAAAGAGAGGGGTATTTCTAAGCCAGGGTGGTGTATAATCGCTGGTAGAACACAAAACTGTGGAAGCGGAGAACTTTGTATGAGCGAACAGCCTAAAAACCACACGCCTGAGCAGAGCCAGAGCGTCCAACATCCGTTAAACTCTTCTCAGAGCAATCCAGAAACCGGATTGAATGCGGACGAGGATGCTACTGTCCGATTGGCCCCTGGAGATGAAGAACTAATCCGTCTGCGAGCCGCTCAGGTTCAGAGAACTCAGAGTCAAGAGCAACAACCAACCGACAAAGAGGATGAGCAGCAAGAGCCTGAAAAACAGCCCGATACATTGGCGGAGGATGAGAAAGATGAGGAGGCGGACGATACCACACAAGCTATACCACCCACGCAGGTCGAGACTATACAGATCCCGGCCCGACCAGTAGAAGAAGAAGATACAGTGCCGACCGAGCTTGCCCCAGATGGACAGAAAGTTGAGCCGGTCGCGCCAGGTCAGCAAGTAACTCAGCAAGCGGCAACGGACGAAACAGTGCCTCCAACGCTAGAAACTCACCAGGGAGCTGGCCAGGCTTCAGTAGGAAAGGCTGCCACCGTAATACCTCCAGTTGGAGCTAACCCATATATCTCTGTCGAGGACCTTGTGGCATTACAACTTGTCGGAGAGCCCCAGGTTTCACCAGATGGACTCTTTATTGCCTATACTGTACAAAAAAACGATCTGGACTCGGCCACTGCATATTCGACGATCTGGCTGGTGCCAGCAACTCTCGGCACAGATGGGAAAAGCCAGACGGCTCGACAATTGACGAATGAGACAAACTCCTCGTTTATGCCACGCTGGTCATCTGATGGACGCACCCTGGCCTTCCTGAGCAACCGATCCGGTTCGATACAGATCTATACGCTCTCACTCAACGGTGGAGAGGCACGACAGGTAAGCTTCCTCCAGCACAATGTCAGCGATTTCTGCTGGCGACCCGATGGACGAGCAATCCTGATTCAGAGTCCCTGGAAATTTTCCGACAATCAGCCCGACCAGAACGACGAAGCGCTTGTCCAGATCTGGACGCGTCTGGATGAGAGTTGGGACGGTCAAGGCTACAAGCAGAACCGCCATGAACACTTCTGGCTGCTCGAACTTGAGGGCGAGATACCAGCCACACGCCTGACTTTTGAGCAAGTAAACCATTCGCAGCCCTGCTGGTCACCCGATGGGACAGAGGTTGCCTTCTGTGTCAATCGTCGCACAGCGCCTGACCTGAGTGTCAGCGAAGCCCTGTGGGTATTAACGCTGGCCACTGGCCGAGTACGTCGTCTCAGCCCAATCGATGGACTTGCGCAGCAACCAGCCTGGTCACCTGATGGGAAATGGCTGGCCTACTACTACGCAACCCGGCAAGATGAAACGGTCAATCATGTCCCATGGATTGTAGAGGCCAATGGACAGAGTGCCCCGCGTCCCGCTACAACTGGCTCGCAGAGCTATACCAGCAAGGCAATCATTGTAGATAACCTCCGCAGCAATACGATGAGTCCTCCCTACTGGTACCCCGATAGCATCTCACTCATGGTGACCGTTCAGACACATGGACAGGTTCACCTCAATCGGCTCTATATCAATACGAACCATGAAGAGCCTCTCACTACTGGTAATGGCTGCTATCTCAGCCCACATCTGAGCGCCAATGGACGCACAATTGCGACGCTACGGACCGACTGGTTTACGCCAGGTGATATCTGGGCCATGGCGGGGAATGGTGCGAAACGCCGCCGCCTGACTTCAGTAAACGATCAACTTCTGCGCAGCCGTCAGGTTATTCGCCCCAAAAAAGTGAGTTGGCGCAGCTTTGACGATCTGGAAATCGAAGGCTGGCTCTATCTGCCAACACTACAAGCAGGCGAACGTCCTCCCCTGGTTCTCGATGTACATGGCGGACCCACCCTGGCCTGGTGCGAAAGCTATGTCCACGATTTCCAGGTCCTGGCTGGTATGGGCTACGCTGTTCTTGCGGCCAATCCACGAGGGAGTATCGGCTATGGTGAGGAGTTCTGTCGCAAAATCATTAACGACTGGGGCGGCGATGACTACCGCGATCTGATGCGGGGTCTGGACCATGTTATCGCAACCGAACCAGTCGATGGCTCACGCCTGGCGATTACCGGAGCCAGCTATGGCGGCTATATGACCTGTTGGGCTGTCACTCAGTCCCAACGCTTTAAAGCAGCTATAGCCCGTAACCCTGTGACCTCGCTACTGACCTGTGCGCAGATCTCAGATCAGTGGCTCTGGTTCAACCTGATTATGGGCGGGGATGAGGAACAGGACGCTGAAACATTACAGCGTAGCTGCTCGCCTCTCTCCTTCGCTGACCAGATCACTACGCCACTCTTGCTGATCCATTCGACCAACGATCTTCGTTGTCCCACCAGTGAATCACTACAACTCTTCAATGCACTACGCCGTCGTCAGCATACAGTTGAGATGGCACTCTATCCAGGCGTAGATCATCTGCTCGACTATCCAGGCCATGGGACACCTGAACAGCGCATAGATCGAGAACGGCGCGAAATCGAGTGGTTACAGAAATATCTCTAACCAGAGAGAAGCAGAAGAATTATTGTGAGTCATCCCTGCTTTTGCAAAAGCAGGGAAAAAGCCGCTCGGCCTTCTGTGCAGGCCACCCCACCTTCGCATCACAAGGATAAAAGGATGAGGTTGTCAGCAGCAAAGCTGCTGACAACCTCATCCTTTTATCCTTGTGAAACAAACTTCTCCAGACTAAAAATATGCTATAGTATAGAAGGAAAATAAAACGTAGTTGCTCTTAATCCCGCACTAAGTCTCGATGTGCAGAAATAACGTCAGGAAACCGCAAGTACTTCTTTTGAGCAGCAAATGCGTGGAATTGCACACAACCATGCATCACTCTATTAAGATGTATCAATCAGTTTGATTTCCTTTGCCAGAGACCTGAACGCTTCTCGATAAGGGAAACCAGTGGCTGGCAGACATATTCAGGGAAAGAGGGCAGGCCTTAGAAAGGATTTCGAGTGTGATGGAAACGCTTTCTTTGCACCGCAAAGCCCGGAGGGTCACTCGCTTTGTAACTATCCAATTTATAGCTCTTGCTGGATGGGTTGCAGTACAAACATTCTTTGCGATCTCGCCAATTGGTCGGGAACTACCATTTATAACCATTCTATTTATTGAAGGCGTCTGGTGGATAGCCCTCCTCTTTATCATGCTACAACTCTTTCTGAGAGAATATAACCGCTTTGTTCGAGCCGCATTAGACCTTGAAGATGCAAATACACGGCTTCGGATGAGAACGAATGACATGTTAGAGAATATGAGGATGAGTCTAGCTTCGAAAGCCGAAGCAGATCTCAAAAACACCGGCACACTAGGAAAAGAAAACACCAGGATTGAGCAGCCCTTAGAGGCTATAGAGCAGAAATCCTTTGGAGAGGACTGATGTTCTTCATTCTTTACAGAAAAACAGGCAGAGATAAGCGCCAGTTTGCGGTAGAGTCCCTCGTTCAACCGCTCGATCAGACGAGGATGGCTGACCACGTTCGGTCGAAGTGAGAGAGATACAGTTTCGTGGTAAGAATTAACATCACCATCTCTCTCCTCCAACAACTTTCAGATGGATAGTCTGGCAGGACAATGCAGTGACGGTTGTGATAAACCCATGCTGCACTTTACGCTTTTAGATTAAACACAAGATTAATACCCAGAAGCGCCGCGCAGATTATGCCAAGCCCCAGAAGTCCGGCAAATGCACTAAGGCCACCGAACGCCGAAGTGACAATGGCGGTCAGTGGAATGAGCATGCAAACAGAAACGATCGCCAGGGCCAGGCGCTGGCCAGCAGTGATACCTTCTGGTCTCTGGAAGGGAACACCGACAGGCATCTGGAGCTGTGAAGGAGCCTGCGATTGTAGACGACGGGCTATTGCGTCTGCCAGCTGATCGCTCTGGCCAAGGTTGCCAGGATAACCAGCCTGATATTCTGCTTCGGACCCACTCCAGGAATGCTCGTCTTGTGGTTGGGGAACTTGTTGTTGATACATAGGGCCAAGCGCTCTCTTTCCGAATTCAATATCAGAAAATGCCATATTCCTAATATATTAGGATCTGTCACAACTATAATAGATGATTTTCCGGCTCATTTTCAAGAGACCAGGCAAGGATGATCCTGGATAACTAATTGGCTTTGTCAGATATATACGAGAGTTCTGACGGCAGAGTTGCATGTTCCTCTTCCTTAGCCATCCACCTGTTCTGAGCCTGATTATGTTGATTGTTATGTCAACTATCTTCCACTGATTTGATGATCTCACATCCTCTCTTCTCAGGTATGCATCGGCAGAAGACTGGTTTAGTCAAAAAGTGAGGGTGTTTCTACAAGTGGACTGAGCTTACGCGCCGTACCATCTCGCCTGAACAGAAAAGGATTGAGTACTCCGTCCTCATCGGTGGGCGCAAGACCGGCCTCTTGAATAAAACGCGATGCCACGGCATCGCTACTGCGATAGCGCAAAATGCACGAGAGTAAGAGCATATTTCGTGCACGTGTAAAGGCAACATAGGCCAGACGACGCTCTTCCGCCAGACCAGAGACATTGATTGGTCCATCTTCTTCGAGCATCGTATACGAACGACGATGAGGGAAAATCCCTTCGGTCAGTCCCATGACAAAGACGATGGCACTCTCCAGTCCCTTAGATTTGTGGACCGTGAGCAAGCTAACGCAATCGCGTTTTTTCTTGCTGGCATCCTCAGCCTTTTCTTTCAATTGAGCCATCCCGTGCAAAAACTGGCGAAGCGTATGATAGCGTCCCGCGATCTGTTCTAGCTCACTCAGTTCATCAAGACGGACTTCCAGCTTCCCTTCGTCCTGATGCTTCGGGGCCTCGGTATCCTCCTCGCCGTCTTCGCTCTGTTTGCCATCGATGTGGCGTAGATGCTGGTCATAGGCCAGTGAACGCAGCAGATGAATGGCCAGCGCTGGCTGATTATGGCAACCGTCCTGAACGCGCTTAATGAGGGCGACAAAGTCTTTGATGCCGGGCTGATACTCTGCGGGAATCATATAGGCCTGTTCATCGCAAAACTGGAGCAGAGTCCGACCTCCAGCATAGGAGGTTAATGTACCGAAGAGAGAGGAAGGCAGACGATGCGAGGTCTTCCCTGTTCGCGTAAAATAGTCCTGAGAGGGAATGTTGACGATGACGCGAAAGGCTGCGTTCTGTTCTCCACAGAGAATCGGCGTAAAGACCTCATCCCACTTGCGAGGATCGGCTCCCTGACGCTCCTGCATATACTCTCGATAGAGCCGTTGCCCATCGATAAGCGCCAGATAGGAGAGCATATCACGTGTCGTTCGGCGCTTGAAAAACGAGGAGCCACCCAGGGCACGATAGGGAATGGAGTTGCGTGCCAGGGCTATCTCCAGCGAGGCCAGATGGTGGTTTGTGCGCGAGAGCACAAAGATGTCGCGATAGGAGAGATCTGAACCCTCCGTATGCCACTGACGGGCAAAGCCGGCGATCCTGTTCGCAATGCCTTCCGCTTCGGCCTCCTGATCATCATACGCGGTGACGTAGACAGGTGCACCTGAAGGTTGAGTGGGACGAAGTTGTTTCTCAAAGCCCGGCGTAATTTCGTTGTGACTGATCAGGAGGTTCGCGGCCTCCAGAATCTGGGGTGTTGAGCGATAGTTCTCTTCGATGTGATAGATTTTCCCCTGTGGATACATGCTCCGAAAGGAGAGGATGGAGGCCTCGGGACTCGCCCCGCGAAACTGATAGATGGCCTGGTCGGGATCGCCGACGACGACGACGTTATGCTTGGGCGCGGCAAGATACTGCACGAGTCGATACTGCGATGGATTTGTATCCTGAGTCTCATCCACCTGGAGATAGGTATAACGTCCCTGCCAGTTCTTGCGAAAGGTGGGACTGCTCTCTAGCAATGACAGAGGAACATAGATGAGATCGGAGAGGTCGTAGAGTTTCTCTTTCTGTTTGGTCTGTTCGTAGCGTTCAAAAAACTCCTGATAGCGAGCTGCCAGATCATGCTCAATCCCTAAATGTTGACGAAAAAAATCTTCGGATGCTTCTGCTCTAATCATGCCCTCTTTGGCACGATCGACTGCACCCAGAACATCCAGAATGTCTACATCCCAGTTCATTCCCCGCGCCCGATTGCTACGCCAGGGACGAATGATGTCCTCGGCTAACCACTGACGAGGCTCTCCACCGACGAGTCGCTGGTTCAGTTGCTGTGGGCTCCATGTGAGTTTCTCACGCAACATCTGATGGCCCAGACCGTGGAAAGTGACGACGCGCAGACCCTTCATGTCTTTCACAGCAAATCCCCGCACCTTGAGTGCTTTGAGCGCTCGCTTCTCCATCTCATCGGCTGCTGCACGTGTGAAGGTGACGCAGAGGATAGCCTCAGGGAGAACATGCTCGTCGGCAATCAGGCGCACCAGACGCTGCACCAGAATAGCCGTTTTACCTGTTCCAGCGGCAGCAATAAAGGCCGCGGGACCCGTGGCATGGGCAATAGCTGCGGCCTGCTGAGGGTTGGGAGAAAAGAGGGTTTCCTGAGGCTTGATGGGTTGCCTGGCATGTTGAGCGGGCATCTTTGATTTCTTTTCCTCTCGGTCTTCTGTTCCAAATTTCACTTACTATAACATGCCCCCCCAAAGTTGGCAACCACTGTGCAAAAAGGTGCAGGGCTTCGCAAAAGTCGTTTCTTTCCTCGCCCACCCACCCTTTTGAGAGGATAGGAGGCAGCACGGTCGCGCTGCCTCCTATCCTCTTGTTTCCTGGGGAAGGGTCTGACAACTGCGGCACAAAATACTTTTGAGAAAACTTGCAGGCAGGCATGCCGGGGCTTTACGGCGCGGCTCGGTAAATGTTATAGTAAAGCTGCAAAAGAACTATTTGGCAAGAGGACGCAATGGACGATTTAGATCAGCAGAATACTGGCTTTGAGGATGATGAGCACATTCAAATCACTGACCTTGACCCTGGCGGATCGCGACAGAAAAGGCTCCTTGAGAACGTTATACTCACCCTGCACAAAGGCGTGGCGACCCCCTGGATAAGATACAGCACACTAAGTTTCTTACTTATTGTCCTGCTTGGCGCGACTTTCCTGCAAATTCACCAGTCTGCACCACCAATCTCTTCTACCCCTACGGTTAGCTATAACTCTCCGATAACTGTAACAAACGTTATCTATGGAGACGATCAGATTTATATGCAGACCAGCGATGGTATACTCACCACCTACAGGGATGAGAATGGAC
>DAOTTL010000524.1:0-10159 GCA_034438135.1 Ktedonobacteraceae bacterium | reverse complement strand
CGACGAGCTTTTCTTTCTAGAGCTTCTAGAGTAGAACGATCCAGGGTTGTGTGGAACCTGATAGCGAATGGTTAGTTCTTCTCCCAGCTATTGAACAAAAAGATACTTTCGCAATGATAAGAGGAAAGACTGCATAAGTAATGAGAAAACGTGTGTAACTTCGCCAGCGCTCTTTGCGTTATCCTTTTTCTGCGGGTACAATGGAAAGTGGCAACGTTGGAGCTATCCAACATCTTATTTATGGCCAAGCAGAAAGAGTCTACTTATGGATCTGCAACTCAAAAAACAGGTGCTACGCACTTTTACGTATGGTCTCTATGTAATTTCGTGCGCCAACGAGGGCGAAATCAACGCCTTTACCGCAAACTGGCTCAGCCAGGTCTCGTTTGATCCACCCCTGATCGTGGCCTCAATCGAGAATAATTCCAAATCTCTCCCTATGATCCTGCGCAGCCGGGCTTTCATTGTCAATGTTTTGCGCAGTGGGGATCGGGAACTGGCGGGGGCGTTAGGGAAGTCAGGCTTTAAAAATCCAGACAAAATGAACAACCTGGTCTATACTCCTGGACCAATGGGTATGCCTATCTTACAGGATGCGCTGTCATGGACTGCATGTACGCTTCAGCACACGGTCGAGACTGGCGATTCAACCCTGGTCGTCGGCGAGGTCTTCGATATTGGTATGCTCAATGAAGGCCAACCTCTGACCATGAATGAAGCCGGTTTCCGCCACGCAGGCTAGCCGTTCATATTTCTATCCTACTTCTATCAAGGAATAAGATGCCATGTTGCGCCGTCGCACTACCAGAAAAATCGCTCACCCTAACGGACATGCATTGCCAGCCAACCAACCCTCACTGCAACTACCTGCACCCCCTGAACATAATCTAGAGCAGTTGGCCCCGCGCCTCCTCGCTGAACTGCGAACGATTGTAGGAAACGAGCATGTTCTGAGTTCAGAGGTCGATCTCATCGCTTATTCGATCGACGGTACCTGGATGGAGCGTCGTCCCCTGGCCGTTGTCCTTCCTGCGAGCGCTGAGGAGGTGAGCAAGGTTCTGATGCTGGCGAACCGCGAGCGTATCGTTGTGGCCCCACGTGGTTCCGCGAGCGGACTCTCCGGCGGCTCTGTTCCCATGGGAGGCGGAATAGCGCTCGCGATGACGCGCATGAACCATATCCTGGAGATAGATCCGGTGAATCTGGTCGCGGTTGTAGAGCCGGGTGTTATTACAGCAAAGCTCCAGGAGACCGTTGAAAAGCTCGGCCTGTTCTACCCGCCCGATCCCTCCAGTCTCCAGGTATCAGCCATCGGAGGCAATGTGGCGGAAAATGCGGGCGGTGCTCGCTGTCTGAAGTACGGGGTGACCTCTGACTATGTTATGGGTCTCCAGGTCGTACTCCCCACAGGCGAGATCATTCGTACCGGTGGCCGCATGGTCAAAAATGTCACAGGCTATAATCTCCGCCAACTCTTCACGGGTGCTGAAGGGACTTTAGGGGTAGTAACTGAGATCACGCTCAAACTGCTGACCCTGCCAAAGCACCATTTGACCGTTCTGGCGGTCTTTGATCATCTGGAGGATGCGGCCCTCACGGTCACTGAGATTATGAGTGCTGGTTTACTTCCCACAAGCATCGAACTGATGGATCAGGTAACCGTCCAGTGTGTCGAAGAGTTACTGAACACTGGCCTTCCTACTGATGCTGAGGCGCTGCTCCTGCTGGCCTTTGATGGCAATTATGAGCAAATTATCGCCAGCGAGCTCGCCGCAACCTCAGAGATCTGTAACCATCATCATGTACGTCTCCAACAAACGGCTCAGAGTGCCGCAGAGAGTGCACGCCTCTGGCAGGCCAGGCGCTCTATCTCCCCGGCACTGGCGCGAAAGAGTCCCAACAAACTTGGAGAAGATATTTCAGTCCCGCGCAGCGCCGTTCCCGAGATTATTCGCCGTATACGCGCGATTAGCGCAAAACATGCCCTGCTCATCCCTGTTTTCGGGCATGCAGGCGATGGGAACCTGCATCCCAATATTCTCTGTAACCGACGCGATCCCGAAGAAATGCAACGCGTGCGGGCCGCAGCCGCTGAGATCTTTACCGCCGCTATAGAGTGTGGAGGCACGCTTTCCGGTGAGCACGGTATCGGTCTGCTGAAAAAAGAATTTATGGAACAGGATCTTGGCCGAGATACAATCGAAGCCATGAAGAAGATCAAACTGGCCCTCGATCCTCACAATATCCTGAACCCCGGTAAAATCTTTCCAGATGGACGGAGCGCCTGGTAGACCATTTGTTTCTGTTTGACTCAATAAGGATGCGTGCGTTATGGTAAATAATAGAACAGAAAAAAAGAAGGAAGAATGTCTATGCAAGATGGCAATCAAATTCCTATGAACGCATCGTTGCCTCAGAACGATTGCGCTTTTTGCCAATACGAGAAAATTACTGATGTTCTTAAAGAGACTGAACATTTCCTGCTCGCAGCCGATCATGCCCCTCTGGTAGGGGGCCATTTGCTGATCATCCCTAAACAACACTATGCCTGCTACGGCGATGTCCCGACCTCTTTAGACAATGAGTTGTTCGCCTTTAAGGATGAGTTGAGGCTGTTTTATAAGCAGTACTATTCTCCGGTGGTCTTCTGGGAACATGGAGTTTTTCGACAGACTGTATTCCACGCCCATCTCCACTGTTTCCCCTGGGGAAATATTGAGTATGATCTCGCCAGCAATCTGCATACAGAGGTTGTCACTTCTCAGGAGGATATCCGTCGCTGGTACCATACACGTGGTCACTATTTCTATCTGGAAGATGAAAGTATTGCACTCCTCTTTGAACCCGAAATGGACCGCTATATGCATGTCGTCCAAAGGGTATTTCAGAGAGGATTGGCAAATCGTGGAGGTCCACGCCTTCCTCGCTCTCCCCAGGAGCGCTATGACGCTGGCCGTCCTTTGATTGAGAGTGTGACTGCTCACTGGCGATCATTTCAACGGCAGGAGGTGGCGGAGGGATGAGTGTGGTGGATGAGCTACAACTGAAAGGATAAACGACTTATGACAATTCACAAAGTAGGTGTTCTCGGTGCAGGTCTGATGGGCAGCGGTATCGCACAGACATGCGCTCAGTCCGGCTATGAAACGCTTGTAGGCGAGGTGGACCAGGCCTTTCTCACGAAAGGGATGCAACGTATCCATAGTGCCTGGGAGAGCATGGTCAGCAAGGACAGGCTTACCGCAACTCAGGCCGAGGAGTATAAGGCTCGTATTCATGGTACGCTTGATCTGGCCGATTTCGCCGACTGCGATCTTGTGATTGAGGCGGTTATTGAGAAGATGGAGGAGAAGATCCGTATCTTTACCGCGCTTGACCATTTACTGCGACCCGAAGCACTGATTCTGAGCAATACCTCATCGCTCAACATTACGCAAATGGGAGCTGTGACGAAACGAGCCGACAAGGTTTGTGGTCTGCACTTCTTTAATCCAGCACCCGTCATGAAGCTCACAGAGATTGTTCAAACTATTTCTACTTCCGAAGATACTCTTGAGCAGGTTCGACAGTTCGCGCACTCGCTGGGCAAAACGCCGGTCCTGGCGAAGGATACTGCGGGCTTTATCGTGAATTTTCTGCTCATTCCCTATCTACTGGCCGCCATTCGGATGCTTGAGAATGGCATGGCCTCACGTGAGGATATCGACACGGCCATGAAACTTGGCTGTGGCTATCCCATGGGTCCGTTCACTCTGCTGGATTATGTTGGACTCGATACTACTCTGTGGGCTGCCGAAGCTATCTATGAAGAATATAAAGATCCGCTATACGCGCCGCCTCCGCTGCTGCGTCGGATGGTTCTCTCTGGCATGACTGGTCGCAAAAGTGGCCGAGGCTTCTACGAGTATTAGCCCACAAGAACAACAGGTTTTTCTAGCAAAGATCTACCCATTATCAGATCCCACGGACCCGGTCGATGACTATCTCCGCCGCTGACCGATCTATGGACGCGCCTCGCCAGGATACATGCTGGTCGGGTCGCACGAGCAGAAGCGAGGCTCCGTAGCGTTTCTCAAGGTCCTCGCCACGCAGATCGAGCACGGTCAGCGGCACTCCACGGACCGCAGCGGATTCTGTAAATGGGGTCACATCGGCGTTGTCACGGAACCTGAGGAGCGACAACCCGTTCCCCAGCCGATCGTAGAGTGACGCTCCATCTGGCAGCCACATGTGCGGCAGTCGTGCTCCTGGACGGGCAGTTGGCTCATAGTCCTGACCTTCGGGAAAATAAGGTGTACCGTCGTCAACGATCACGGGCGAGGCATCGTACTGGTAGCCCAGGACGAGTCCCAGACTGTGGAACTCCCGATCTTTGGCTGCCTGGATCGCCCTGGCTGCCGCACGTCGCGCTTGCTCACCAACAAGGTCAGAACGTGCCATATCCTGATTGCCCAGATCGGGAGCAAGGACGCTCATATTCGTCGAGGCCTCCTGGATGGTTCTTTCAGCTATCGAGCGCCGCTCGGCCTCATAGCTGACGAGCAGACCATCTCCTCCCCAACCGTCAATTACCGCCGCCAGCTTCCAACCGATGTTCACTGCATCGCCGATGCCGGTGTTAAAGCCGTGTCCACCCCAGGGGGGATTCAGATGTGCGGCATCGCCAGCCAGGAAGATTCGACCACTCCGATAGCGGTCAGCCAGCAGCATACGTGCCGTCCAGGGGTCCATGCCGAGGACCTCGGCATCGATCTCGGCACCAATAAGACCCTGAAGCAGAGCGTGTATGTCGGTCTGGCTGATATCGGCAGTCACATCATTGGCGAGCGCCCACCATCGATCCTCCATGTCCATCCGACCCACTAGTCCGGGCCGGGCCGGGTTGAGTACCCAGTACTGAACTGCCGGTCCATGTGGCTGCCGCTCCGCTAATCCAGGTGCTCGGAAGACCATACCTATGTTCGGGCGCAGGTCCGAGGTTCCCACATAGTGCGCCCCGATTGCCGCACGAACAACGCTGCGGGACCCATCACATCCCACTACATAGGACGCCTCAACCTGTCGCTGCTCCCCTTGCTCATTGACGATTGTGGCTTGTGCGCTGCTGTCGTGCTGCTGGAGGGTTTGCAGCGACCAGCCCGAACAGAGCTGGCATGCTGCCAGTTCGGTAACTGCCTCTCGCAGCACCTCCTCGACCAGTGGTTGAGCGATCTGCTGTCCCGGCTCCGCGCATATATCAGTTCGCTGTGGGAACAACCCAAAGCAATTGGTGAAGCGCATCACCTCGTGACCGAGCAACGTCGTACAGAAAACGATATCCTGCGACCAGTCCACCTTGAGAGGTGCCACCTCTCGAATGCGCTCAGCCAGTCCCCATCTGCGAAAATGTTCCATTGTTCGGACACTGGTCGTCTTGGCACGCGGCCTGAGTTGCGAGACTGCCAATCTCGGCTCGACGATCAGGCACCGCACACCTCGTTGCCCCAGTTCAACTGCGGCACTGAGTCCGACGGGACCGCCCCCAACGATGAGCACTTCCGTCTCCCGGGGAACAGCTTGACTTCTGTTTGAGATATCTCCCACTGTTCTGTTCCAACCGCGCCTTTCTTCTTAGTCAGTACACTAAAAACGTGTTTCTTAGTATACACATCACTATCTTGACATAATTCTATAAGGGGGAGCGTGGATCTCCGAGAGGCACGTGCAGGTCCATTGGGCTGGAAGGCATAAATTCACCTGCGTAGGCTCGTCGGTGGAGTTCAGCGAAAGAGGCACCGTCCTGACGTGCGGTTACGATCTGATCGGGATCGACAGGTATCCCAATGGGATTGGAGGCAAATTGTGGCGAGGACCTCATCCATTCGCTAGACTCCTGCCAGCTTCCGAAGTTATCGGATTGCAACTCGACGCTATTACCGTCAGGGTCTTCATAGTAGAATGACATGGTCATGCCATGATCGAGACAGGCATGCGGTACGATGCCCAGGGTTTTCAGACGTGAGTAAGCGTCGAGCTGGATACCCATCGTTGGATACTCGAAGGCACTATGATGCATACCTGTGTGTGCCCACTTGTCGGAGTCCTCGCTTAGTTGTGGTGAGGTAAGTAACGCGAGTCGGTGGTTGGCCTCGTCATTGCTGAGCCAGGCCCCACCTGGAAATTGAAATGTTGGTTTCATGCCCACGACTGTGGTGTACCACTCAATCATCTCCTGAAGGCGCATCGTTTTCAAATTGATGTGGTGCAGGGTAGGCCGAATGATGTTTGTGCCATCGGATAGCTGTGACATACCATTTCTCCTTTGTTTTTGCGATGAAAGGCATCTCTGCCATGTGACTTGTCTCTGCAATGGAACAAGCTCATCCCTTTGTGATCCGCTTCTCCAGTATGATCTGCTCACATCCACTCCTGCTTACGTCCGAGCGTGCGTGACAGGATTGTGAAGCTGACCAATACCTTCGATCTCGACTTCCGTAACATCTCCTTCGTGCAAAAAGAGGGGTGGAGTACGTTTGTAGCCTACCCCTGATGGGGTGCCTGTCGCAATGATATCCCCCGGTTCCAACGTCATGAGGGTACTGAGGAACGCGATGGCTGTTGCTACCGAGAAAATCATATTGGCCGTGCTTTCGTGCTGGACCACCTGTCCATTGACCCTGGTGGTTAACAGAAGGGTCTGAGGATCGGGAAGAGCAGACGCCAGCACAATCCCTGGTCCCATCGGTGCGAAAGTATCCAGCGCTTTGCCAGCCATCCACTGACTGGTTTGCATTTGCACGTCTCGTGCACTCACATCGTTCATGATGGTGTAGCCAGCGACATACTGGAGCGCCTCCTGCTCAGAAACCTCTTTACAGCGCTTGCCAATGATGACAGCTAATTCCCCTTCATAGTCGATCTGCTCACTCACCCTGGGTAAGAGAATAGGGCTGTTCGGACCGGTTAAACTATTGCGGAATTTGGCGAAGAATAAGGGAACAACGGGAAGATCTGTCTGGGCTTCAGCCGCATGGTCGCGATAGTTCAGGCCCAGGCAAATAATTTTGTCGGGATTGGGGACTGGTGGACCAAGCTCCAACGTTTTCAGAGAAAGGAGCTGGCTCCTGCTCTCGAACTGGGATTTCGCCCAGGCAAAGAGTTCTTCCAGATACGCCTGTCCCTGCTCAATCTGTCCACGCACAGAGAAGTCTGTCTTATCCGCATGACTTAATCGAAACTCCGCCACATCAACCACATCCCCTTCATGGGCGATTCCTGCTTGCCAGACAGTATCCGAGCCACGAGTTCGGTAACTCACAAGCATCATCGGTCATACTCCTTCTTTTCCGCAAGAGTCATCCCTTATTTTGAAAAATTGAGCAAATACTCTTTCTGGCGGCGGAGCCGCCACATCTTCAGGAGAGGGGCGGCTTTGTAAGCCACTGAAAAATGAAGGATGACTCATAACCTCTTTCTCAGAGCTAACTAGACAAAGCATCCAAGAATATTGTATATTATGCATAATGTATAATGCATTTGTCAAGAAGGAGAGAACGGAGCGGATGAACGTGATAGTGCCCTTAGAAAAGGGCAATACAACCACCCCATTCACAAAGCTTACGATAGCAGAGCAGGTTGCGGCTGCTCTCCGGCAAGATATCGTCATGGGACAGCTTGCAGCGGGCAGCAGGTTGCGCCAGGTTGAGATCGCTCAACGTTTTGGGGTCAGTACGACTCCCGTTCGTGAAGCATTTGGGCT
Organism: Ktedonobacteraceae bacterium; assembly: GCA_034438135.1. GTDB lineage: Bacteria > Chloroflexota > Ktedonobacteria > Ktedonobacterales > Ktedonobacteraceae > Paraktedonobacter. The sequence continues at coordinate 2,421 of DAOTTL010000524.1, read as the reverse complement.
GCTTCAGAGTGATGGTCTGGTGCAGATCGACCCGCATAGAGGAGTTACAGTTTTCTTGCCTGGCGTCCAGGATCTTGTCGAACACTACGAAATTCGGATGGCACTGGAGATGCTGGCCGCTGAGAAAGCTGCCGAACGCTTTCAAGCTCAGGATGCTCCTCCGCTGGTTGCCATTCTGGATGAGATGCATGCGACCAGTGATCCAGCTCTCTATATCGAGCGGAATCAGCAGTTTCACTTGAGATTGTATAGCCTTGCGGGTCGTTCACGACTGCTCACGATGATTAGAGAATTGCGGAATGCTTCGAGCGCCTACCTCCATCTCTATGCGGCTTCCGATGTTCCGAGAGATGCGCTGCGTCTCGACATGGAGCATCGCGAGATTCTTGCCGCCTGTCAGGCTGGCGATCCGGTTCGTGCTGCCAGTGCAGTGCGCCACCATCTTCAACAGACCGTTGCTCATGTGATGCAAGTGCTTGAACAGAAAGGAAAGCATGAGCAGATCGTCAGCGGGTGAGGATGCAAAGCATCCGTGTGCTATACCGACCATTCTCTTCTATCAAGAAGGAGGGAGCTTCTTACAGAAGTATCCTGTGCAAAAGGCTCTCTTCACAGCAAAGAATAGGAAATCCAGAAGGAGAAACGCATATGACTAAGACTGGTACAGTCAATACAGAAGGGGCAAATATCGTCTATGACTATGAGGGTGACGGTCCGCTTCTGCTGACCATCGCGGGTGGAGGTGGCGATGCCATGCGCTACGCACCAATTTCGCGTATTCTTGCCAATGAATATACGGTTGTCAGCTATGATCGTCGCTGCAACTCGCGCAGTACTGGTGATGTTTCAGCTCCTCTGGACATGGCACAGTCGGCACGCGATGCCGCCGCCGTGATCCGAGCAATGGGTGTTGAAAGGGCGTATGTTTTCGGCAATAGTGCTGGTGCAAACATCGGTCTCAAGCTTGCTGAAGACCATCCCGAAGTGATCACCGGATTAGTTGTGCATGAGCCGCCAATCATGGCGATTCTCCCGGACGCCGAAACATGGCTGGGCTTTGTGGACAACGTACATGAAACATATCTTACCCAGGGGACCGGCGCTGCCATAAAAGTGTTTTTCAGTTCACTTGTTGGCTTCGACGTGCCATCACAGGGATCGGCAGGCAGCAGGATTGGTGGTGGACCCAATATGGACTTCTTCATGGGCAAGGAGTATATGTCGATCAGTACCTACTCACCCAATCTCGACGCCATCGCTCGAAACCACGTCGCCATTGTCACGGCGGCGGGTCTCCGCAGTGCGGATGCTTACTATGCACGTACAGCTCGTGTTCTTGCGCAACGTCTGGGCTGTCCGTATGTTGAATTTCCCGGTAACCACATGGCGTTCGCGAGCGATACCGAAGCCTTTGCCGCAGCACTCCGTAAGGTTCTACAAGATTTTGAAGTTGAGCGCCTTCGCAGTCCAGAACTCATCTAACGATGAAAATGGAGAGCCACTTGCACTGGTAACAGAAATACCATTTATGATGCTTTTTGGACAATGCAGGGGTGCCAACTTGACTTTGGGGGCTGTCGATCACGTATCAGGGATCCAGGGAATTAACCCTTTGCGGAAGTCTATCTCCTGGATCTCTCCGGGTGCGTGGCGCACATCGATGATGAGTCTATTCACTTCAATCATCCATTGGCTACAGGGTTTCTCAAAAGACTTTCTTTCCCCGCCCACGCATCCGTTTTGGAGCATGGGAGGCAGCGCAGTCGCGCTGCCTCCCATGCTCTTTTTTCCTGGGGAGGGGTTTGGCAACGGCTGAAATGCGCCTTTTGAGAAACCCTGCCATTGGCTACAGCATCTGTATACTTTCATCTTTTAGCGTGATATACTGCCGCTAGTATACCTTAGCAGTATCAGGCGACGTAAGAAACCAGGATATATATCTGCCAGGGTAGTCAAAGGAACAAGGTAAGATTTGCAGCAGGAAGCTAAGAAAATAGCCTGGACAAAACTGTGAAGAAAAAAGTAGACATTTTTTTCTGCTATGCTCGTGAAGACCAGAAGATGCTGGAAGATCTCAAGATGCACTATCCTCATCACACTGATAGAAAGAGAAGATACGATTTTTCTCTGCCCGTTGCGAAAGTAGTCAGATACCCAACAAATCTTTCTTTCTGGGAACTGGAGAACCTTTCTAGTGAAGGGTGGTTTGTTGCTGGGGCAAGGCAAGAGGTAATGATGGGACAACATGTTATGTTGAAAGCAGGCACAACCATCAATTTCGGCAATCGAACTGGACAGGTATACGCGGACCCTGATGTGCTGCCCTTCTCTGATGTATGGTAAGGGTTTTTCTGCCCTTTCTCAGTTGTGAAATCCTTGAAGTGCTGCGATGCTGCAGTACAAATGGCGTACAGAATGCTG
>DAOTTL010000523.1:0-8387 GCA_034438135.1 Ktedonobacteraceae bacterium | reverse complement strand
TCTATGCTGATCGAAACCACCCGACCCCAAAGAAAGAAACGAGGGATTTCGGGCAACATCGAGAACATTATATCGTCTCTTCGGATTCAAGCTTTAGGAGCCATTGTAAAATGGGCTGCATCACCTTTTGCTCGACTTGCGGACAGACTATGACGTCAAGATGACCAAATCCCTCTAAAAGTAATTCTGTCTGTGCCGCCTGAGTACACAGGCGCGATGAGTACAAGTTGCGCAAGTGATGCGACTCTCCTCGTCCCAGAGCAACAACATTGAGCAGAGGGACGGCGATCGTTTCCAGTCCTCTATCGTAACGCGGCAATTGCTCATCTGTGTAGCCATACGAGATTGCGCGTGCTTCGAGTACCTGCACCATCGGCCAGTAGCCATCGTGACTTTCTAAATAGGCTAAAAGCAGATCCAGACTACCGATGCCTCCACTCAAATTAGACATACTTCCTCTGGGCCATCCCATCACAGGTTCGCCTTTGCCATCGAGTAAGAGTTCTATATATGTTCGTAACAGGTGAGTATGTCTACTCTGTGCCTGTCCGGGGTCCATCGCCTGTTGCAGACGGCTCCGAAATTTCTGGAAAGATCCGAATTGTTCAGAGATCATAAGACCTTTTTGCCGCAGGATGTCGAGTTCCTCGGAGAAGTTGAAGGCCTTGTGCTGCGGTGGCGGGTTCGGACTTTTCACGCCTCCATCTAATGCTATTAGACCGGCGAGATTTTGCTCACTATTGGCCGCTGCATAGAAGTAGGCCAGTGTACATCCCATGCTGTGTCCGATCAACACAACTTTTCGTTCGCCGTGTCGCTGGCGCACAAAGCGTATGGCCTCTGCAATATCTGTAAGAAAAGTGCCAGTATTCCAGGTGCCACAGCGCTGCTTTTCCTGCTCAATCTCGTACTTGAGGAAATGTGTGCGGTAATCCATGCAATAGACATGGATAGACTCTCTTGCCAGGTATTGTCTCAGATCGTAGCGGTAATCATTAAACACAAGGTTGGCATTCGCAAAGCGTCCCGGTAAATAGACACAGATCGGCTGCATGCTCTGACTATCTACACGCCGGGATGAAGCTGGCATAAAGTGACGAAGACCGATTCTATCGACTTCTCCCCCGGCAGAGGAGCGATCCAACGCCAGATACTCCATGGAGACCAGGTCTTTCTCTGGATCCGTGATTGGCATGTCGAGCAGTAAAGGCTCATCAATAGTTTTCCACTGCATAATAGGGCACCTTTTATTATGGAGCGATAAAGGGACATGAAACAAGGTACTATGCGTCTCGGGTGGCGTTTACTTCATTCTATAAATACTTTTCCGACCCCACCACTTATCATAGATCTGATTCAGGTCGAATGCGTAGACCAGTTCGATATTGAAATGCATCTTTTGCTCCTTGGACATGGTTAAATATCCGAATGGTCTGCTTTTGGCGTCGTAATTGAAGCAGACGCTCTTGTATGCGTTCATATACTCTTCAAAATCGATTTTCCTCTCATCGTCCCATATTTCGATCCGATCGCGGTACTCCAGGGGATATTCTGCCGCTCGGTGGTTGATATCTATACGCGCTACCCCATCTGGAGTAAGAAGCCGATTGACTTCTTCCAGAAAGCGCATTTTGTCGGTAAAATAATGTGCAGCGGCCTGACTATAGATCAGATCAAAACAATCATCAGGAAAAGGAAACGGCTCACTGGCATCCAGGATATGCAGCGTAGGGAGATAATATTCCAGATCTTTCTCCGACGCGTAGACTTCCTGATCGAGTGCAAAGTCTCGTATAAGCTCCAGACTCCATTCCGCTTCGACGTTTGTTCCATGGATCTCCACTTGGTCGCCAAAGGCACTTTTCAAATCCAATAGCGCCTTGCCGTAACCGCAGCCTACCTCCAGGACTTTGATCTTTCCCCGTTCAGTCACCAGTTTCTGGACATCCTGTAGGAGATCTCCTATGCGAGTCACCGCCTGTTCAATTCCTCGCAACCTGCCTGTATTCCAAAGCTGTGTGGTTCTGCCGTCTATATCGGCTAGCCAGCGAGGTGCGAGCGCTTCTGCCGAATTTTTGGCAATGTACTTGGGTGTGCCAGGTTGCAGATGGATATAGTGATTGTTCATTGCAAACTCCATTCTTATCAAGTGATGTTATGCGGTTCGCATCACTCTTTTGGCATAGCCACCAGAACTTCACCTATAAAAGCGGGCGGCATCTTTGCTGTTTTCATGGCAGATGCATCGGTCTGGTGAGAGGTTCTCATGCATCAAGGGATGAGTTGAGAGAACCACGTTATCCTATACGTGAGAGTAGATCGTTCAACAATACTAATCCTGTCTCATCGCCCGATGCTTGATATACAGATGTGCGAAGCACATTCTTCCAGACGCTTTCTCGTGTAGAGGGTTTCTCTGTCTCCTCCGGTGCATTGAACTCTAACCAGCCAGGCACATGAGGATTGGGATTGAGTACCATGGGGTTCAACCTTTGCCTGGCACGAGTTGGAGATAAGACCGTAATCTCTGAACGATTCTGCAACGAAGCTATCTGCGGGAAAACGGCTGCCTGTAGAACTGCCGAAGGGACGATGGGACACCCCATAATAACTCCCAGTTCATAAGGGGTGAAGGCTACCTTCTTCTCTACGCGCCAGAGGTCCTTAGCAGGGAGAAGGCCCTCAAAAGGGTAGTCTGTAAGGTGAATGTGGGTTTCCAAAGACGGGATACTCTTCATTGTGCCTATCCCAATCCTACAAATTCCTGGAAGTCCATAGAGACGCACCTGACCATTTTCATCGGCATGGAGGAGAATCTGGTCATTCGTGAGGTAGCCATATCCAAAATGTTCGATTAAACGAAGGAGCAGCGTCGTCTTGCCGCTGCCCTTCTCTCCTAAAAACACTATCCCTTGCTGGCCTGAGGCAGCCGCCGAGGCATGAAGTGTAAGATAGCCTTGAGCGGTTAAGCGGGCTAGCAGCATCAAATTTATCATTCGCGCTGGTTCCTTATACACCTGCGGTAGATTTCCAGACGCAAGATAGAGGATATGCTTTCTGGCATTATCAACCAGATAGTAGGCATTAGATGTCAGAGAGCAAACCAGATTACGGCTCTGACTGATCTTCCAGCAGAGGCCTTGCTGTTTATAGTACCAGCTACTCGGCTCTGGCTGAGCATCCAGATGAACGGTGATAGAAACGTCATCAGGGAGCACTATGGCGTAGAATGCCATGTCTGCATCCTCATCTGAAATCGCACAAAATGGCGTCAAATACATCGCTGCCCAGCGACTAATGGCCCTATGATTGATAGAAAGTTGCACCGACTGACCCAGGAGAGTAAATGTGCTCCATTCATTGAACTGCACGCCAAGGTGTTCGGCTAATTCTTTCATGGGGAGGAAGAGATTCCACTTATCTAGCACAAACTGAGTCATAAGAAGTGCTCCATGCCTTGTAATCCAGGTTGGGAGGAAAGATGAGCTAGAAGAAAAGCTCGATGTTTTCCTGTCGAGCGCCAAATGTCTTTGCCCCAGGAAACGCTCCATCCTCTGGCGCTTTTGGTAGCTTCTACAACGGAAGCTACGGTTCTGGGAGATAAGAACGTGTGAAATTGATCTTCTTGAATATTTGCCTGAACAAGATGTTCAAGTTCATCGGGGGAGAGAGCCTCTATTGATGTGGGCTGCTCTGCCTTGATCTGGCAGGAGAGGATATGTAGCGGAAACGCCAGGACCTCTTTGCTCTGGGACTCGAAGTATCTTTTCCAGTCGTAGGCCACTCTTTGTTTGCCTGGTAAATATTCTCTGGCTTCATGTAATTCAGGTAAGTGTGGCAAAAAAGGAGCCAGGGAAGGATCTATGTGGAGTTCGCGTTGAAGTCCGTAGCAGTATATCTCTCCAAGCTCTTTTTTTAAAAGCGGGGTATCGTCTGTGATCATACTTCCGCCGCATTCGATCCAGGATGCTACTGTCGAAGATTTTCCCGCTCCTCGCGGTCCCAGGAAAAGCAACGTTCCTATGGTCTGATCAAAAAGGAGCGCTCCATGCAAGCGGACAACCTGGAGCGTAGCAAAGACGCGAGAAAGCAGTGGAGACACAATCCAGTAAAAGAAGTGTTCAGAGGTCCAATCCTCGGGATAGGAAGGGACGCCCCAGAGCCACTCGTCTTGTTCCGCACTTGGGGAAGAGAGGCAGATCGGAGTATATCCCTGAGAAGTGGAGAATGCCTGGCGTACAAGTCGTATGCGTACATCTGGATGAGATATATCTGGCATGCTATGATGGCGCAGCAAATGCTGAAACAGGTTAGCTATTTCTTGATCGGAGATGGAAAACTGAATGTTTCTTCCTCCAAGAGAAAAACAGGTAATCATACCGATATCCTCCTGCGAGTTCTTCTGATGCTCTCTATGTGACGTACAGCGATTGGTTCGTAGAGCAATTGATGCACAGCTACCTTTACATCGTTGTTCAGTGTAATCTACGATAGAGGAAATGGCGGCTCTACTTTTTTTAGAGAGCCATAATGATCCTCACCTTGAACTACTACTGTTGTAAATGGCTTCCATTTATACTCGCTTGATACCTTTTGCTTCATATATGACCTGTCTTGTTTTATTTTGGGAGAGATGTAAGAAGCAATTAGAGCGCATCGCCGTCTGTTTGAGGTATTTGGTTTACTGGCATGAAATGTCCTGGCGTGATGGACCGATATCGTTCCTGCCTTTTGTTCAGCGCTAATAACGGTGCTTTCATCGATAAGCTCATGAGGAATTTCCTGGTCAACGCGCAGAAAATTGCCATCGCGTCCTGAGATACCATGTAAGACAATACCGTTTTTATGTGAGCGAGGAATGAGGCGCAGGCAGCCGTTTTCAACATCACTGTCATCAAGCGCAATCCACGCAACATGGGCATCTGATGGTTCAATACCGTAAAACGCTGCATCTTGATGCCAGGCGAAAAACCCTTTTATATCCTTGACCGGATACTTACACATAAATCTTGTGTTATAGAGAAGTATATCGGGTCCTATAAACTGTTGGATCGTCTCAAGAACCTTAGCGTGTGTCGCCATCTCCCAGATAAAACGCTCCTCAAAGTGATAATCCTGGAGACCAAACGTACATTTTTCTTTGCCTACCCGCGCCTCCAGTTCCTCAAACTGGCCTTGAAAGCGTTTAAGTTCATCAGATGAGAACACTTCTACTGGATGAGTGTATCCATACTCTTCGTAAAACTCTACGCTGTTTGATGTGTTGTCCATTAGACATCTCCTTCTGAAACTCTACTGGGGAGTAGATTACAGGCCGCAGGATTCGTTTGGACTAATTCAATGACCTTCTTCGCATCAGGGGATCTGTTTTCCCAGTCTGAACGAATCTGCTGTTCAAGGTAACAAATACAAATGAAGGTTTTAGCTAACCTGCTTGCCTGCTATGATGGATAGGGAGAAGTGGAATAAAGAGACGATATTGGATCTGAGCAGGAATCATTTAGAAGCAGGGGAGGGATAGTATGTCTCCTTTCTCTCCTTTGTGCTTTGTATTGGCGCATGGACCACGCCGTTATTGTAGCTTGTTCAAATAAGAGTACTTAAAGTATGGTACATCGCTTATAATCAGATGTCAATGTTTTATGCTATGCACATCAGGTTTTCTCAAAAGTCACCCCTCCCCCAAAAGGCAGGAGAAAGAGATGAGTCATCCCACGAGATGCGCAACGAGAGGGGGGACGAGGACCTCTTTCCTGGAGACTTGACAAAAGCAAACGAAAAAGCCTTTGTGAGGGTGCAGGCAATGGCCAGCTAGCAAAGGGCATGGCCTGCGTGCTGGACTGCATCAAGCGCTTTCTGGCCTCCTTTGGCCTGGCAGCCAGCACGGCGCTACTGCGTCTGGATGGCCAATTTGGCTACCCCGCGTTTGTCCGGCTCTTGCAGCAGGCCAGGCTGCCGTTTGTCACCAGAAGCATCGGCTATCATCTCCTGGCTCTTCCCTCGGTCCAAGCCCACCTGGCGTTGCCTCCCACCGCTCAGGTTTCTGGCATGACTCCTGAGCGTCCTCTCGACCTGTTGCCATTATGTCATTGTGCGATCGGGGCACTGAAGCGTATGAAACTGACATCTCATTTGACATCTTATCCCGTCGTCAACCATCAATTTGGAGCTATTTCCATAGAAGTTTCGTCTGATTTTGTGCTCAGGGTGGAGCATAATAGAGGGTCAGAGACGGCAAATTGCTGTTTCCTAAACCGTGCGTCGGCGGTTCGAGTCCGCCCAGCCTCACTTGCCACTCAACCCGCTTGAGAAGCCAAAAAAGGTTCTTTTACATCTTTTAGCACGTGCCTTTTTCGGGCAAGTCTGAACGTCGGAAAAGATGTCTTTCTCACATAAAACATTCCTGTTACGAACAGATTCATCTGAAACTTCGAAGAAAAAGTACATACTCCTATTTTCCTTCATCAATGTTAGACAAGGTGGTGCACCAGTAGAAACCCTGGCAACGGATGAACAGAGACACCAAACGCAGCCCACATTGAAAACGCCCCGACGCTTACCAAAAAGAGCATCGGGGTTGTTTTTAGACTCTAACTTGTTGCTTGCTGGACAGGTTGATCGTCTTCAAAGCACAATGCTTCCATTGGTACGCCCAGGTATCTGGCAGCTTTCAGCAGCGTGTAAGCACTGGGGATGTAGTTCAAATCTTTTACAAGACGATGAACTGCATTGATAGGGATATTTGCACCTCTTGATAATGCCCCTTGAGAGACTCCCTTCTCCTGGAGCACTTCTTTGACTCGTAATCGGAACACCTGCGCCCCTCCTTCATATCAGGCCCATTATACTGGTCTGACTCCCTAAAGAGGAGTACCGCAAAACAGGGTACACAAGCATGGTTATGCTATTGTGGTATATCACCAAAGAAAGTATGATGATTTTACCCGATGAAAGGATGTTCTCTCTTTGCTAAAAAGTGACTTAGCCTCCGACGGATGGAAGGATGCATATCCAGATGCCCTATTTCTTCAGGCGCAAAGAACCGAACGTCAAGCGATTCATCGCTGACACTGAGAGTGCCACTGACCAGGCGGCAAGCAAAGCAAAGCGAGAACTCTTGACGTATCTCCCCGTCAGAAAAGGCGATAATATGCTGAGGGTCAGTATAGATCCCTACAATATATTCAGGCACAACATCAAGGCCAGTTTCTTCCCTGGTTTCTCGTATGGCTGTTTCACCAAGCGTTTCGCCTACCTCCATAGCTCCACCAGGCAGCGCCCACAAGTTGTTATCTTTGCGACGTTGGAGCAGTATTTTCCCGTTCTGGTCTGAAACAATAGCCGAGGCAGCCGGTACCAGACTATTTGCTTGCGGAGCGTTCACGTCATGCCAGTAGTCTTTACGGCTCATGAGTCCCACCTTTCTATTGCTGTTGATGTTTGCCAGACTGCCTCAAAGTGAGCGGTAAAGTTATCAAAGAGACCATCTTCTTCCAGGCGTCGAAAATGAAAGAGCGGAGCTTTAGAGCCATGCAAGCCATAGAGATGCGGAGTCACAAACATTTCATCATCGAAGCGAAAGAGCGAGTTATAAAGCGGCGTAGTGTGGTAATGAAGATGAATACCAGGAAACCCAAACAGCGACCGGAAGTGATACAAACTATTTTTGATACGCCCTGGGAGCGTTCCGCTTAGTCCCTCCTCTTCGTCACGTACTCGTACCATTTCGCATGTAGGATTAGCCAGAGCCAGGCGCACCACGCACGATGCAGAAGCTTTTTCTTTGAGCAAGGAGAGCAGACCTGCATGTTGTTCTGGAATGAACAGCATGGCATTTGCAAGTAAGTCTATCTGTTCTTGTGCCTGAACGAAGAGTGCCCACCAGGTGTCTACAGGTGCTTGTGAGCGATGAGCATAGGCTGAAATAATCTCTTGAGATTGCTGAGACGATTCTGCAATAGATGTTTCTGGTAACGTCCAGATACTATCCTCTCGTGTATTCAATAGTTGTGCGACTACAGCACGGTGCCGAGGGTGAGGTAAACGCCCATGGACCCAGCGTTGTACCGTTTTAGGATCAACGCCCGTTGCTTCCACCAGATCAGCAACAGATGTATGTGTTTCTAACAACGCCTCTTTTAAGCGACCATTCACCATATTCCCCTCCAATAGAGATACATTCATTGCTCCAGACCAGTATAGCACAAACGTCCCGAAACGTCCCTATTCGTGGTTACACCGTCACCCATAAATAGGGTACCCTAATCATGAAGTAAAGAGGGAAGGACGAGAAAAATTGAGTCACTTTGATAGGATGGAGAACTAAGCATGAGTCAACAACGCTGGATAGCACGGTGGAATAAACGAGATGGAACAGAGCAAGAGCT
>DAOTTL010000522.1:0-4393 GCA_034438135.1 Ktedonobacteraceae bacterium | reverse complement strand
AAGCGCAGCGCCCGAAATCCCTCACTTCTTCTTTTCTTTATGAGTCATCCCTCGTAATTACTAAGGTGCCCTCTACTCGCCGCCTGCGGCGAGTAGAGGGCACCTTAGTAATTATCATATTTCTCTTTGTGAGGTTATTGTACAATGACAGGAATATGCATACCGGCGTTGTAGTGATTGCGCATGTGGCAAGCCATTTCGTAGTGACCGGCGTCAGAGACTTTGAAGGTGTAGTTAATTGTCTGGGTTGTGCCGGGCGAGACGGTGTCGAGAGCAATCAGTGTGTGGTTGTACTGATAGTACTCATCAAGAGGTGAGCCATCGGGTTTGGTGGGAACGAAGGTAAAAGCATGTGTTTGTTTGCCTATGTTGCTGACCACGAAGTAGTAATGGACGCCCGGTTTGAAGGTCTTAAGAGAAGGGCTGATCGCGAATTCGGTCTCAGTGACATGCACCGTTGTTGCACCTGGGACAGGACTTTGCTGAACGGTTGTCACAAGCTGGTTGTCCTGTGTGAGCGTAGGAATCAGGGTGGGAGTGCTGGCTGGTTGGCTATTAGCAACCGAGTTTATCCCGGCACAGGCCGTGATGAAGAGGGCCAGGACCAGGATCAGCAACTTACTGAGCATGGCAGGTGAGAAATAATGTCTTGAAGGTCTCGTTAAATCGGTGCTATTAGTATTCATAACGAAATATCCTCTCGATAGAGAAAAGGCTCAGGATCGTTTTTCGGAAATGCTCTCATCAAGCTGGTTTAAAGAGCATGATCAGAACATAAATAGCGACAAGCCCTAAGAGCAAGAAAAAGCTACCTGCCATGATCCGCGAGGAACGATATGTGCTCACACTTATATCATGACGAGGACGAAAGGCGCTTGCGGATATGCGCAGACTAACAATGGCCAGGATAAGCGAGAGCGCAATATCCAGGACGCGAACACCTGCGCTCCCATTGAAAAGAGCATACGTGATACCAAGTGCCCCGAAGGAGAGCATGGCACCAACAACCGCCCCTGCGGCTACTCCGATGAAGAGTGTATCGTCAAAGGAGCGTCTTAGCAAGGAGGGTGTGATTTTGACAAGCAGGATCAGACCACTTATGTAGCTTGCAAGGCAGCCAAATGTGAGTAACCATTGCGTCACTTGTCTTATTCTCCCCTGCGTAATTAGTCTCTATCTTAGAATATCATTTTTTTCATTCTTTTCCATATCTGTACTACGAATGAAAAAGTCTCTCAGTTGCGGACACAATTATACAAAAAGAGGTAGAAAGGAAAAAGTTGTCAGGTCAGGTGTCACATTGCCTGCTCCTGCTCCATCATGCTTGCTGATGGAGAAAAGAACCTGAAATGACTGCCTGGTAGCTAGCCTGGTGTTGACAGTAGTTATCATGAAACTTTATCATAGGTAGAGTCAACACTCTCCAGAAATGGGAAAGAAGTAGGTGAATCGACAGCTATGGCAACATTAGAGTGGCAGGGCAAATTGCCAGAACATTTGTCTGCATATGAAGGAGAAAGTCTTTCACAGAAGTCTTTTCAGACACGTGAGCATTTTTCTGGTAGAGAGTCACAAGGGATTGTCGAGGCACAGGCCTGGCGTAATCGTCTCATTCAAGGAGAGTGTTCGGTAGTGCTATCAATGCTGGCAGGTGAGTTTGCGGGTACTGTAGATCTCGTCTATGTTGACCCTCCCTTTATGACCGGGCGAGACTTTAAAAGTGGGGAGCAACTGGCCTATAGTGATAAGTGGTTGCTGGGCCTGGATGGCTATCTTCAGTGGTTCTATGGGACATTGCAGCAGCTTCATCGTCTTCTGGCGGAAGATGGGAGTATGTATGTCCATCTGGACTGGCGTGTGGCTCATTATGCCAGAGTGATGTTAGATGAAATTTTTTGTTCGGACCTCGATGGACGTGGGGCTGGCTTTAAAAATGAGATTATCTGGCATTATCAATCTGGGGGTCGTACCATGCGCCGCTATGCCCGCAAGCACGATACTATTCTCTTCTACACTAAATCAGCTCAGTACTGTTTTCATGGCGAGCGTATAAGTGTGAGGCGGGGTGCGCAGAAGCGTAACCACATGCGCAGACAGGAGGATGAGAATGGACTTGTTACCTGGAGCATTCGCTCCAATGGTCGCACATATTCGTATTCTGAGGAGAGTTTGATGACTCCCTCGGATGTCTGGAGCGATATCAGTCATCTGCACCAACGCGACCCTGAGCGCAATGGTTATGCCACTCAGAAGCCGGAGGCTCTGGTCGAACGCATTCTTCTGGCCTCCTCTGATCCTGGCGACCTGGTGCTCGACTGCTTCTGTGGGAGCGGTGTTACTCCATCCGTAGCAGAGCAACTTGGTCGTCGCTGGATTGTCGCTGACCAGGGCGACATGGCTATCGCGACGACTCGTGAGCGACTACTAAACCTCTCTGATCGCGCTCCTTTTCTCCTTCTGGATAGTATCTTTTAACTATATGGCTGGTTTTTCGTGCAAATTCTTCCTCTTTTCTCTATTTTTAAGTGTGTGGTATATTTTTAGCACGAGACTTTATGAAATGGCTTATGTCATCTCTTTTTAAGTGAGATCGAGCAATTTTACACTCGAAGAACGTTTCTTATTATGAGATATGATCTGGCATGCCAGAAAGGATGGCGCTGATGAAGGTGGATGTGGCATAGAAGCAAGTATGGTACTCTCAACACTTGTTGTTGTACCTCTCAAATTTCTATGTCGTCAAGGACTGTACGATGATGGTTGGATGGTGTACAATGTCAAGGAATAAAGGAAACATGGGAATAAAGAGGTTTAAGGATGAGACAGCGTGACGGCTCAGATTTGCTGGGATCAGGCGATCCACGTAGTGCAGACATCGGTATTCTCTATGTGGATCCTGCTGATACCAGGCAGACTATCCTGACAGCAATTGCAACTCAGGATAGGTCAGGACGCAAACAGATTGCCATTGTTTTGCCTGAACAGCGTAAGGCATTTCTCCAACCGGTTGATTTCGATGGGCTGAAGGATATGCGCCGGACTCTGAAGGCCCAGCTGGTCTTTATTGCCCCCCCAGGGCCTGGACCTGCTGCCTTTGCACGCCAACGTCGCTTTCAGGTGTATTCCTCTTTGGATAGTTTTAAGACTGAACTTGCAGCGGATGGCGCTCCTTCGCGTCAAGGAGGAGGGGGGACGAGGCCGGGAATATTGAACTTTGGATCTCGCCGTGGCAGGTCTGCTACTCCTCCTCGTAGTAGGGGTCGCGGTAGTTCTGCTCTGCCTCCTGATAGATCTCCTGCTCAGGCACAGCCCTCTCCTGTAGATAGACAGCAGTCAGATCGGCTTCCTCCATCGGATACGATCAGTGATGTTAATACCGCCGAATTAGCGCAACATGATGAGCCTGAGCGTGCCGGAGGTGCGATTGGGGCTGGTGCGGTTGGTTTTGTGGCTGGCGCAGGCCTCGGAGCAGTCGATGCCCATGAATATGAGGAACATGAGGGTGAGGATGACGAGGATGCTCTCTATGCGCCTCCTCCTGACCTGGGGAGTGGTTCAAGTGCAGATGAGGATGCCGGAGGGGTGCCTGCTGGTGGGGTCCCACCTGTAGGACCGCCGCCGCTTCAAGAGCCTGAGCCGACTGATCAGCCGATGGATGGCGCTGTTCCAGGAGCGATTGTTTTTGGCTCCCCATCCAGCTACCTTCCCCGCACAATTGCCAGGCGTCCTGCGGCACAGGGAAGGACGGGCAGTGGCAAACTGGTGGACCCCGTGCCTGTGACCAGAAAAAGCGGGAACCTTGGTTCAACAACGAGTACAAATAGGCCCGGCGGTACACCGGGTCCGATCCCAGTTGTTGCCAGTACAGTCAGTTCCAGCAGACCCTTTAACCCGCCACCGGAAGTACAGCGCTCGCCCGATATCCAATCCCCACCGAATGATGGCCAGAGGCGCAACGCTTCAGATAATGGAGCTATTGTAGCTGCTGCTGTAGCTGGCGGGCTACCTGGCGCTGAAGCAGTAAGCGCGACCTCCGCCAGGACGGGTAGCGCGACTGCGGGTGCCGCATCTGCGACTACTTCTGTCGCTCCTGGCAATGCTCCCGTCGTCTCTAGTTCTCCTGCCGGTGCTCCGGTGACCCCTGGTGCTGGTAGAAACGTCAACTCGTCGCGCGGAAGTGTCGGTGCGCCTCCTCCAATCGCCCCGGTTCTTGCGCCTGGACGTTCTCCAATGAATCGTCCTCCTCGCAAGCGAGGAAGGCTTTTGCTCTTTATTCTGCTGGCAGTCTTGCTCCTGTTTATCATTGGGAGCACAGTTGCTGCGCTTCGGCAGAATAATGGCATTAGCAGTCTGATCCAGGTCACAACGAAAGCAACTGTGAACATTACTCCAG
>DAOTTL010000521.1:0-3257 GCA_034438135.1 Ktedonobacteraceae bacterium | reverse complement strand
AGGATCGCTCGAATCTGGAATACCGGCGTTTATAATGCGCAAGAGGTCAGTATCAGAGAGACTGTTAACGGCGGTGCTCCCATTCAGCTTGGGTCCAGAGCCGCCACCGCCGGTGAGTCCATGGCAAGTCTCACAGTATTCAGCGTATAATGCGGCACCTTGTTGGACAGAGGTATCGTGTTGTGAGATCTTTGCCTGAGCTTCGCCATTCGTTTCTAAAATCCAGAAAACCGGAATCATGAGCGAAACGACCGCCAGCATGATCAGTGCACCATAGCCGGTCTTCTCAACAGCATTTGTGCGAGAATAGAAGACAAAAAGCAAGGCCCCAACAGCGATCAGCAGGACAACAATGCCCACTATAGCCTGTACGGGATCTATCATAAGAACACAACCCTTTTATATTTACATTACAACCAGAACAGCTAGGAAATCTTTCAGTGACTCTGGCTGGCAATGCTGGTGGGACATGGCAAGAGGAGTACTACAATTTTCTTCTTGTAAGAAGACTCTCGCTTGCCTTCGCCCTTTTTGAGTGAAATGTCCAACCACATTAACCAGATACTAGAAGCCTATGAGGCCGAGCATTGCACTGCTGGCACCGGAATGATACGCGTTGTAGTATCCGGGCGCGGTACAGCCGTTGCGACCTGGCCGGTTGAGACTACAACAGAGCTTCCCTGGAATGAGATTTTAAAGCGGTCCAGACTACGAGGAGCAGGACCATCCAGGTACTCGCCACTGACGTTGTAGTGGGAACCGTGGCAGGGACATTTAAAGCTTACGCAGTCATCGCGAAAAGGAACCGTACATCCCAGGTGGACGCATTTCTGATAGAGCGCTATCCAGAGCGAGCCATCGCTATCTTTGGTAATGCTCTCCGAGTCGAGCTGATCGCTGAGTGCCTGACCCTTAAGCAACGTCGGGGCACTGGCCGAGATGTGCATGATGTACGATTTCGCTTCCTGGTGATAGAACACACCAGCGCTATCTTTCGCAAATTTGTCGGGCACAGCCGCAGGAAAAATGCTTTTAAGACCCAACACCAGGTCGCCACCAAACTGGCCCACGAGGTTTGGATAAAGCATATAGAGTCCACCGGCAACTGCCGCAGTTGCCGATAATCCCCAGACAGCGAGCATAGATCTGCGCAAGAAACGTCTCCGCGACAGGCGCTGTTTCGCAATCTCAGCCGCTTCGGCTCCACCTCCGTGCAGGACCTCATATTGTTGAGGGGTGATAGCTGGCCTGTCGCTATCATTGCGTTGAGTAATCATGGTATATCTATCCCTCTATTACAGATCAAAGTACAGGTGTTGCCAGGGCCAGACCCACAACCAGCCGGGACCTCTGAAGAAGCTGCCAGACAGGGTAATCACTGCCCAGAACATCAGAAACATCGTAAATGTCGCAATGGCCACTTTCCGGTCAGAATAGGCACGGCTGGGATTGCGATCGACATACGGCAGAATTATCAGCGCAAACAATGTCAGCCCAGGAATCATGACACCAGCGCTATTTGGTTGAAAGTAGTGCAGCAGCTCTTGCAGGCCCAGGAAGTACCACGGCGCTTTCGCCGGGTTCGGTGTCGAGTTCGGGTTGGCAGGACCCTGCAAAGGCGCATCGATTACGAGCGAGAGCAATGTAACCATGACCATCACAATGGTGGCTGCGAAAAATTCTCTCACGAGCAGGTGAGGCCATACGAACACGGAATCTTCCAGTGGCTTCTCAACGCGTGTTATAGCCTCTTGCTTGACAACTGCAAGCGTACGATAACGGCGCTGGGTGGCCGAAGATTGGGTCTGCACTTTTGGTTCTTTCGGTTCAACAGCCATATAGATATCCTCTCAAGAGAACCAGTGAGGTAGTTGCTATGCTAGCATATCGCTCTACCTCACGATGGAAACAGACAGTATCTCTTACTATTGCTGAGCACTGCCTGCCAGGGCCTGCTCGCGCTCAGTTCGGGCTTCCAACTCTCGACGGGAAGGAGGTGGAGGACCGGCCTCGCCGCCATCCTTACGAATACGCCAGAAATGGACAGCCATGAGTAATGCGCCTGCCAGAGGTAGCAGAATCACGTGACCCACGTAGAAGCGAATCAGGGTTGATTGAGCCACTGAAGAGCTACCTACAAGGATCTTGTAAACGGTCGTGCCCAGCACTGGCGTGTATGGCGCAAGATTGGTTCCTACTGTGATGGCCCAGATTGCGATCTGATCCCAGGGAAGCAGGTAACCGGTAAAACTCAGGAACAATGTTACAAAAAAGAGCAATACGCCGACGACCCAGTTGAACTCTCTGGGTGGCTTGTACGCGCCGTGATAAAAGACTCGGATCATATGGAGCGTGACCGAGACGACCATTAAGTGAGCGGCCCAACGATGCATATTGCGAACAATATGACCGAACGAGACCACGCTACTCAGCTGGTTGATGTTTTGATAAGCCGTCGAGGTATCAGGAACATAATAAAACATCAAAAATACGCAAGTAATGGTCAGCAATAGAAACAGGAAAAAGGAGATACCACCCATACACCAGGTATATGTAATCTTCATTGCCTGGCGGCTCACCTTCACGGGGTGTAAGTGCAGGAAGACATTGCTCATCATCACCAGGGACTGGTTCAGTGGAGTGTCCGGGTACCCGTGGCGAAAGATGGAACGCCAAACTTGACTCTCGACAGTCTTTTGCATCAAAGTGTCAAGCAGACTTTTATTTGGAACAGAACTCACAGCGCCTCCTCAATAGATCATGCCAGGATGCCTTGCCAGGACCAGGCGGAAATAGCCTGATGATCAAACTATTCGTAAAATATATGTGGCCGATTTTATGATAACTGAACATATGCCAGATGCTTCCAGAACTATAACTCTTAGTATCAGGCACACTTTGCTATCTCGAAATCGAGCGGCAAGATCCTCTTTACTATTGTAGCGCAGTCGGACAGTATTGAAAAGAGCCAGCTATAACTATTTTGATATTCTCACTGTCTATCTATCTGATCAGTTGCATCTGGCGGTCCTGCCTTTGATGTCTTTGTCTGTGCGCTTAGGGAGGAGTTACGGCTCTAGATTGACTCGGCTACTCTTCGACATTCTTGTTAGAAGCTTACTGCAATACATGTCTCGATACATCAGGTGCTTACCTGATATTTTTGATGCGACACCTGATTTCCCTCTCCTCTGCCTCCAAAGGCGGCGCAGAGGGAAAGGAGGGAGGTTGAAGGGCCTCCCCCGGGCGGCCCTTCA
>DAOTTL010000520.1:0-17920 GCA_034438135.1 Ktedonobacteraceae bacterium | reverse complement strand
TACTGCTTGCAAACGCAGCCATTCTCCCTTAAAATCTGGCGGCGCAGCCGCCAGCAAGAGCGTTTGCTCATTTTGCCAAAATGAGGGATGACGTTGAAAAGCACAGGAGAAGAAGGTAAAATACGGACATGTGTTCCTCTTCTCTTGTGCGAACTAAATCACTGACGTGCTATAGCCTGGGGCAAGTCAAACTACGCTTTTCTGAGAAAACGAAGATAACGCGACCGCTTGTCAAGGAAAAATATAGGACAATGGAACTTATCATGATGATCAGTCCTGGCCAGCGTTTTGGGGCTGAAGTAATTGGCTACTATTTTGCCGTCCAGCTTGAACAGTCTCTTGAACGCAATCGGACTCGCGGGGGTAAGGCAAGCGTTCTCGATGTGGCTTTATTTGCCACTCTCAAAAGGCTCACGCGTCCCTCCTATGCCGAAGGGTTTACCAGACTCTTCTATGTGTCCAACCAGGGTGAGCAGACCTTTACCGTCTCTGATTGGAAAGAAGAGATGAATCATGAGCATTCATGAGCGTACCAAGTTCTGGTGCGATCCTACTTTGAGCAATCTTGAACTGCTCCATGCGACCTATGTTACACATTCTTTTGCTCCTCATATGCACGAGGGCTATGTCCTGGGCATCATTGAACGAGGCGTAGAACAGTTTGCCTATCGTAGAAGTCAGCATGTCGCGTCGGCTGGAAGTATTGTGTTTATCAACCCTGGAGAAATGCATACCGGTTCGTCTGCAACTGAACACGGCTGGACGTATAGGACGCTCTATCCAGCGACCGAGTTATTACAGCGTGCTGCCTCCGATCTCGTTGGTCGTCAGCGTGATATGCCTTTCTTTGCTGAACCAGTGGTTCACGATCCTGAGATGGTGACGGAATTTTCCCTTACCCATCGCGCCCTGGAAGAGCATCCATCAGACCTCGAACGGGAATCGCGGCTCCTATGGACCCTCGCTCGTTTAATCCTGCGCTATGCTGATGATCGTCCCTATCCTCGTTCATTTGCCAGGGATCAGAGAGGCGTTCAGCTTGTTCGCTCTTATATTGAAGAAAACTATGCTGAGAATATCTCACTTGGACAGTTGGCCACTATGGCTCATCTTAGCCCTTTTCACCTGTTGCGCTCGTTTAGAGATCAGATGAATTTGCCTCCTCATGCTTATCAGATCTATATGCGCATCATACATGCGAAGCACCTGCTACGTCTGGGTGGCTCATGCATTGACACAGCTATAGCCGTAGGTTTTGCGGACCAGAGCCATTTCACCAAACATTTTAAGCGCATTGTTGGCGTGCCACCTGGCCTGTACCGTGGGGTCTACAGAAAATAGCAATAGTAGACAAGACAATCTCCGCCTGGCTCTTTATACTGTTAGCTATGACAACGCCACATTCGGAACTTTTTCATGGGATCAGGGATGAACTGCCAATCCTGCTTGGCGTGCTCCCTTTCGGGATGATTTATGGTGTCTCGGCGATCAGTGCGGGCATACCGGCGAGTATCGCTCAGGCCATGTCATTCATTGTCTTCGCGGGCGCGGCACAAGTCGTAATCGTCCAACTCATCGCTGCTGGCACGCCTGCGCTTGTCATCATCCTGACCGCTTTTATCGTGAATATCCGCCATACGCTTTACAGTGCATCGATGTCATCCTATACTCGCAATCTGCACCCTCTCTGGAAGTGCTTACTGGCATACCTGTTGACCGATGAGGCTTATGCGGTGACTATTTTGCGTTACCAGCAGCCGGGAGATGGAGGGCAGAAACACTGGTATTTTCTGGGGGCCGGACTGGCATTATGGGTAACCTGGCAGCTAAGTACTGCGGCAGGTATTTTTCTGGGCGGTCGCATTCCTGCGAACTGGTCACTGGACTTTACTTCTACGCTCACGTTCATTGCTCTTGTTGTGCCTGCACTCAAAGATCGCATTGGTACCGCCGTCGCTCTGACCTCTGCCTTAACTGCGCTGCTCGTCATTGCGTTGCCATTGAAACTGGGGATAGCTGTCGCTGCATTCGTTGGTATTACTGTTGGACTTGCACTGGATTTGAAAAAAGCCAGATCTTTCTAGCCGGGTTCCTCTAGTAAGGAGTCGATATGTCACAGGGATTGCTTTGGGGCATACTTGGTATAGTCGGGTTGTTAACTCTGAGTCTGCGCCTCTCCTTTATGGGTTTTTTGAGTAAAATGCGGGTTTCGTCCATTGTGCAGCAGACTCTACGTTTCGTCCCAATTGCAGTCCTATCAGCGCTCATCGCGCCAGCGCTCTTTTCTCCCGGCGGCTCGCTTGAGATATCGGTAAGCAATGTCCGACTCATTGCGGGCATTCTCGCGATTCTCGTGACCTGGCGCACCAGAAATGTTCTACTGACAATCGGTGTAGGCATGGTTTGTTTGCTTATCTTGCAGGTGCTTGTTGCGTCCCATTAGTGTCTATTCTTCTTATGGAACGACTCGCTGATCGTCGTCAGCAAACTGCCATACGTGTCGAAAGACGCCGCTGGAGCGCAGATCTGTCTGGTAAGACAGACATCCCAGATATGTATGGCAGTGAGGCGCAGAATCGTCACACAGATCTTTTGGCGGTACTTCTGACACTACTGCCTCTTCAGTCGCATCTCTATGCCGATCCCACTCGTCTCGATTTTGCATCCACCAAAGGCACTCGTGCTGGCCAGTCTCTCGAACTGCTCCTTCGTGTAGGCACGCCGTCGGAGCATCTTCAGGGACCGCCTTGTCATAAAGGCGTTCAGAGGGCTGAGTTGCATCGGGTTCACCTCTGCGCGAATCATTGTATCGGAGGCGTCCTTCCACATGTCCTGGATAACTGCTATTCCTCCGACACGTAGAACCCGGTGCATCTCGTCGATCGCCTTGCCTGGTTGACTGAAGTTCTTGAAGGCAGCCTGACAGATGATCAGATCGAATGATCCTTCAGCAAAGGGCATGCTGGACACGTTGCCCTGCTGGAAGCCCACGTTCACTCCCGCCTGTCGGGCGTTCCCTGTGGCGATTTCCACGAACGTATGGCTAATATCCAATCCAGTTACGTGGAACCGGTCGAGTCGCGCCATCTCAATGGCGAAGTAACCAGGACCAGGAGCTACCTCAAGAACGTCGGCACCATCTGACAGATAATCTGTCAGATCGATGGCCTGCTTCCTCCACTCCTCGATCTGGCTTCCAGAACTACGTATCTTTGTATACCAACGTGCCACAATCCCTTCCATCGCCAGCCCTTTATAACCTTTTTGTCGCTTCTCCGTTGTTTGCATCTCATTCACCTCGTTTAAATTCGGTATATCTTACAAACTCCGATATTTAACTATCCATGGCGAGATTGCGCCAGAGGGAGTTTTTTTCAGTACAGGAAAGCAGAAAAAGCCAAAGCTGGAAAGGCTCTTTTCACATCTCCGCCTGTTGAAAACAGCATAGATGTAAAGCGGGTGAGCTTACATCACCTGGCGGGTGATTTCCGGCGCTGCTGTTCAGGATCTCTGGTTTGCTCTTTTGACAACTCAATACTGATATGCTATAATACTAGCATACTAGCATTATAGCATGCTAGTAAAAGGAGGCCGTAATGGAAGAAAAAAAGCAACAATTTAACGTCTACCTCACTCCTCATACGATCAAGCAGATGAAACATCGTTCGGTTGATGAGCAGCATTCTTTATCTGATCTGGTTGAAAGAGTGTTTACTGCCTATTTAGCGCAAAAAGTGCAACAAGAGCATGCAGAAAAGGCTGTGCCTCAGATACAGAGAGAAGCGCTACTAAACGTACAGCCAATGCTCCATGTTGAAGACATGGGGAAAGCTCTGGACTTTTATAGCAAGCTTGGGGCAACCCTTCTCAATGGGAGTCGCGATGGCGATTGGGCTTTACTCAGCTTTGGCACAACTGAACTGGGCTTATTGGCTCATCCAGCAAACCCGGAGCAGAATGAAGGTCAGGTTGAACTCAATTTTGAGTATTCTGCTCCCCTGGAGAATTTAGAGAAACGGCTACGTGAAGCAGGCGTGACCATCGTGCGTCCAACAGGTGATGAGGGGTTTGGCTATCAGCTTCAGCTCGAAGATGCTGATGGAATGTTGATAAAGATTAATCAGATTGATCCTGATCTGTACCGTTAACAAAGAAAAACGTTTCCAGTTGAAGGGAGAGTTGCTGAGCTTTTATGTGGCTTTGCCACATAAAAGCTCAGCAACTCTCCCTTCATTTTTAGATAGCTCATAAGAAAAATCAGCCTTCTTGCAGGCTGAGCATCGCTGGCTTGACAGTGTCGGCCTTCCTTTATATACTCAATTTATAACTAATTATTTATTGAGTATGTGGTCTCGTTTTCCATAACTGGAGGCTGAGGCCAGGTCTCACACTCCTGGAGAGAAGGACCGCCTATTTCCTTTGTGGAGGATTGCATGAGAAAAATCTTGGTTATCTTGCTCTTGCTGGTTATCTGCTCCTCTGCCTTTGTCGCCTGCGGTGGTAGCCAATCATCTATCGCAACGCCAACAGCAGCAGTTACAGCCAAAACAGCCGCCTTTGGGAAACCATCCACTTCGTTTACGTTGGCAGGCCTGGTGAGTCATCCTGGCACTTTTACGCTTGCCAGTCTGCAAGCTTTACCGAAAGTGACCGTTATGACCAACGCACAGCCGCTGGGAGCGCACAGTTTCAGTGGCGTCTCGCTTTATAGCTTTTTACAGCAGGCAGGCATCGTAATCGTCAGTACACGAAAAAATGATATTTTGCGGAAAACGGTACTGGTCACGGGAACCGATGGGTATGGTGCCGCCGTCGCCCTGGGTGAGATCATTCCCAGGTTTGCCAACAAGCAGGTCATCCTGGCCTACGAAGAAGACGGAAAAGCTTTACCGCAGGCCGATGGCTTTATACGTCTGATCGTTCCGGGAGACGGTGCCGCTGGTCGCTATGTCTCGAATGTGGCACAGATCTCTGTTGCCTCGTCAGGTCCGTCTCCGACACTGACGGCGGACTCCTCTTCAAGCTCTTTCTATCTCGATGGACAGGTTATGCATCCGGCGAAGTACGATCTGACGGCGCTCAAAGCCCTGACTGCTACCCAGGTGACCGTGAATAGTCCAGGGTCTGGTTCCACCACCTATAGTGGAGTTCTGCTCAATGATCTGCTCACCAAGGCTGGAGCTGTGGTGGACAAGACGAAAAACGGGATATTGCGTCTTGGGGTGGTAGCAATTGGCTCAGATGGCTACAGTGTACTGATTGCAGGAGGCGAAATTTCTCCCAAGTTTGGCAACATCCAGGTGTTGGTTGCCTACTCCGCCAATGGGCAGTCGCTCTCCTCCGATGGATTCGCACGTCTGGTTGTTCCAGGGGATCAGGCCATGGGTCGTTTTGTCTCAAATCTGGTCGAACTACAGGTAGTCACGATTGCCTCATCCTAGAATGTCAGTCAAATAATCAACCAGCACTTTGAGCTTGTTGAGCACGAGCCAGAGTGGACAGATTATGGACGGTGGCGCAATAGTTTCAGCCGAAAAGACGTTTCAGGGCTTCGCAAAAGTCATTGCTCAGGAGTTGCTAGTCTCCTCCCCAGGAGAACAAGCTGGACGGTGGCAGCGCAACCGCACTGCCACCGTCCAGCCAAAAAGCGGTGGCTCGCCAGACCGCCATTCGTCATCCAGAACTTGTTAACAAACTTGTCGTGATTTCGACACCTTTCAAACGAACTGGCTGGCATCTCGAAACTCAGACAGGTATGGCATCCATCGCCCCCGAGTTCCTTCTTAGTACTCCTATATATGATACCTATAAGAGTGTTGCACCCAGGCCAGAAGATTTTGCTCGCTTTGTCGCTAAGATGCAGGCAGGTATGAGTCTGGACTATGATTGGACAGAGGCTGTTTCTACTTTGAAAGCTCCCACACTCATTATTGCTGGCGATTCTGATGCGCTTCCTCCTGCTCATACGGTTGCATTTTTCAATCTTCTTGGTGGAGGCTTGAAGGAGGCTGGCTGGAATGGTGAAAATCTCATCTCATCACAGCTCGCTATCTTACCCCGTGCCACCCATTACAACATTATTTTCCTGCCTGATCTTCTCCTCCCGGTTCTTTCTTCTTTCCTTGACAAAAGCGAACACTGAACCAATGACTTTGTTGACGCATGCGCTTCGTGAGCGAACGGCCCCGCCCCCCATTCTTTTTTGAGGGATTGCGGGCAAGGCGGGCAACGCCTTGCCCGCAATCCCTCTTTTCTTTGCTATGAGTCATCCCTCCTTCAAGGCGAACTCCTTTTTCAAGCTCGCCTTGAAGGAGGGAGCGTGCTCGCTCTCTCCTCGGTAGAAGGGTTCGCCAACGGTATCTCATTTGGCAAAATGAGCAAACGCTCTTGCTGGTGGCGCAGCCGCCAGATTTTCAGGGAGAGATGGCTGATTTTGGAAGCAGCAAAGCTGCTTCCAAAATCAGCCCTTTCTCCCTTTCTCGGGGGGAGGGGCGGCTTTACAAGCCGCGGAAAAGGTAGGGATGACCCATACCCCATACGCAGCCCTGCTGTGTGATATGCTATTACTGGGAAACATTACATACTATAAGAAAGAGTATCAGTCAACATTTAAGGATAAAAACGTATGACGATGGAGATAACAGAACAGGGTCCGGAAGAACAACAGGGATCTTCCAGCGTAGGCGTCCTGCTCATTCATGGCTTAAACGGCTCTCTGACGGATATGCGAGAGATCGAAGAGGGTTTGCGCAAACACAATCTGGTAACCAGGAATATCCTGTTGCCTGGCCATGGGAGTCAGGTACAGGATATGATGGCGCTTGGCTGGGAGGAATGGGCTACCGCTGTTCGTCAGGAATATCAGACACTCAGACAGCGTTGTGAGCGCGTTTTCCTGATTGGTCACTCGCTGGGAGGTGCTTTAGCGCTGCACACTGCCGCACACGAAGATACCGCAGGCATCGTCAGTATGTGTTCACCACTCTATCTCTATCCCTGGATGCGACCACTGATCCACGCGGCCAAACGCGTCGCGCCCCTGCTACCTACCTTGCGTGAGGACGTGCGTGACCGTTCTGCACGTCAGCGCTACGCGCGAGAAGTCTATCGTTGGACCCCCATGAGACCGGTAGAGAGTATGATGAATTACCTGCCTACATTGCGCGAGGAGATTACTCATATCTCTGCGCCCGCACTCATTATGGTCTCCACACACGATCATGTCGTGCCCGCACGCGATGGACGGGCCATCTATCATATGATCGGCTCACGTGAAAAGCACCTTGTGACTTTTCACCACTCCTACCACGTTATAATGAAAGACCATGATCGTGAGGAGGTCTTTTCTAAAACGGAAGAATTTATTCTGCATCACGCATTTCATAGGTCGCGTGCTCCCTTTTGAGGGCTGTGCGCCCTCTATAGAAAATAAAGCCAGGAGAGATAGAGTGTCTTTGTCTCAAGATGTGAACGATCCACCAGCAGAGAAAACGCTGCCTCCCAAAATAGAAACTCCTCCACACCTGCATTGGACGCGTCTGTCCCGTACAGGCATTGTAGCGCTTTTCACTCTGATCAGTCTCTCACTTCTTCTATTCACGGGCCAGATCGTCCTTAGCCTGGTTCAGGTGAGCACTCCGGTCAGCACTCTCCAGGCCGGACAGGCTGGAGCAAGTTCATCGATCCCGGGTAGCTCCACAATCACGCCATCGCTCGCTAGCACCCCGGCGACACCAACACCGGTAGTCCCTTTTTTTACGCCTGACAATATGGCTCCTCCTACACTCCAACTTTCAACCGATAACTATGTAGTTTATCAGAGTACAACCCATCTCTATCTACTCTCAGCCGGAGACAATTCTATCCAGCCGATGTACACTCCCAGCTACACCTATAGCCAGGAGGTCCCTCCTATTCTGACACCAGAGGGCCAGTTACTCTATAGCGGCAGCGACGGCATCTGGTTAACCGATGTGTTTGAGCAAGAGCCGGTACAACTGGTACAGCTTGATCCAAATCTGGCAATCACTTCGATGGTTCTGAGCCAGGATGGGAAATCGATTGCCTGGACTACTGAACCCATCAATGGCAATGGTCAAACCAGTATCTATGCCGGACTCATCTCTAACCCACAGTTGATCAGTCAAAACTCAACTCAGGATTGTCCCTGCTTCCGTGTGTTCTCTTTTCTTAATGGCAGCAGCAAGATGGCTGATAACACTCTCCTACTGACCGATGATCGTGGCAGCAATACGCTCGTGCAGTATGGTCTCTGGTCAATGGATATCTCCATAGCTTCGCCTCAGCCAGTGCAAATTATAGATGAGAATTTGCCCCAGGGACCTCTGGCTCTGATTCCGGGAAATGATACTCTGCTCTATTCAACCAATGAAGGCTCAGTGGCAGTTCCTGCCGATAACAGTATTCCCGCAGATGTTGCAGCCCTTTCTTATCCCAATAGTCTGAATATTGCGAGTCTTAGCTTGACAGTCAACCGGCACAACTCTCAGGTGATCCTACCTGAGCAACACAACCTGAATAATAGCGCACAATATCACTGGGTGACGACTCCAACGTTCTCTACAGACGGACAGACGCTAGCTTATGTCGAGTTCTCCAGCGACACTCAAAGTCCATATGACCGCCATAGTGCGCTCTATACGGCTCAGGTGAGCGGCTCCGGCTCTTCACTTCGCGTGAGTAAGCCCAAACTTATAGCAACCTCCACAACCAGGCTCCTGGAGCTTGGGACCTGGCTCAATGATCGTATTGTGACGATGTATGGAGATGGTGCCATCTATGCATTGGATGTACAGAGCGGTGAACTGACCGTTCTAGCTACCCCTGGGCGTAGTTATCTGCGCATCGTCGCGACAACCGATCTCAGCCATCTCTAAGCGGGTTCTATTGAACAAGCGAGATAGTCCCTGCAT
This sequence comes from Ktedonobacteraceae bacterium, assembly GCA_034438135.1. Taxonomy (GTDB): domain Bacteria; phylum Chloroflexota; class Ktedonobacteria; order Ktedonobacterales; family Ktedonobacteraceae; genus Paraktedonobacter. Next base: position 8,987 of record DAOTTL010000520.1, on the reverse strand, counting down.
TTTGGTCAACGGTAATCGAGACCGGAGTGAGAGGTCGCTGTGCAGGACCCACGAGGACCATGGCCTTTTTAGCCGGGTCATAAGTTGCACCATGACAGGGACAGACAAGGTCCTGACTGGTTGGATCATAGTCCACTGGACAGCCAGCATGGGTGCAGGTCGAATCATACGCGACAAATTGACCGCTCTGAAGATGTATCAGGATGCCGATGTCGCCGTTGGCAGGCAGTGTAAAGGTCTGGGCACTGTTCACTGGTACGGCACTTATCTGAGCAATGACATTTTTCGGCAGTGTATTGGTCGGAGTAGGTGAAGTGGTCGGCGTGCCGGTTGCGCCACGTACAGGCGTCCCCTGAACGACTGGTGAAGTGGTCGCGGTACCTGTCCCCCCGGCAGTGGGACGTAACCTCCCAAATAGCCAGACTAGAATCAGCATAACCCCTCCTCCACTAACGGTACCGAGAACAAAACTGCGCCTGCTTCGCATATCTGGCTGCTCTGGTAGATCGGCCTGTGGCTGATGCCCAACTGATGGCAGAAGTGGCTGTCCAGGCAAAAACTGCGAACGTGTGAGTAACTGCGATGGTTGGGTCTGCGGCGGCAGATTTGGACGAACTTTTACGCCAAAGAAAAACTCGCAAAAATCTGCTGTACGCGGACGCCTTTTGGGGGTTGCGTATCTGATCAGGCGTATTACTATCCAGGTGTCCACCGCTGGCAGAATCTGGTTAGCGGGACCCGCAATCAACAGTGTAAGCCAGCAGAAAACAAAAACGATATCCGAGCCATAGAAGTAAGGATGCACGGCCCAGGTTGCCGAGAAATAGAAGATCAGATTGATCAACATGCCAAAGAGAGCAGAGGCACGAGCAAACAGACCGAGCAGGGTACACAATCCTATTGCAGTCTCGCCGCAAGCCACCAGTACCCCAAAGATCATCGCATGCGGAGCTGCGACATTTAAGAGGAAACTGTGCAGCGGCGAACTGATCGCAAAGTTTGTAATCTGTCTCCCAATATAGCCAGGCATCGCTGGATTAAAAAACTGCGCATCGGTCATTTTCTCTACACCGGCGTAGAGAAACGTGATGCCCAGGAACAGACGCAGTGGAAGGAATATCCAGACCGCCCAGGTTGGTATTTTTACGTTCAGCTTTATTTTCATAAAGTTTCTCTCGAATATGAAGTTTTACCTCTGCTCACACCTTTATGCGCGGCACCATACGCAGAACACCCTCGGCATTCTCCTGGATCATGCTGCGCTCAAAAAGCATGGGATGATGTTCTGTGTTGCGCCAGGGTTTAATAAAGTCGTCATAGTGTTTGCTTGTGAGTTGACCAGACTGACCGGGAGCATGCATTGAAAGCGAGGCAGCCAGGTCAGCCAGACTCAGTACCTGTCGGAACGAGGGCGTTGTAAGCACGGCCTCAGGCTTACCCGGTGTGACTGCGCCCATATTGACTGTATCGATGTCGCCGCCAGCGGGATAGGGTCCACGATTGAAAACTTTATCCAATGGTTTGACCAGGCCCAGGAGATGTCCATAGGTTAAGCTGTGAATTTTGCCATACTGCCAGTTAGCGGGGTTAGCGCCAAGTTTGTCAGAAAGCTCATCAATGGTAGACTCGAATGCGCTTTGCAAAACAACGGTCCAGGTTCGTGGACCATTGAGAATGGGAGAATTGGCGAACCAGCTATCGTCCTGCTCTTTGAGCAGTCGAATGACCAGCGGCTTGCTACGGCTGGAGTAGCCATTTGCAATCGACAAAATGGTTATCCCCATTCCCAGATAGCCCTGGAGCAATTTCTCATCATCTCCCACGACCGCAGCAAAGATTAAATACTCCAGTTTACGCAGAAAAGTTGTATAGATCGAAGCGCCAGGACTGTCGGGTCCGAGCACAAAGTTCCAGTTGCGGAGTTGTTCCTGAACCTGACGAGCCAGCGGCGTGCGTGGAGGAATGTCCAAAATGTACGGTACAATCTCCGTGGCCGGGATCGAGTACTGATCGGCCTGGATGGCTGCCATATCTGAGGGAGCCAGTTTTCCTTTGGATGTGAGCAGATCGCGTATGCGTTGCGCTCGATAGCCATTGAGCCACTCGTTTGTGATGTAATGGGGATAGCTGTCATCCACCACGCGATTATTGGCAGTGACAATAAAGTGCTGAGGGGGATTGGTTACCTGGGGAAGCTCCTCAAAGGGAATACAACCGGTCCACTCGTACTCACCGTTCCAGCCGGGCATGGGCAGTAGGGACTGACCCCGTGAACGCGTGGGAATTGCGCCAGCCATCACATAGCCGATATCGCCAGCGGTATCCGCGAAGACAAAGTTTTGTGCAGGCACATCCCAGTGACGCAGACTCTCACGAAACTCGTCGATAGTTGTGGAAAGGGCCATCTTTGACATGGCGGCGATAATATCGTGATGCTCAAAACCAGTCCAACTCGCGGCTAACGGCAACTCTTCAGGTTCATGACCGTTGCTCTGAGCGTTTGGGCTGCCTTTAAGCGTGGTCAGAATAGGACCATGTCGGGTCACGCGCACCTCTTCGATAACTGGTTCCTTGCGTCCCTTGACGATGATCTCTTCGCGATAGACCTGAGCACGCTCCCAGTTTCCCATAAATTCATACTGATGAGGATCTTCAGGATTGAATTTTTCAATAAAGAGATCCTGCACATCAGAGACTGCATTTGTCACACCCCATGCCACGTGACGATTATGTCCAATAACCACGCCTGGGGAGCCTGGAAAACTTACGCCTGTAACATCAATATCTCCAGCGACAATATGACATTCAAACCAGATCGAAGGCACAGACTGTCCCAGGTGTGGGTCATTGCAGAGGATGGGTTCGCCTGTAGTAGTCATAGTGCCATCAACTACCCAGTTATTGCTGCCTCCCATCAGACCTAAGCCACTGACGTGCTTCAGTTCGGCGTATTGTGCCAGGACATCTAGATTCGCCCCTTGATAAGATGCACCTGTGGGAATAATGAGTGGATGTAAGGCATCATACCCGGCTTCTAATTTCGCCGCGCGTTCTGGACCTAGCCTGGAGATCAACTGAGCGCGAATCATTTCTGTTTCCCAGTTTCCACCCAGATTCCAACCAATCAGCTTGCCCCATTGCAGCGAATCTGCTGCCTGCCAGGGTTCAGGATTGAGACGCAACAGAGTAAACTCGACGGGCAGGTTATTACGGTGACTACTGATAAATGCATTAACGCCAGATGTATAGGCCTCCAGGATACGCAAACTGTGCGCATCCTGTTTCTGAATACCAACCGCTGAGGCACGATGGAGTCCCAGACGGCGCGTAAAACGATCTGTCTCCAGGGTAAACTCACCAAAGACCTCAGATACACGCCCGGAGCCAATACGACGATTAATTTCCATCTGCCAGAGCCGATGCTGAGCATGTACATATCCCTGAGCAAAATAGAGGTCATCCTCGTTTTGCGCATAGATATGTGGAACACCATAGCGATCAGTAATCACTTCGACCGGCTCGTGCAGACCGTCCAGGCGCAGGGTTCCATTAGTCTTTGCCAGAGATCGACGTACAAACATATAATATGCACCGCCGACCAGACCTGCTATGCCTGCGGTTGCAATTGCTGCTTTTTGCCACCAGGATGCCATACATGCCTGCCTTCCAAGCTATGATAAAGACGTTTTACCATAGCTCTAATTGTTGCACTTCATAGGATGAAGCAAGATTTGTCTCAAACCACTTCAGTGCCTTGCGGTGTATCGCGAACTTCAAAGCCCATGGCCTTGAGTTGATCGCGTAACTGATCAGAGGCTCGCCAGTTTTTCGCCGTCCGAGCTTCGTCCCGTTGTTTGATCAGTGCCAGCACCTCATCGTTGAGTTTTTGGGCTGTGCGTGGTTCAACGGTATCCAGGCGCAGACCTAATACTCGATCAAAATCGAGCAAGAGACGGCGGCGTTCTCCCGGTTCGATTTTTGTATTGCGCGGCACCTCGCGAGCAATGCTCAGGGCGACTGGCAGATCAATATCATCATTAATTGCTGTCCCAAAGGCCTCACGCACCTGTGTAGCTGCCTCTGACCACTCGTCATCAGTGTCATAACGAACAACTGGTAACTCTGCCAGTGCAGTGCGCAGGTTATTGAGCGCATTCTGGGCCGCAGAGAGCGACTCCCTCGTAAAATTCATCTTCGAGCGATAGTGAGCCATGAGCAGTGAATAACGAAAGGCCAGCGGCTCAAAGCCCCACTCTTTTAAATGACTCAGCAGAATCACATTGCCCTTAGAGCGCGACATCTTGATCTCGTCATCGGGCATTCCCTGATTGAATATGCGGTTGCTGATATTGATAAACTCACCATGCATCCAGATCTGAACAGGTGGTTCACCACTGGAACCCTGACTCTGGGCAATCTCGTCTTCGTGATGCGGAAAGATCAGGTCAACACCGCCTGTATGGATATCAAACTGCTTCCCCAGGTACTTGGTAGCCATAGCTGAGCACTCAATATGCCAGCCCGGAAAACCCGTGCTCCAGGGACTTTCCCAGTTCATCTGGCGCTGCTCTTCCCCACGCTTCCAAAGGGCAAAATCTTCCGCTGCATGCTTGTCCTCAGCCACTTCCAATTGAACACGCCCACCGGCACCGGCCTGTAATTGCTCAACCGTATTGCCAGAGAGTGCGCCATAGGCAGGGAAACTCCTGACATCATAGTATACATTGCCGTTGGTCGCGTATGCCAGACCCGACTCAATCAGGCGCTCTGTCATGCTAATCATTTCGGGAATATGATCCGTCGCTTTAGGACTGAGGTGCGGCGAGAGGATATTGACCTCTGCGGAATCTCTCTGGTACTGTTGGGTGTACTGGTCGGCAATTTCGTAGGCCGAACGGCCAGTCGTGCGTGCTTCGTATTCGAGTTTATCTTCGCCGCTCTCTTCAAGATCGTTTTGTAAATGCCCCACGTCGGTAATATTGCGTACCAGATAGACATTGTACCCATTATACTCAAGAACTCGACGAACCCAGTCGGTCATGATGAAGGTACGCAGGTTGCCGATATGAATATCTTTGTAGACGGTTGGACCACAGGCATAGATAGTTACGCGCTGCGGATCGAGTGGCTGGAAAAGTTTTTTACTGCGTGTCAGTGTATCGTATAGATAAATTGGCCTGCTCATGAGCATGTTCCTCTCATTTTCTCTGAAGAATAGATCATTCTTGTGATAGCTCGTTGGGAATTGGCGTAACCCAGGTGGGTGGGAGGATGTGCGGACAGGGAAGATGGGGAAGCGACATGAGTGCAACATCCCGTTGCGTTCACAGGAGACTGAGTTACCATTTCCTCCCGTGAACGCCGAGACAGCTCTGAAGATGGTTTCTTTGCGAATGATCCAAAGGGTTGTTTCCCTGATACATTTTTATTTGACCTTTTCGGTTTCTGGCTATTTTTGCGCTGCTGTTGGGTACTAGTATAGCATACCTGGCACACTGAGACAATTCTTTTTTTCTCTCTGTCTCAGTCTCTCAAAAGTCTTTTTCTCCCCACCCACCCCATTTGGAGGCTCGGAGGCAGCGCGGTCGCGCTACCTCTGAGCCTCTTTTTTCCTGGGGAGAGATATAGAATAGATGAGCTATTGAGCCGCAATGCGGCTCAATAGCTCATCTATTCTATATACTCATTTTTGCTCAGGTTGTTCTCCATCAAGCATCCAATCAAAGTTGCCGCTACCAGCCAGTCCATTATAAGTATTGACCGGGGCCTGAACCACGCCGGATGGAATTGGGAAGGGGTCGGTGGCATAGTGAAAGTTACCGCAGACGGGGTCCACATTGACATCGCCGCTGGCGCATTCGATGGCATCGTGCCAGATGGGAGCGGCCCCGGTGATACCGACGACATTGCTGGCCATCAATTCACCGTTGGCGTTGCCTGACCAGACGCCGACGACGAGGCTGGAGGTGTAACCAATAGTCCAGTTGTCTTGAAAGCCATCGGTTGTGCCGGTTTTGGCGGCCACTGGATGGTCACCTGGCCAGTCGGACATGGTAAGTACGGGATCGCCACCGAATTCCAGTTGACGTGCATCGTTATCCGAAAGCATTGAGTTGAGCAGAAAGGCAATCTGTGGACTCAGGACGCTTGTGCCGTTGGGATGAGATGGATCGTAGTGATAGAGCTGGCGTCCATAGTTATCCCAGATATCGAGAATATTATGATAGGGCACGTGTACACCCTGGTCGGGGAAGGTCTGATAAGCATCGACCATCTGGATCAGGGGGATCTCGGCAGTTCCCAGGGCCAGCGAGGGACCAAACTTCTGGGCGAGCGTATTTTTGCTGTGATGAAGCTGGTTATAGACGGCCAGGTCGGTATCTATGGCCGTAATGCCCAGGCGACGTGCCATGGTGATCACGTTGTCGAAACCCGCGAACATAAGGGTCTTAACAGCCGGGATGTTGAAAGAATCGGCCAATGAGGTGCGCAGGTTAGTATTGACACCCGGATGAAAGCTATTTTTGTAGTCGGAGGGATGATAGCTACTGTTTTCAGCCAGATCGCTCTGAGCGCCTCCATTGGGAAAGTACGTCGGTACGTCGGTCAATTTGATACCTGGATACCAGCCCTTTTGAAAGGCGGCAGCGTAGATAAGCGGTTTCAAGGTTGAACCTGGCTGACGATATGCAACGGCGGCGTTGACCTCTCCCCCTACTTCTGGGGACGTGGTATCGTTCCAGTCGGCGCTGCCATCCATGGCCAGAACCTCACCAGTTTTGGCATCCATCACAACCACTGCGGAGTCGTTCACATTGTGAACTGTGTTCAATGGTCCGTAGTCACCTATGAAAGGCTGCCACTCTTGATAGCGTAAATGGTGACGTACGTTTTGCTCGACAAACTGCTCTAGTTTGAGGTCGATAGTGGTGTAGATATTGAAACCACCGGAGATGAGTAGTTGATAGCCGGGTTGGGAGATGCCGGTATCGGGATCGAGGTTCTGATAGTTTCCCAGACTGTTGGAGAGAGTTTTAATAACCCATTGCACAAAATGGGGCGCGAGCATGGATTGATGAAAACCCTTGATCTGCATTTTGGCGGTTAGAGCTTCGGCCTGAGTAACCATTTCCGGGGTGATCAGTCCCATATCAACGGTATGTGAACCCAATCCAAGGTTAATATGCACGCCCAGTTTTACCATTTGTTGGAGCACAATGGGTTGGCGATTTTTCAGGACGTTCAGGAAGTTATCCTGACTGATGCTTGGATCAAAGTGGGTTGGGTTCTGAGGAATGCCGGCCAGCAGTGAGGCACGAGCCAGGGCCAGAATGGGATTGGATTTACAGGTTGTCTGGTCGATGTGCGGTTTCGTAACTTTGCAGGAGGTTAGATCGCGGTCCAGGAAGGCCACGGCAGGGACACAGTTATGATGAGAGTCGCACTGAGGTGTCAAGCCAAAATAGTCTTCTGTGGCGGCTTCGACGCCTTTTTCCTGTGCTCCATAGGGAGTGACATTGAAATACATCTCCAGGATCTTCCACTTGGGATATTGCTGTGTGAGACCAATGGCCAGCGCGGCCTCGCTGCTTTTACGCTGAAACGTACCCTGGTCCTGGCCGCTCAAGTTTTTGATCAACTGCTGAGTCATCGTACTGCCACCGCTCTGGATCTGACCGCGATGTTGGACGTACTGGGTGAGGGCACGCAACATGCCTTGCAGATCAATACCATCGTTGGTCCAGAATGAGGGATCCTCCACAGAGGTCTGGGCATCCTGGAGCACGCCGGGCAGGTAGTCATAGGAAACGGGCGTACTACGTCCGCCATCTCCCCAGGCACCGTTTGCGTAGAGAGTATAGAGAAGTGCACCGTGTCGGTCGTAGATGCGAGTACTTTGGGCGATATGCATGTTAGCCAGGTTTTGCACCTGGGGGAGTTCACGCTGATAGAATGTATAGGCGTATCCGGCGGTCGATGAGAGAACAAGGATCAAAATAGCAGTGAGGCCCAGAAGTATGCTGGTAATTATGCGTTTTTTGCGCCGCCGAGGTGGAAAGTTAGGACGGTTTGGTAGTAGCGGACCGTTGGATAAAGGTCTGAAAGGCAATGGCCTGTTTCCAGGCATTACTGGCACTGACAATCCACGACCATTGCCTGGAAAAACGGGATTGCCAGGCATCGGTCTGTTTCCTGGTGCCGTTGGTGAGTATGGATTGTAATTAGGGGTTGGAAAAACGGGACCGCCAGGCATCGGTCTGTTTCCTGGTGCCGTTGGTGAGTACTGACCCTGGTTAGTTGCTGAAGAAACAGGGCCGCCAGCCTGAGAGCGCGAAGGAAGAGATTTGAAGCCAGGTAGTATCAATGGAGGCTGCTTCTTACGATTGTCAGTTGGATAATTCTGTGCAGATGGTTGACCGTACCAGGGAGAGTTTTCCCATAGGGAGCGTTGGGTTCGGACCTGCTGAGGAGGAGGGTTAGTGGGCCAGGACGGCATTTGAATAGATGGTGAAGGCTCTTCAGGGAAGGGAGGGTTAGGGGAATGAGAAAGTTTATCATAGCGCTTAGAGGCGCGTTTACGAGCGGTATTTTCTGTTTCTGCGGAATTGTTTGAGTTATTCTGATACTGCCAGTAGCTATTATCCATCGAACGTTCCTTGCTTCGTACCATGCGACATTCCTCGAAGTATCTTTATGCACAAAAAAACGTCGTGAATGAAAGATTTCGCCGTTTCCCTCTTTGCCTTCCCTTTTGTTTATGAGTCATTCCTACCTTTTCAGTGGCTTGCAAAGCCACCCCTCCCTGAGAATCAAGAGAGGATTGCGGATCTTTTGAGTGGCAAAGCCATTCAAAAGATCCGCAATCCTCTCTTTAAATCGTGGCGGCTGTGCTACCAGATTTTAGGAGAAAGAGCTGAGGTTGGAAGCAGCAATGCTGCTTCCAACCTCAGCTCTTTCTCTCTTTTCTCAGAGAGGAACGGCTTTGC
>DAOTTL010000519.1:0-3957 GCA_034438135.1 Ktedonobacteraceae bacterium | reverse complement strand
AACTGCTTTTCTTGATATGAGTCATTCCAAACTTTTCTGCGGCTTGCAAAGCTGCCCCACCCAGATTGAAAGGGAGAAATGGCTGAGTTTGCAAGCAGTAAACTCAGCCATTTCTCCCTTTCAATCTGGCGGCGCAGCCGCCAGATTGAGCGTTTGCTCATTTTGCCAAAATGAGGGATGACTCATATTTCTTGAAGGATGTCGGGCAGGGTGTGCAATGCCCTGTGCCCGACATCCCTCTCTTCTTTCTTTGGAGTGGGGTGGGTTCGATCAGCAAAAGACTTTGGCAAGAAAGTCTTACAAGGGTGGGGCGTGGGCGTGTCAAACGAAGTGTGACAGACCATTGTGGCTCGTCCAGAAGTATCAGAAAAACAGCCAGATTTTATACCAGTTGATGTTCCAGGGCATAGCGAGTGGCAGCACTTCTTGAGGAGACTCCCAGCTTGTTATAGATGGCTCGTACATGTGAATTAACGGTGACTAAACCAATGACGAGTTGTTCAGCGATCAGGGCGCTACTGAGGCCCTGGGAGAGCAAATGCAACACTTCTCTCTCCCGCCGAGTCAGTTTATTATAGTAGGTACGCTAGCTAGCTATACAGAAGCTCCTCACGTATGCGGTCATTCTCCAACGATCACGTTACAGAACGAGAGTGCACGGTTGTGCGCAGTTATTGGCCATCGGCCATAACTATGACATGTTCGTTGCTGGCTACAGTTTCTTCTGTCTGCAAGACATCTGTTGCAGGTTGTGTCTGCTTGAACCAGACTATGATTACCACCGCTGATACCAGCAGACAGATGGCAGAGACCAGAAACGAACCATGCAATGCATCTACAAACGCTTGCGCGATGATCTGATGGATGGTGGTTGCCGACAATGGAAGATTTGCCGGCAGGGGAAGCTGACTGGCCTGAGCACCAGAGGCGGCCACTTTACTGGCCAGGCTCGCGCTCAGCGAGGCAGATATGCCATGTTGTGTGAGCTGGCTGGCAATGGCACCCGAAAACTGCTGTACGACCAGTGCTCCGATCACGGCAACCCCTAATGTGTTGCCAACTTCGTTACTGGTGTTGTACATCGATGCTCCCAAACCTGTGCGGTTGGCTGGTGTTGCCGAGAAGACCGCAGCCGTGGCAGGACTCAGGATCAATCCTAATCCCAGGCCCATAATCGCCAGTACCCACCAGAGCGAGCCATAGCCTGTTCCTGGTTCCGTGATCGCTATCAGCAGGAAGATAGCCCCGGCGCAGAGCAACGACCCCAGTATCATTGGTAGCTTTGAGCCAATCCGACCCGCGACTCCCCCGGCGATAGGAGCCATGAGAAAAGCACCCATACTAATGGGGAAGGTGCGCAGTCCCGCGTCCAGCACAGAATAGCCCTGGACCTGCTGAAAGTAATGCGCTACAAAAAAGATGGTACTCAGGGTAGCAAAGGCCGTAAGAAGAGTGACAATGTTAGCCGCCGAGAATGCACGTACTTTAAAGAGTGGGAGTGGCAAGAGTGGTTCACGCACCCGCGTTTCAACCAGTATGAATGCAATCAGCAGGACAACGGCAGCCACCAGGAGTCCAAGGATTATGGGCGAGGACCAGCCCAGTGTGGAACTCTCGATGGTGGCCATAACCAGGCATGTTAAACCTGCAATGACCAGTACCTGTCCTGGCAGGTCGAAGTGACGGGCATGCGGATTGCGCGACTCAGTGAGGCCAGGCCAGGCCAGCACGAGGGCTATCAGACCCAGGGGCACATTCACCCAAAAGATTGCTGGCCAGTTCCAAAACTGAACGAGTACTCCTCCCGCGAGTGGACCAATAGCCAGAGCAATGCCTGAGATGCCGCCCCAGGCACCAATGGCCTGCGCACGCGTGCGAGCGTCAGGGAACGCGGCTACCAGCAACGAGAGACTGCCAGGGGAAAGGGCAGCGGCCCCCACGCCCTGAACGGCTCGTCCAATCAGTAGCCAGTTCAAGTTTTGAGCAGAACCGCTGAGAGCCGAGCCAACTATAAAGAGCAGCAGACCAGAGAGGAAAAGCTTCTTGCGTCCAAAGCGATCCCCCAGGTTGCCACCTGTGAGCATTAATACGGCAAAAGGTAAGATATAGGCATCCACGGCCCATTGAAGATCCGCCAGATTTGTATGCAAATCCATCTGGATACGTGGTAAAGCCAGGGTTACGATGGAGGTATCTAGTAGCAACATAAACGATCCCAGACAGGTCACAGCCAGAGTAATCGCTCTGTTCGAACGAGGTAACTCACTCATCATTTGCTCCTTCTCTTTTAGAAACAATTGCAATCCAATGAGAGAAGTATATCCAGAGAACGGTGACAACCCTATGTCACTGTTTGGAGTAATGACAGGTAAGTGCCTGAATTTGCTGTTGAATACGTTTGCACAAGTCTTCTGGCGCATACACCTTTGCCTCTACGCCAAGACTTAACACAATGCGTATCAGCCAGTCATACTCTGTCAGGCGGAAGCGCACGCAGAGCCACGCTCCTTCTTCATCTCTCTGCTGGATGAGTGGTCCCAGATGCGGGTCGCGGTCCAGCAGAAATGCTCCCTGGAGTGTCAGATGAATGCGTACCTCTGGAAGGGAGGGATCTCCCCGAGGTGTATCGGAAAAGTCAGGCTCGGCTTGAGGTGGTAGCGTTTTGCGCACCTCAAGAAAACGGTCAACCCGGTACACGCGCTGCTCCTGGCGCTCGTGGGAGTACGCCTCACAATACCAGAGACCCGCTAACGTACGCAGGCGGGACGGGAGGATGGTTTGCTGTGAAGTCCCCTTCGCGGAGCGATAGGTCACAGAAACCCATTTCTGCGAGCGTGCGCTCTCCAGAAGCTGATCGAGAAACGGCGTTGGGTTGGAGCGCACAGGAACATCGAGGAAGAGAGCATCCTGGAACTGGTCAATTTCACGGCTTTTATGCTGAGGTATAAGTGTCTGTATTTTGAGCAAGAGCGATTCTCGTTCCTGCTTGAAAGGAGTTTCGCCTAATTGAGAAAGACCGCTCAAAGCCAGGCGCAGTAAAAGGGCTTCATGAAGTGTTAATGCGAGTGGAGGTAAAAAATAATCAGGAAGTAATGTATAGCCACCAGATACTCCCAACTCAGCAGCGATAGGGATGCCCATTTCACCAAGAGATTGAATATCACGAAGAATCGTGCGTTTGGACACCTCAAAATGTTCAGCAATCTCTCCAGCAGTGCGTTTCCCACCCTGCAAGAGCAAAAGAATGGCCGTCAGACGGTCAATACGATTCATCTTCTTCTGAGTCCTTTGTGAGAGGGAAGTCTTATTCCTGGTTGAGACGCCGCAATGAGTGAGCACCTACTCTCCATGCCTTAAGGCAGGGGTATGCTACTCACTCATTGTAAAACGATATGACAGCCATTAATGTTTCAGGTCAAAGAGAGGTAAGTTACTTCTTTGACCCGGTAAAGGCGATTGCTTCTTTGAAAAGTTCCAGGTCTTTTTGGTACTCTTCAGGCTCTTCGTGTTTGATGACTGCCCACTCTTTCATGACTCTTTTTCCCATGACGAGAGGCGTCGCGCGTTCTTGATCTACCAGCTCCTTTATTTTTTCCTTTGGGAGCTTCATGGCCACACCATCGCCTTTTACAAAGGCAAAGACCTTTTCTCCAACCAGAAAGTTAACGTTGTTAATATGTTTTCCAACCCGTACCTGAGGGAGGTCTACAAGCATAGAAGCAAGGGTTGCTGAAAGGTCATCCGTTGCCATATATGTTCTCCTTATCGTGAGCAAAGTGCTTACGTTTATCCAAAAACTGTAAAAAAAGCAGATAACTATATGCACATGGCATACAGGATGCTAGTATAGATCTGCTTTACTTCCTTATTTCTGTTTCTTTTTATGCAGACAATCTTACTATACCCCTTTCTGCTCTGAGAAACAACAGATATCTTCAGAATAAACAGGGTTTCTCA
>DAOTTL010000518.1:0-2911 GCA_034438135.1 Ktedonobacteraceae bacterium | reverse complement strand
AGGCAATTCCACTAATGTGCCCGCTCAAACACTGCAAAAAAACTTTACTGTCAGTGGACAGGGAAACGCCACCGGAACAACTCAAGTTCCCAACTCTTTTGCTCAAGGCACGGTAACTATTACAAATAGGGGGGATAAGAATATTGTTGTTCCCAATGGTACCGTGCTCCTTGCCCCCTCAAGCAACGTTGAGTTTAAAACGGACGCTGAAGCCGATATTCTGGCCCATACAAGCTTTCCATTTGTACCCGTTGTTGCACAACAGCAAGGTCAGAGTGGAGACGTGGGAGCCAATCAGATCAAAGTAATACCCCAGACCAGCATTGCCGCTATAGCACAATACGATAAGCTTAACGCATCAGATATCCATCTCACGGTCATAAATGACCAGGGGACCCAGGGCGGCAAATTCACAAATCAACTGGCGGTATCTCAAGGCGATCTTCAGAAATTAACACAGACGCTACACAAACAATTGCAGCAAGAAATTCAAAGCTGGCTAAACGAGCAAATGCATACCGGCGATCTGCGTGGGACTCCTATCCCAGATATTCTAGATAGTGCAACCCCTCTGCAAACCGAGCAATTGACCGGCGCTCCAACTGCGAATCAACCTGTAACAACCGGAGCATTCACCGGCAATCTCGCCGCACATATCAGTGTGCTCATAGTAAGAGCACAGGACCTCCAGCACACTGTCAGCAAACAAATCAATACAACAATTATGGCTCTACGCCAGCCCTCAATGCTTGCCAGTGAGCAATCGGTGACATTATCGCGTATGAAAACATCAGCTTCAAAAGATGGCAATACGCTGACCATCAACGCTCTGGCCAATGGAAAGATCATTCCCCTGATCTCCACTTCGGCACTGAGTAACGCTCTGGCAGGAAAAGGATTGAGTCAGGTTGAGAGTAATCCAGCCAGTGTGGGCCTGACCCAAACAGGAGTACGGGTGACTGCCGATGTATCGCCCTCCTTTCTCACCATTTTCCCTCTATGGGCAGATCGCATCCATATTATCCTACAAGGAAATCCAGACACGTCACAGCAACATGTCCCAAATAGCTAATGAAAAGACAATTTTACGCATCTGTTTCGTTACAATAGGTAGAAACAGATGACGCGGCGTACACTATGGTTCAGAAGACAGCAACTATACCATATCTTCTGAACCATAAAAACAAATATTGAAGAGGTATTGCATGCCACGTCTGATAGCCCTTGATGTAGGCGAGGTAAGGATTGGCGTCGCTCTAAGTGATGCCACCGGGCTGCTGGCCTCACCCTACACGACGCTGCACGTCACAAAAGATGCATCGGCGCTCTGGACTGCCCTACAACAAGTAATCGAGCAGACCGAAGCAGATGGGGTGATAATTGGTCTACCTGTTAGTCTGGATGGAGCGATTCACGCTCAAGCCAGGCGTATCCTGGCCTTCGGGCAACGGCTCAAAATGCATACATCGCTTCCAATTACTTTCTGGGATGAGCGGCTCTCCACAGTGGAGGCCGAGCGATTATTGGCCGAAAGAGGACAGAATTTACGCGAACGTCGCCAGATCAAAGCCACACAAAAGAATGGGCAGAGACAACAAGCTGGTGGACATAAACGTAAGAGACGTAACCCTCAAGAGATCGACGCTCTGGCAGCGACGGTTATTCTACAAGGTTACCTGGACTCTCAACCTCGTGAGCGGATAACGCACTCAGACCAGATGGGGGACAACGATTCATGATCAACAAACGAGGGCGCGGGGCAATGATCTCCGTGTTCCTGCTGGCTGTAATAATCTTTAGTGGTATCTGGTTACTCTGGTCCACCATCACTACTGTCTTCGAGCCACCTGTCACACATTCAACCAGCCAGATTCCCCTGGTCATACAAAGCGGCGAGTCCACTCAGCAAATCGCTGATGACTTGCTCAATAAAGGACTGATACGCAATGCACTGGCATTTCGAGCATGGGCCAGAATCAAGGGGCTGGACACAAAATTACAGGTTGGTGCCTATAACTTGACTCCTGATATGACCATTGATCAGATTATTGCCAGGCTACTAGACGGCAAACCTGATGAGAAGCGTCTGCTGGTTGTCGATGGTTTCCGCCTGGAACAAATTGCTAATCAAGCTGATGCGATGAATATAACGTATTTTAGCAAAAAGGATTTTCTCAACTATACTCACCATCCAGATCAGTTTCCCGATAAGGGAAAATATGCCATCCTTAGTAAACACCTGGATATGGAAGGGTTGCTCTACCCTGATACGTATCTGGTTCCGCTTAACTTCACAACGGTTCAGCTCATCGATGCAATGCTCGATGAATTCACTCAGGCGGTACAGACAAACAATCTGGTCGCCCAGGCCCAACAGCATCAACTAAATGAATACGAGATGGTTACCCTCGCTTCCATCGTTCAGCGCGAAGCGAGCAATACAATCGATATGCCTTTAGTCGCGGGCATTTACTGGAATCGTGTTTTGAAACCCAACGATGAAACTGTAGGCAACTTGCAATCCGATCCCACAGTAGAATATGCACGTGATACTATAAATCCGCCTTCGCAATATTGGGTCACGCTTGATAAGTCCGGGACCGGCGACACGGTCGTGCCTGATAGTCCCTGGAACACGTACACGCATAAGGGGTGGCCGCCGACCCCTATCAGCAGTCCTAATATCTTTGCATTAAGGGCCGCAGCATCTCCACAAAAGACTGATTGCTACTACTTCCTGTCCAAACCAAGCAATGGACGTATTGTCTGCGCCGCAACTTACGCACAATTTCAGGTCCTGGAGCAACAGTATTTGAAATAATAAAGTTCGCAGGAAAGAAGAGGAGATGACAGATTTGCAAAGCCGTTCCTCCCCTAAAAGAAATATGAGTCATCCCTCATTTTTCTGCGG
>DAOTTL010000517.1:0-5473 GCA_034438135.1 Ktedonobacteraceae bacterium | reverse complement strand
TGTTGATACACTAATATCTCTCACAGAACTGATTTATTTCTTTGCAGGTAACGATGGCCTTTCATTGTGAAGAGGGTTTATCGAGAAAGGGTTTATTCGCAAATGCAGATACATCAACGTCTCTGGGGTTATTTTCAGAGTCACCGTGTAATCAGCCTGGTCTTAGGGCAGATATTTGTGTTGCTGGTCCTGGCTATCTTATTTACCAGCAGCGCATGGGGACCGGGCCTGTTTGGCGCTTTTGCTAGCTCTCATTGTGCTAGCAGCGACCAGACCTACATTGTGAAATCTGGAGATACACTCGGCGGCATTGCCGCGCGTTACCATACTACCGTGCAAAGATTAGCCAGTTACAACCATATCGCCAACCCAAATGTCATTACCGTTAACGAGACCATTTGTGTCCAGGGTACTCAATCGAGTCCACCTCCCAGCAAAGGTTCTGGCAATCCCTTCCCATATGGACAGTGTACCTGGTGGGCCAGCAATCGCTATCACCAACTACATAATATCTACGTCCCCTGGACCACGCAATCCAATGCCTGGCAGTGGGCTGCACGCGCTAATCAGTTCCACTGGCGTGTCTCTAACTCTCCCTCACCAGGAGCTATTGTTGATCTGCAACCCTGGGTTCAGGGTGCCTATGGACTGGGACACGTGGCTGTAGTCGAGCGCGTTCTCTCAAATGGCCATGTCATTGCCAGCAGCATGAACTGGGGGGTGAATCCTTCCAGCGTCACGGACGTAGAGTTCGCACCTGGTTCCGGGGTGACATTTCTTTCCTACTAACGTAGTTTAACCCTAACTGTGTTCATCGTATAAAAAAACCTGCTAGCCCTTTTAGAAAAAGAGGAGTCATCCTCTTTTTTAAGAAGAAGCGAGGCTGGTTGGCGGAGCGCATGCCCCGCCAACCAGCCTCGCTTCTTCTTTTTCTCTTTTTCTCTTTTTTTAAGCACCTGAAGGAGTTGCACTGATTACAGAAGTGATCGGCGTCAGATCGGGTTCCATAAGAGGATTAGCTACAAACCAGGCCTGACTGTCCAGCGGCGGCTCCCCTGGCTCGGGCACTACATGGATATAGCTCCCATCACTCTGCAAATCGAGTGCATTGACCGTATCGGCCAACACACGTTTGAGAAGCTGATCGCGCAACGCCTCTAACAGTACGGGATCTTCAATCGGAAAAAGTGTCTCCACGCGTCCATCCAGGTTGCGCTGCATCATATCCGCGCTCCCCAGGTACATCTCCTCATTTCCGCCGTTCGCAAAGTAATACAGGCGGCTATGCTCCAGGAAACGTCCAACCAGACTACGCACCTGAATCGTCTCACTCAAACCTGGCACACCAGGACGCAGACAACAGACACCTCGCACCACCAGGTCGATCTTTACTCCCGCTTGCGAAGCCTGATAAAGAGCTGCAATTACTTGAGGATCAACCAGCGCGTTCATCTTAAACATCAAATGCCCGTTACCGTATTGCTGATGCACAGCGGTCTCACGATCGATCCGCTCAAGTATGCCTGTCCGCAAACCCGATGGTGCCACCAGCAATTTGTGATAGGAACTCTGACGCGAATAACCAGTCAGTAAGTTAAACAGTGAAGATGCATCTGCGCATAACTCTGGACGACAGGTGAGAAAACCCAGATCTTCATAGATCCGCGCTGTGCCAGCGTTATAGTTGCCTGTGGCGTAGTGCACATAACGGTGCAATCCATCCGCCTCACGTCGCACAACAAGCGCTAGCTTCGCATGCGTCTTTAGACCAATCAGTCCATAGACAACATGGACACCTGCACGCTCTAGAGCACGCGCCCACACAATATTATTCCCCTCATCAAAACGCGCCTTCAACTCTACCAGAACAGCAACCTGCTTACCATTCTCGACCGCCTCCATTAAAAGTCCCACAATGGGCGAATTTTCGCCAACTCGATAGAGCGTCTGCTTGATCGCCAGAACTTTAGGATCGTGTGCTGCCGTGCGCAAAAAGTCAATCATCACATCAAAGCTATCATAGGGATGATGCAAAATATAATCGTGCTGACGAATCGCAGCAAAAATGTCCTGTCCCTTGCGCAGTTGGGACGGGATACGCGGGATAAAGCCGGGATACTTTAGATCAGGCCGCTCAATTCTTTGTAACTCCATCAAGTCGTCTATGCCCAGCGGACCATTGATCACTGTCAGGTCATTAGACGAGAGTTCTAGATGCTCCAAAAGCGTCTCTCTCATCTCAAGTGGCATCGAAGAATTTACTGCCAGATCTACTACCGAACCAAAACGACGCTCTCGCAATCCCTGCTCAATACTCTCCAACAGGTCGGCAGAGTCGTCCTCACGCAACTCTATATCGGCATCTCGCAGAACACGAAATGGATAGGATGCCCAGACATCAAAACCCGGAAAAAGCAGGCTCAAATGAGCCGCGATAACCTGCTCAATCCAGACAAACTGATTATTTCCCTTGCCGTTCACCTGGGGAACCGGTACCAAACGCGGAAGCGTCGGTGGTACCTTCACACGCGCCAGACGCTCCCCATGTTGCGAATCAGTAACCATAACTGCCAGGTTTAAACTCCGATTGGAGATATGTGGAAAGGGATGACCCGAATCAACTGCTAGCGGTGTCAGAACAGGAAAAATTTCATTCTCGAAATAGGTCTGCATGGTTATTCGCTGGGATGTGTCGAGTTCTTCATAATCCAAAATATAAATATGCTCTTCGTTTAACAGAGGCAACAACTCCTCAGACCAGCACACACGAGTCTCTTGTACAAGAGGCAAAAGCTCGGCACGCACAGCATCCAATTGCTGCGCACCCGTTAAACCGTCTGGACTGAGACTGAGGACGTGAGCTACTGACTGATCCAACAAACCCGCCAGACGAGTCATAATAAATTCGTCTAGATTGGAATCAAAAATTGCAAGGAACTTTACTCGTTCCAGCAGCGGATGACGCGCGTCACGCGCCTCGTTGAAAACACGACGATTAAAGGCTATCCAACTCAACTCGCGATTAATGTATGTCTCTGGCCGCATCGGCTCTGAGGTTGGAGAGGAAGGTATGAGATTATGTTGCTGCATGTGTGAATACCCTGCAATACTTCGTTCTATTTTCACCTGTCTCTTTGTCAACGCTCTCCCATTCTATCATCAGCAGAAAGCACGAAGCAAGGAATAAAGGGAGATGGATGCGTTTATAAGCCTTAGAGCTGCTTATAAACGCATCCATCCCCCCTTACCATGAGTTACCCCTGACGACTTTTCTCGAAGTAGTAGGAGAAATTGCCTGGATAAAGCCTGACCTGCGCTTGCTCATCGATGGCAATAATTTTAGTAACAATCCTGTCCAGAAAGTAGCGATCATGCGAAACTGTCAGAATAGTTCCCTCAAACTCTTCCAGAGCATCCTCCAGAACATGAGTAGAAGTAATATCCAGATTATTCGTTGGCTCATCGAGCAGCAAGAAATTAGCCTCCGTCAACATTAAACGCGCCAGTTGTAAGCGACTCTTTTCTCCACCACTCAACCGTCCAATAACCGTATGCATATCGTCGAGCGAGAAGAGAAGACCGTGCAAAAAGCTGATCGCACGTGGCTCGGTCATAGCCTTGAGACGACGCACAAAATCCAGTGGCGTACTCTCAAAGGGCAACGTCTCCTGCTCTTGAGAGTAGTAACCAACAACGACACTGGGTCCAATCTTGACCTCTCCCGTCGTTGCTGGCAAAAGACCCAGCATTGTCCTGAGCAGCGTTGTTTTACCGCTGCCATTGGGACCAACGATACCTACGCGCTCATTATAGAGTATGGTCAGATCGAACGGTTCAAAGAGTACTCGACCATCCAGTATCTGACCCAGATCATGTACCTCCAGAACCTTTTTGCCACTCCGCTCGGCATCAAGGCTGAGACGCAATCTGTCTCGCTCTAACACAGGTTTACTGATCGACCGCTCTTTCATACGCTCAATGCGTTTCACCATATCTTCCGCTCGATTGGCGAATTTTGGGTTGAGATTTGCCCATTCCTTGAGGCGGTGCATACTACTTTTCAGACGCTTTATCTCATCCTGCTGAAGAACATAGAGTTCGTACTGCTTTAAGAGTCGGCGCTGATGCTCTTCAAAGTAATAGCTATAGTTGCCCGCATAGACCGAGAGTTGTCCGTCCTCCAACTCAAAGATCTGCGTAACCGCACGATCGAGCAGTTGGCGATCGTGCGAGATGATCAGAACTGTGCCCGGATAGGTGTGCATATATTGCTCTAACCATATCTTTGCGGATAGATCGAGGTGGTTATCAGGTTCGTCCAGCAAGAGCAGATCGGGCTGACGCAAGAGAATACAGGCCAGATTGACCAGTTTTTTCTCACCTCCACTGAGCGTACCCACCTGTACGTCGTACCAGTCCGAACCAAAGCCCAGACCACTTAGCACGGCCTGAACCTTGTGCTCCTGAGTATACCCTCCCAAGGACTCAAATCTCTCCTGCACCTTACCATACTCTTCCAGGATGCGTTCCATTTTTTGTGCATCTCCGGCAATCACCGGATCAGACATCTGATCCTCAAGGTTACTCAAACGTTCTGGCAATGCGCTTAGTTCCGTCGAGGCCGTGGAGACCACCTCGAAAATGGTTCTGGCACTCTGGGCAGGATCGGCCTCCTGAGTCAGATAGCCCAACGTCAGATTGTGCCTTCGTGAGATAGTCCCACCGGTAGGCTGCTCATGCCCAATCAACAATCGCAAGAGCGTGGATTTTCCGCCACCGTTCTCGCCGATCAGACCAATACGTTCACCCTCAATGATTTCCAGGTCGATCTCCTGGAGAATAGGATTGCCACCAAAATCTTTGGAAACCTTGGAAAAACTGACCTGCAACATTTGCTCATCCTCTCTATCTGGACTCACCAGATCCTTGTTACCATGACATATTCATTGTGTCTCAGAACCTTTTTCGCATAATCTTAAAAAACAGGTAAAAGTAGCGACAAAGGTAGAAAATGGAAAGGGACCTGACAACAAGAGCCAATGAGGCAGAGAGCGTTGAAAAAGAAGTGAGCAAGCAGAGGAAAAAGTGATGAGATGACTGTTTCAGTACAGGTGGAAAGAGTCTCCTAGAGGTGTGCACCCTTCAAAGTGCGAACAACAACTGGTGGCTCTCCCAACCGGGAGAACTCAGGTCTCGGCACCGCTTTCCGCCGCATAAGCGAATGTGCCAGGCTTATGCGGCGAACGCATGCGTCATGCGTTTGTAGGGATGACGGGCAATCGCCAGGTGGGCTATGCTCATCTGTCTCTCACGAGACGAAGTAGTGTTGCTCATATTATGATGGTAACATCTTCTATTTGCTATTGTCAAGCATAAGATTGAGATAAGCAGGGCTATTTCATTCTCCGAAAGCCTCTGTCTTTCGGCCCCACCACCCCTCATTTTACATGAGTCATCCCTCACTTTTCTGCGG
>DAOTTL010000516.1:0-10704 GCA_034438135.1 Ktedonobacteraceae bacterium | reverse complement strand
ACCCCTCAGATACAGCGTCCTCGCAACCAGAAAAGAAAGCGTCGGCTCTCAACGAAACTCATCGCAGCGCTCATTATTGTGGCCATCCTGGGTGGAGGAATCGCCTATGGCGTTTATTACATTCAAAAGACAGTCTTCCAGCCACTAGGACAATTTTTTCACCCGGTTGCAGGAAATACCAGTGGCGATGGTACGATCGATGGTCATGCCTGGAATCTGCTCTTGCTTGGGAGTGATAATGACGACAAATATACTTTTCCAGAGGTCCTCACACAGGTCATGATGATCATCCATGTGGATCCCTCCAATAACAGCGTTACGCTGGTCTCCATTCCACGCGATTCCTGGATTCCACTGCCAAATGATCAGGGAATGCATAAAATCGACCAGGTTTTTTTCACTGGCTCATTGGCTCACCGCAGCTTTGATGACGCGGTCCAATTGACCCGGCAGACCATTGAGCAGGACTATGGTATTCCTATAGATCGCTATGCCTGGGTGGGTCTGGATGGCTTCTCCAGTGTGATCGACACCCTCGGAGGAATCGATATCGATGTCACTCATCCCATCCTCGATGATAACTATCCCGACGACACCGGGAAAAGCGCCAGTGCAAACGATCCCTACGCACTTAAACGCCTCTTCCTGGCTCCCGGACCCCAACACCTGGATGGTCAGGATGCGCTGGCCTATGTTCGCTCACGCCATGCCGACCTGGTTGGAGATATTGGACGCACCCAACGTCAGCAACAGGTCATCGAAGCTCTGAAAAAGAAGCTGGATGCCCCTGCTATCTTCAATCATCTGGACGCTCTTTTTAAAGATCTGACCGGCAAGGTCTACACTGACTTGAATCAGAGCGAAATGCTCTCAGTTGCCAATTTCGCTCGCAGTCTTCCTGCCAATAATATCCAACGTCTCACGCTGGGACCCGGCTCCGGTAGCGCAAACTATGGAGAACTGGGCCAGGTTGTAGACCCCTCGGACGGTTCATTGCAGGATGTAGTGCTTCCTAACTGCGCAAATATCCAACCAGCCATTAACCGGATCTTTGGTCTTGGCGACTCCCAGAGTTGCCAGATCACTGGACCCACAGGATAGCAGAGGTACGGGAAGGAGAAAAACTTTTCTCTCGCTCACTCGTACTCTTTCTGTAGAATAAATCAGAATACATCCGCGCATCCATCAATCTGGATCTATTAGTAGATGAAAGTATCCTCAAAGCGGATCGCAGAAAGAAGTTCCTTCTACCGGCCTCTCCGTTGTATAGGATACCAGAGAAATCCGCAGAGGCTATGATTTTACAAGAGGGAGAACTATATATGGCTGACCTTACAGCCCCTATCAAAGAAGTAACCGTTTATGCCGATCGAGCACTTGTCACTCGCAAGGGAGAGATCCACCTGAGCGCCGGAGAACAGGAGGTACGTGTCAACGATCTACCGCAATTTCTCCGCGAAACGCTGCGAGCTACAGGTCAGGGACCCCAGGGAACACGTATCCTCCAGGTTGATATCAGTAAGACTTTTTATGATCATACACCCGAAACTGAAATTCTTGCGCTGGAAACTGCCTGCGATCTGCTCAAACAAAAGATTGATCTCCTCCAGGCCCGTCAGGCGGCCCTCAACGATCGACGCCAGTGGTTACGCGCACTGGGCGAACAGTCCCGCGACTTTGCTCGTGGACTGGCCGCGGGACAGATGAAACCTCAGGATTGCGCCGATTTCTTTCGTTTCACCGCCAATCAAGCCTTACAAGATGCCGAAGCAGCCCAGGATCTGGACATCCAGTTGAAGCAGTTGCAGTTAGAACTTCATGCTCGCCAGCGTGAACTTGCCAGTAAAAAAGGACGAGGAAAACCTGACCGTCTGGCCGCCATTGTCATCATCGACATGCCCGAGGAGGGTGATTTCACGCTCGAACTCTCCTACCTGATCACCCAGGCCTCCTGGCAGCCACAATATGATGTACGCGTGACCATGAACGAAGACGGCAATGGTGGCGAGGTCGAACTGAGTTATATAGGGCTGGTACAACAATCGACCGGCGAAAACTGGGAACAGGTGAGCCTGGCCCTCTCGACGGCGCGTCCCAGTCAGGTCGCTACGCTCCCAGAACTGGAGCCGCGCTATTTGCATGCTCTGCTAGTCCATCCCCACGCTGTGCCCGCATCCCCCTCAGGCGTACGCCCGATGTTAGCCAGAAAAGCCATGCAAAGTCACGCTATCGTCGCGGACGGCAGTGGAGTCCCGAGTATGGACCAGTCCGAGCTGTTATTAGAACCCCTCGCCGCGCAAGCGCCTGCTCCTGCTGAAATAGCAACCGCAACAGTTGAGCAAACAGGCACAACCTATGTTTTTCGGATTGCGCACTCTGGCGACATCCCCTCCGATAATCAGCCCCACAAGACAACCATCGCTCGCGATAACCTGCCCTGTGAGTTTGAGTATCTCAGCGCACCTGCGATCGAACAAACTGTGCATGTACGCGCCAGAATTACCAATACAACCGAGCGAGTTCTACTTCCAGGCTCAAGCAGTATCTTTCTGGGCAACGACTATGTCGGAACAACAAAGATTAAAATGACCTCTCCAAGGGAACAGCTCAAGATCTTCGTAGGCATCGATGATACTATCAAGGTCAAACGCGAGCAGCTCGAACGCACTGTAGAGAAAGGGGTACTCCTCCAGAATGATCTCCGTCGCATCACTTATACGTACCGCATTACATTGCACAATTATGCCACTTCTCCCCGCGCCATCATCTTGCGCGATAACCTGCCAATCTCGCAGCATGAGCGCATCAAAGTGAAAACGCAAACCATCCAGCCAGCTCCGACCGAGCGCACAAAGCTGGAACGCATGACCTGGCGTTTTCCGCTGGCACCCGACGAAGAGTATAAAGTTGAGTATCGTTTTCTTGTCGAACATCCCCAGGATATGCAGGTCGCAGGGCTACCATAAATATGAGTCTGCCGGGTAGGCTACTCCGCCCTCTTTTCTTAAGTATGAGTCATTCCTCATTTTTGTAAAATGAGGAAGCGCTCTTGCTGGCGGCTACGCCGCCAGATTTTCAGGGAGAAATGGCTGAGTTTGGTATCAGCTTTGCTGCTGCCAAACTCAGCCATTTCTCCCTTTCTCGGGGGGAGGGGCAGCGTTGCAAGCCGCAGAAAAGTTTTGCGCTCACCAATTATGCTGGTATGCCCAGGCGAGTCCAATGACCACGACCGACATAGCCAGGATGGCTGTCAGTGCCATACTGATAACGAGAAAAGGGATATCGGCAATGAATAAGAAAACGGCGAAAACAACCCAGAATACCGCAAATATCCCTATGAGATATTGCCATGCTTCAATGCGACGCATATGATCTTCCCTCAAAGTGGACTGCCTTTCGGCAGTTTACTGGAGTCTGTCACTCCATCTGCTCCTATCCAAAGGATACTGTGCATAGCCAAAAAGTGCAAGCCTGCGGCACTCAGAAACAGGGTTTCGCAAAAGTCGCTTTTCAGCCGTTGCCAGACCCCCTCACAAGTAGAGATTTTTGTCTATCTGCTGCATCGGCCCGGCAGGACACCCCACCCCATTTAAAAAAAGAGCAACCGATATGTTTTGCCAGGCGGAAGCCCGGCAAAACATATCGGTTGCTCTTTTTGTTCTCTGTCGTCACAGGCGACAGAAAAGTAGACCTGACATGACAGTTCATGATATGCTGAAAGGGAGAAAGTGAGTGAAACCGATATGACCAATCATTCAAGGAAAATCTATGGCATTGACCATTGTTGATCGCTTTCGTCCGCGTCGTCGCAAGATCTTGCAGATAGCGAGTGATACAAACGAACTCTATCTGAGCAGCGAGCTGGCTCTGTTTTCGCCTGAACAGATGCGTCCACTGGCCTTTCTTAGTCTGATACTCCTGCTTACCGGAGGCATCTTTTTTAGCGGACTAAATATGCTTACTTACATCTGGCGAACCGGACACTATCCAAGTGTAAGTGCAGGCCAGATCTTTCTCTGGTTCGTGCTCAACCTGCTCAGCTATGTTGTGATTTTACCGATCCATGAGTTGGTTCATGGGGCTGCATTTAAGTTCTGGGGTGGCAAACCCTATTACGGAGCAAAGTGGCCAATTGCGCTCTATTGTAGTGCAAAAGAGCAAGTTTTTCCGCGCAATTACTACCTGGTGATCGGACTGGCACCCCTTCTCATTATTACCACAGTTGCGATTATCCTCACCCTGCTGGCTCCCAACTGGTCTGCATATGCACTTTTTGCAACCATTGGCAACTTCTCAGGGGCAGCCGGCGATCTCTGGGTAGCATGGCGTCTGCGTGCGGTCCCGTCTTCGGCATTAATAGAGGATCGAGAGACCGGATACCGTGTGTGGGAAATAGCTCAAAACACTATGGAAACTTTATAACCGTATCTTGTTAAGAATTTCGAGGTTCTACTTTTTCTATGCCTGAATTGCCAGAAGTCGAGTTTACTGCACGCCAACTACGTGCTACCGTTATTGGTGCCACTATTCACGATCTGCACATTTTCTGGGAGCGTACTATTAGCTACCCGGACCCATCGGCATTTCGCTCGCACCTTATCTATCAGCGCATCCTGGGGGTTCGCCGACGTGGTAAGTATCTGTTGTTGGACCTTGGTCGGGAGGAAAAACCCGAGGTAATCCTGACGATACACAGACGTATGACTGGCAATCTCTATCTTTTGCCTCCTGGTTGGGAAATCGATGAGCAACTTCGCGTGAGCGATCCCCTGGCCTGGAGCACCAGAGGACCCGCATTTCACTATCAGATGCCCATGGTTGATCGCGAGCAGCGCAGTAGCGAATTGCTTGTGAAAGAAGAGGCCATGGTCTACTACGACCCGGGTGAACTCTCCCACTGTCGGCTCTGCTTTGATCTCACTGATGATAGAAGACTTCTGTTTAACGATGCACGCAAATTTGGACGAGTTGCGCTCTGGCCAGTGGAGCGCGAAGATGAGGCGCTGGCAGGGCTTGGACCAGAACCACTCAGCGCTGAATTTACCGTTGAGTCGTTAAATGCTCATCTCTCTCTACGCAAGGGGCCTATTAAAGTCGTGCTTTTGGACCAGGAGACTGTGGCGGGACTGGGAAACATCTATGCCGATGAAGCACTTTTTGCAGCCGGGATCCATCCACTCCGTTCCGCTCGTTCTCTTTCGGTGAGCGAATTGGAACGCTTGCATGAGAGCATTGTCTCAGTGCTTACCTGTGGCATCGAGTACGGAGGCACGACCTTTAGTGGCTATCGTGGATTGCGGGGAGAGTCAGGCGAGAATTACGCGCATCTCAAGGCTTATCATAAAGCTGGCGAGGTGAAACACTGCGCCCGTTGTGGAACGCCAATTGTTAGAGAGGTCATAGCTCAGCGGACAGCCCATTTCTGTCCCACCTGTCAGAGGCTCAGTGAGGAGTAAAAAAAGCTTGAGAACATTTCACAGGCCCTCCTTGCAGACCGGTAAACGTCACATCGATCGTCGCTGGAACCTGCGCTGGCTGACGGCCCTGCAAGTTGAGAGTAAACATCACATAGCCGCCTGCATCACTGGAGGTCTGATCTAGTGCAACATCCCCACTCTGAAAATGAACCACCGCTGCGGCAAACATGTTTGCCACACCCTGAGCGTCGTGGGTAAGGCGTGCGTAAATAGTAATGGTCTCCGCAATTCCGGGAGCATTATTTGAGGTCCATGCCCCACAGCGATAGGGAGGAACAGTAGGAATGGGTGAGATCTGGGCCGGAAAATTTGGATTAATCGTCACTGTCTGTTGAGGTTGAGCAGTGCTGACCGTCGGTCCACACGCTGTTAATACAACAAAGATTGTCAGAGCGATGAACCCTGGAACGCTACGATGCAAAATATTGTTGTTCATGCTTTAACCTAAGAGTACTATATGCTTCAATCCGCCTGATAGGCGAATGCAAGCTCTTCACATACGTAAAGAGTCGAGATTATTTGGAGCCTTCAGTACCATTATATCATAAACAGTTGCTTGCTCTTCAGGCATTGGACATCTCTACCTGAAGTATGCTTGTCGATTTGTTTTACAGTATGGTACGGTGAGGCGCGTTGAAACTCTCTGGTAGGCTCACTCCTCCAGAAAGGATAGAATGCTCGTGAATCAGGATGCACAGGATCAGTTGAATTGGCTTGACAAGGTGTTAAGTCAGGACAGTTTTACGTTGAACAAAAACGCAATTTCTGAGGCGCAAGCTGACACCGATAGCCCTCCACAAAACGATGTCCCTGAGGGAGAACTGAAAGACTCGGCGGAGATCGAGATTCGTCCCGATCCTGGGCGTGAGCAACGGAAGGGTGTACCGGAAGTGATCTTCGGTGAGACAAAAACGACGGTACAGGTCATTTCCATGGCCCATAGTCTTTTACAGGCCAGCGGACGAGCGATCATTAGTCGGGTTCGTGCTGAGACTCTGGCAGCTTTGCGCAAGGAGTTTCAGGACTACACCCTGAGGGTACATGAAAATGCACGAGCACTGGCAATCTATCAGAAAAACTATGTACCTACCGTCACTGGTGGGCGTATAGGCGTGATCAGCGCCGGAACATCCGACATCCCGATAGCGGAGGAGGCCGTCTTGATTGCCGAAGAGATGGGATGTCATGTCACACGTATCTACGATGTAGGAGTGGCTGGCCTGCATCGTCTGTTGGAGCCATTGGGGGCACTATTTTCTAGCGGAGTGGACGCAATTGTCGTTGCAGCCGGCATGGACGGTGCATTACCATCGGTGGTAGCGGGCCTGGCCCCCGTGCCAGTGATTGGCCTTCCCACCTCAGTCGGCTACGGCATGGGAGGCAAAGGTGTTGCCGCGCTGCTCTCAATGTTGCAAACCTGTGTCCCAGGTCTCTCGGTTGTCAATATAGATAATGGTATTGGAGCTGGCAGTATGGCCGCGCTCATCGCTAACAACGTCGCACGCGCGGCCAGACATCCATCGCAGTAGGGAAGCAGAGGGAGGGACGTTCTGAGGATGAGAATGTCTCGCCGCTTGATTGTTGTCGGGTTTAAGTGGTTGTATGAAGTTACAGAAGGGCGGGTCTTTCTATGGCGAATCACAAACGTGGACCAGAGCCAGGATCACAGAAAGCGAAACGCGGAGGGCAGGCTGTACGCGAGAAATATGGACCGGAGTTCTACTCCAAAATTGGGAAGAAGGGTGGAGAAACCGTGAAAGAGAAACATGGGCCACAATTCTACGCCGAGATTGGGAAGAAGGGCGGCGAGTCAACCAAACGTCAGCAGGGGTCAGAGTTTTACTCTAAAATCGGGAAAAAGGGGGGTGAGCGAGGACGCTCACCGGCATCCGAGACTGAGACAAGGCAAGGGTAAATCTTCTTGAGAGTCTGGCGAGGAGGGAGGATAGAGGGGAAGCAAAGGACCCCTTTATCCTCCCTCTACTCATTCATATCTGCGCAAAAAAGGAGGCATCTCTACCTCCGAGGCGTCATCAGACTGACGGCGGCCCATGCTGCGAAGTCCCCGCAGGTCGTTCAAGCTTCGCTGTGGACGCTCATTCGCCCTGGCATTCTTCTCCCTACTCTGAGCACGCTGACCCTCAGCCTCGACCACAGGCTCAGGAGTCGGTCTCTCTGAACGAGGTCCGCTCGTGCCCCCTTTGAGAGGAGAACGAGGGGTCGGAGGGGGACCTGAAAATCCCGTCTGGCCAGGATTTCTCATACCACTGCCCGCGTAACTCCTGCCGGGTGGAGGCGTCGCAGGCTGTTCCAGCCGAATAGCAGGAATATGTCCTGTGCGTGCTTCCGGCATACCAGCAGCGATCAGAGTCACACGGATGGTATCATTGAGTGATGGATCTATGACCGCACCAAAGGTGATATCGGCGGTATCATGGATAGCGCTGCCGATCGACTCAGCCACCTCATTCACCTCGAAGAGAGTCATATCTTCACCACCGCTGATATTGAAAAGCACGCGCTGAGCGCCACGGATAGAGACGTTGAGAAAACCGCCTGCGACCGCTTCTTCAGCAGCATGTTGAGCCCGGTTACGTCCCTGTCCCTGTCCGATGCTCATCAAAGCTGTGCCAGCATCGTGCAGGACACTGCGCACATCGGCGAAATCAACGTTTACCAGTCCAGGAACATTAATAACCTCTGCGATGCCCTGAACACCTTGACGCAGCACATCGTCGGCGACTTTAAACGAATCGGAGAGCGAACGATCGCGTCCGATGATAGCCAGCAGACGATCGTTGGGAACTGTAATAATGGCGTCAACTTCAGCCGAAAGGATCCTTAACCCTTCCTCCGCCGCTCGTCGTCGCCTGGTACCTTCAAAAGTGAAGGGCAGGGTTACAATCCCGACAGTCAGGGCTCCCATTTTTTTAGCAATCGAAGCGACGACGGGGGCACCCCCGGTGCCAGTTCCACCGCCCATGCCGGCAGCAATAAACACCAGATCGGCGTTGCCCAGAGCGTTTTGAATATCGGAAGCGCTCTCCATGGCGGCACGTGCTCCCACTGAAGCCACGCCTCCGGCTCCCAATCCCTTTGTATAGTGCTGCCCCAGACAGATACGTTCTGGTGCCTCACAAAGTGAAAGAACCTGAGCATCGGTATTCATCGCTACAAAACGCACGCCGCGCACATGGGTATCGATCATACGATTGACCGCATTCATACCTGCTCCGCCGACGCCGACAACCACGATATCAACCTGGCTCTCTGCCTCTGCAAGCTCATCATAGGACGACTGAGAAGAAACGGCATTGCCTTCTGTATCACGCCGATCCCTTTCCCAGTCCGCAGCAGCCTGCGACTCCTGCCACCTCATATCCCCCACCTCCACCTCGTGCCGAAGGACAGCCCATTGGTCATCTTGTTCCACGTACACATCCGGTTCATGGCGAGCCATCCCCGACCTGTGATCAGGGGTTTTCTCGCGCTTGTTTGCGTCGTCATGGAATTTCGATTGCATACGCCCCCCATTTCTTCTCGTCCATTGCAAAGCAGACGGCGATCTCCTGCGAATGCTCTGATGACGCACGTGCTATCCCTGGATGGCATCTTATCCGCATTGTAACAAAGATGTCAAGTCGGTTCCTTCTGCCAAACGGCCCTTCAGCACGAACATTAAATACCACTCCCCTTCTTTCACATATGCAAGAACACAAATGCTATGATCTTACAACTTTCTGAGAAAGAGGGGTGGAACAGCTTGCAGGTCCTCGATTGTAGCCGAGAAGTATGATGTGGATAGAAATAACAGTTCTGCTCTACTATTATATAACGAACAGAAGCGGAAAAATGCTACCTTAAACAGTGCTATTTCTCTTCAAAAAGTCAGATTGTGAAAAGATCGGGCAATTTCTTTTCAAGGAAGAAGAATATTTCAAGCATATCATGAAGATAGACCTGAACATACTCTTCTCCAGAACCACTTGCAATCTTGTAAAAAGGAGCCTGAACAATGCCTTCCTTACGTTTGCAAACCACTTATATTTTGCATGTAACAGGCAATGAGATGTCTTTTAAATGGTTTTGTCAGTTTTGGCGGCCTTTTTATCGCGATTGGCTTCTTTTTTTTGTTTGTTTGACTTCGGTGGAGCTTTTTGCTCTTTTTTCTGTTTTTGCTCTTTATTAGCCATAGGATCGTGTTCTGCCTTTCAAGGTAGATAAAAACACACTGGTCGCCTGAAGGGAACCTGTGAGTAACGTTGTGTCCGCAAGTGCCGGATAGGCTATTTTGCGAGCTTTTCCCTTGTTATTGTACCAGATTTCTGACAAAGGAAATAGGTGAGCGTTTAGAGACGCTTTTAGCGATGGTGTTGATAACCCTCCAACTGCTGCTCTTCAAAAGTGGCGAGAGCATGAGTAATCATGCGAATGACGTTACCAATGTCCATGGGTTTGCGTAAGGGATAGATGCCGCGTTTCTGCAACTCTTCCGTTGGCAGAGTGGCGCTCATCATGATAGCGGGAACGCCTTTCATCTCTTCCATTATTTGCAATTGATCGTAGACTTCCACTCCATTCATGCCAGGAAGGCGGTAGTCCAGGAGGAAAAGGCAGGGATGGGTTTGCGATGCTATAAGCAGTGCATTAGGACCATCCGACACGACTATGGACGTATAGGGCGTCTCGT
Source organism: Ktedonobacteraceae bacterium (assembly GCA_034438135.1). Lineage (GTDB taxonomy): Bacteria > Chloroflexota > Ktedonobacteria > Ktedonobacterales > Ktedonobacteraceae > Paraktedonobacter. The sequence goes on along the minus strand of DAOTTL010000516.1, from coordinate 537 downwards.
CTTCGATCAACTGCTTCAGGAAACTTCCGATGGCGGCGTCATCTTCAACAATGAGGATAAGTGAATTCGATTTGATCCGACCTGCGGCTGGCGGGATGACGCTCTGTGACATTGAACACTCCTTTCTACATGTTAATGAACTAATAGAATGAACCAATAAAGGGTGCTAATATATCTGGTCCATATGTGAAGCAAATAGTTTCACGTCACAGGCTCGCTGGTGTAAATCTCCTGCTCTCTCTTTTGCTTCTTGCAGACATATATTGGCTTTACTCTATAAAGACCTTTTTCTATGCTTCTCTCTGACACTCTATGTTAGTGTAACGGTCCTTCAAGAGGATTAGTGACATACTCTGGTCTGGCACTCTACGTCTACTTTAACGACTGAAATACCTCAGGAAGATTATTACTACGCTTCTAATACGTCTTCTCATATTTTGTTCTCTCTCTGGGGTCAGCGAGAGAGCCAGAAACCTGAGTGAGTAGCTATAAACACACAGATCTGGCGGTAGAGAGCAGGTAGGTATATAGCTCTGG
>DAOTTL010000515.1:0-20933 GCA_034438135.1 Ktedonobacteraceae bacterium | reverse complement strand
TCATCCATTCTTCTGCTTTTTTTCTGGGGATGGGCGGCTTTGCAAGCCGCTGAAAAATGAAGAAGTGACGTGGGAACAGTCCAGATCTATAACCAGGTGGCAATGTCAGGAGCAAAATAGGTGATGATCATATCTGCTCCAGCACGACGAATACCTGTAAGCACCTCCATGACGATGCGCTGTTCATCGATCCATCCGTTACGTGCGGCAGCTTTGATCATTGAAAATTCGCCACTGACGTTATAGGCTGCCAGAGGCAGGTTATAGCGATCACGCACCTGACGAATGATATCAAGATAAGCTAGAGCAGGCTTTACCATGATAATATCCGCCCCTTCCGCAATGTCCAGATCGATCTCGCGCAGAGCCTCACGGGCATTTGCGGGGTCCATCTGGTACGAGCGGCGATCACCAAACTGGGGTGCGGACCCGGCTGCTTCGCGGAAGGGACCGTAGAAACCAGAGGCATATTTGGCTGAGTAGGCCATAATCGGAATAGCACTCAGACCTTGTTCATCCAGGACGCGACGAATAGCGCCAACGCGACCGTCCATCATGTCCGAGGGCGCGACAAGGTCGGCACCAGCTTCAGCATGTGAGAGAGCCATGCGGGCGAGTAGTTCCAGAGATTCGTCGTTCTGGATCGTGCCATTCTGAATAACTCCACAGTGGCCGTGATCGGTATATTCGCAGAGGCAAACATCGGTTATAACCAGCATCTGGGGAGCAACTGACTTGATACGCTTGATGGCATGTTGAATGATGCCCTGCGAGTCATAAGCCTGGGACCCCACGGCGTCCTTCTGCACAGGCAAGCCGAAGAGCAGGACAGACTTGATGCCCAACTGAGCGAGACGCTCAATCTCGTATCCTAGATGTTCTAGAGGCCACTGCATGATACCAGGCATGGAGCTAATCTCATGTGGTTCACTCAGATCCTCTGCAACAAACAATGGATAGATCAATTGCTCAAGATTCAGGTGGGTTTCACGCACCAGACCACGCAACTGGTCAGTCTGCCGTGTACGCCTCATACGCACGATAGGAAAATTACTCATGAGCCTCTCTTCCTTTCCTGTTTGGGCAATCATGCTATGACTGCACTCTCCTCCAGGGCACGCTGTACACATACAATAGTCTCTTTTAACATAGCGTCGTCAAGGGCCAGTGAGATGAAGCACGCTTCAAATTGCGAAGGGGGCAGGTAGATCCCCTGACGCAACATACTCCAGAAGAAACGACCGAAACGTTTGGTATCGGCAGTTTTTGCCTCAGCATAATTGAGTACCGGGTGTGGAACAAAGAAGAGCGTGAACATGCCACTAATGGATGCCAGGTGCACTGAAGGGTCAGTCTGTTGAATTACTTGAGTCAGTCCATCTTCAAACATGGAAGATTTCCGTGTGAGTTCGGCATACTGGCCGGGCTTACGGAGTTCAGTGAGCGTGGCAATTCCCGCGGCCATGGCTAAAGGATTGCCGGAGAGGGTGCCAGCCTGATACATTGGACCAACGGGTGCCACCAGTTGCATAATCTCGCTCGGTCCCCCATATGCCCCTACAGGCAATCCACCACCAATTATTTTACCCAGACAGGTCAGGTCGGGCAAAATACCTGTGCGCTCCTGCATCCCGCCCAGGGCAACGCGAAATCCGGTCATCACCTCGTCAAAGATTAATAGTGCGCCGTGCTGTCGGGTTAACTCGCGCAGACTTTCCAGGAAACCTTCCTGTGGCAGAACAAGACCCATATTGGCAGCGACAGGCTCCACAATCACAGCAGCGATCTCATCGGGATAGGAATGGAAAAGTTTCTCAACCTCGTCAGCGTTGTTGTAAGAGGCGATTAAGGTATTGCTGGTAGTCTCGGCAGGCACACCGGGACTATCTGGCAATCCCATGGTGGCCACCCCGGAACCTGCCTGCACTAATAACATGTCTGCGTGACCGTGGTAGCACCCACTAAATTTGACAATCTTACTTCGTCCAGTGTAAGCACGAGCCAGGCGCAGGGCACTCATAGTAGCCTCGGTCCCGGAGTTGACAAAACGAACCATTTCGATGGAAGGAACACTTGAGATAACCAGACGAGCCAATTCACTCTCAGCCGCGGTTGGAGCTCCATAACTGAACCCACGAGCACTGGCTGTAGTAACGGCCTGGAGAACCGTTGGGTACGCATGGCCCAGGATCATTGGTCCCCAGGACTGGACGTAATCCAGATAGCAATTCCCGTCTACGTCAAAAAGGTAGGGACCATTGCCACGCTCGATAAAAACTGGCTCACCTCCAACGCCACGAAACGCGCGAACTGGACTGTTTACACCTCCCGGCATGAGGTGTTGCGCCTCCTCGAAGAGGACCTGGGAACGGGCGAGCGAGAGATCTGCATCTGTCCGATTACTCATGATTACGCCCCGATATCTGCAAGAATTTCGTCCAGAGAACGAGCAACACAGGTAAACATGGGAGTGTCGCGTAGCGTATAACTACTGGCATCGGTTCCACGTAACTCTTCTACAAGGTCGAGAAAATCGCTGAGATTGTCGGTCTCAAAGGCTACCACAAACTCCTGATCGTCCAGTCCAAAAGAATAAGTAGTGTTGATCGAAACCTCACGATACTTCACCCCCACGCGGATATGCTCGTCCATCATACGCTTGCGCTCCTCCAGTGAGAGCTTATACCAGGGACGCGTCTTCACAAACGGATAGACAAAGAGATATTTCTTGTCGTCTGGCATAATGACCAGACGCGGATCATGAACCCCTCGCGCGTTCTTGCCGACATAGACCGAGCGTTTGGTCATTGAGAGAAAACCATACGCTTCGCGCAGATAGGGACCCATCGGACTGCGGCGAATCTTACTGCTCAGCTTTTGCAAATCATCGATATCATAGGTTGCCTGCCAGAGCATGAAGTCGCTGTCGGAGCGCAGACCGTAGAGCGCAAAAGTGCGCATCAGGGTATGCTCTCCATGTTCAGCGACGATCTGAGCGAGCTGTTGCCTGCCCTGCTGTCGCTGTTCATAAGGCAATAATTGCCACTGGGGATCGAGTTTATAGAAAGTAAAACGTACCATCTGACGAGCCTGTTTGGGCTTGGCAGGGACGGGCTGCGCCTGTGGAGCAATTTCAGTACTCGTTGTTGTGTCAGTCATGAATGTGTTTCCTCACAATTTACTAAAGCTTCAACCAGACCTTGCGTTGTAAATTCGCGAGCCTCGACGCTAACCTCTAAACTATAGGATCGCGCCGTCTGGCTGGTAATTGGACCAATAGAGGCAATACGTGGGCACGCCCCCCCTCTATCCGGGGAGGCCAGCAAAACAGTTATATCTGGGGCAGCCGTGCTAAGCCAGTGCATAAAATGATGAACAGTTGACGAACTGGTAAATGTAATAAAGTCGAGCCTCTGTTCACGCAGGAGCTTGATAACCTCGTGTCCGCGCTCATCCTCAGGAGCCACAGGTAAAGTCTGGTAGGCCGCAACGACATCAACACGCATACCCTCACGCTCCAACTCCGTTATGAGTACCTGACGCGCCTCAGCAGCACGCGCTATCAGTATATGCTTGCCTGCCAGACTCTCATCTCGCTCACGCGCATCCATCTGCAAAGCCTCGATCACTCCTTCAGCAATATAGGCCTGAGGAACCAGAGAGGTGGTCAGTTGATAGCTGGTCAGTGCGGCAGCGGTAGCGGGTCCAATCGTGGCAATACGCGTATTCCTCAGAGATTGCGGATCATATCCCAAATGCTGCAAGCGGTCCAGAACCATGCGCACACCGTTTGCACTGGTAAAAAGCAGCCAGTCATAAGCATTATTGGTTAGAAGCTCACGCATGGCCCTATCGAGTGGCTGCCAGTCCTCAGGCGGCACAATGCGGATCACCGGTAACTCAATCGGGATGGCACCCTCATTAAGCAGTTTTGCGCTTAACTCGCCCGCCTGCGCCTGAGTACGCGTGACCAGCACTCGCTTGTTTTGCAGGGACAAAATCCTGGAACTCACCTCAGACATGCTGACGCTCCTGTACAATAGCTTTTCTAATGTCTGACACCCTGTCCAATCCCTCTGCCGATCTTTCTGGTGAAGCCTCATCCAAAAGCTGGGTATGCTGTAGCAAAGAAGCAATGAGCACATCCGCTCCCTGAGAAAGCGCCTGCTCGGCCAGAAGCACGCCCAACGCTTCGGACCGCTCAAGATCAGTTTCAGCGCTCCACGGTATGCTCTGACTGACGAAAACTCGCTGCTGACCATCCAAACTGCTCACCAGACCAGTCAGATTGAGCGAGTCAGTAGAAATTGTAGCATAAGAGGCGACTGGCAAGTAGCAGCCAGCTCCCAGACGACGCATAAACATGCGTTCAGCGGTCGTTGTAGCCTGGCTCTGAGCATCATTAAGAGGCGCGAGCAGAGCCAACATTTCTGGCTCAGTACGAGTCTCCAGACCCAGAGCACCCTGACCCGGCGCAGGCATCATCTGTTCAAATGACAGATAGTGCACTCGTCCGGCAAGTGCATCCGATAGATCCAGACGATGCAGTCCTGCTGCGGCCAGAATGATTGCATCATAGTCACCTGCATCAAGCTTGCGCAGACGCGTATCTACATTGCCACGCAGCGGAAGAATCTCCGCCTGAGGATACAATGCACGTATCTGGGCCGTTCGGCGCAAGCTACATGTACCAATACGAATTGGAGAAGTTATCTCAAATAGCTGAGCAGAACGCGTAATGAGCACATCGCGAGCATCTTCGCGCTGACCAGCTACGAGCAGACTCAAACTAGCAGGCTGGACCGTTGGCAGATCTTTCAAACTATGGACCGCGATATCGATCCGCCTCTCCATGAGCGCACGCTCAATCTCCATCACAAAAACGCCATCCCCGCCAATTTGCGTCAAGGGTAAGTTCGTCACAGCATCACCAGTTGTACGAATCTGCTCAACCACGATCTCCAGGTTGGGCCAGTGTTGCTGGAGTTGCGTGATAATCCAGCGAGTTTGAATCATTGCCAGCTTGCTGGCGCGAGTCCCGATTATTAATCGTTCCATAGTGCTCTTCATCCAAATCAAACAAGTAACGAACGGCCTCAGCATAAATATGCCCCTGGCCATTTACAGCAGCATCTTTAAGGCGTCGAGTAGGTTTGTGTAAAATTTTGTTGACCAGACGTGTAGTGAGTTCCCGAATTGCAGCGGACTCGCGTTCAGAGAGGCCAGGCTCAAGCTGCTGAAGCGTACGAGCAAGCTCCATCTCACGTAAAACATCGACACGATGGCGCAAATCGCTAATCGTATCCACCACGCCCAGTGAACGAAACCAGCGCTCAAAAGCCTCGGCTTCCTGTACAACGATCAATTTCACCTGCTCAGCCTCCTCCAGCCGCAGGCGAATGCCCTCATCAACAACCAGTTGCAGGTCATCCAGATTATACAAATGGACACCTGGCAGTTCGGCCACAGTTGGCTCGATATCACGAGGCAGAGCGATATCAATAAGAAGCAGCTGACGATCTGCGCGTTGTCTGATAACCTCAGTTAACATCTTCTTCGTCAGAAATGCAACGGGTGCCGTCGTCGAGCTAATCACGACATCAGCCTCTACCAGTGAGGAAGGAAGTTCATCAAATGTACGGTGGAGCGCCCCAACCCGCTCTGCCAGGTTCACCGCGTTTCCAGCGGTACGATTAATAATGGTCAGACTTTGTACACCGTGGGCGCAAAGATTCTGCGCGGCCAGTTCGCTCATCCTCCCTGAACCAATGAGCAGAACACTCGCATTATGCAAAAGCGGAAACAACTGACGAGCCAGTTGCACCGCAACATGACTGATTGAGGCGGCATTGCGGCTGATAGCGGTCTCACTCCTCGCGCGTTTACCCGCAACCAGTGCAGCACGAAAGAGAGCGGAAGTCACAGGACCGGCAAAACTCCCACCTTGAGCAATGTCCAGTGCCTCCGCTACCTGTCCCTGAATCTGTGGCTCACCTGGAACCAGAGAATACAGACCGCAGGCGACACCTAGCAGATGTGAGACCGCCTCGCGATCGAAAAAAGGATAGGAATGCTCAACAAGTTCAGGTAACAAAACCTCGCGAATCTCACTGAGCATGTCACGTAATAAAGCCGCGTCTCCATCCGGGTCCGAGGAGACGGCATAGAGTTCGAAGCGATTGCACGTGGAGAGCAGAACACATTCCTGCACGAGTTGACGCGCGGCCCTGAGAACCTGTGGAATCTGACGCAGAGAGCAGGCCAGACGTTCTCGTAAAGCGATGGGCGCGGATGTATGGTCCACGCCAATACAAACTATATGCACACCAAACCTCGTAAAATCTTTAATAAAAAGTAATCCTACTAGAGATTTTAGCAATTTTTCCCCGATAGTCAAGTGCGAAATTGCTATTCCATCTAAGGTAATTCCTGTATTTTTTCTCAGGTTCGTCTCTAAAAGAGCTTTCTTATTTTTATTCTAGAAAAAGGCGTTTGCCTTTTTCTGATGGCGCAACCGCCTTTCCCTACGAGATTTTCCTCTATCTTCTCTGGAGATAGAGCATAGAAAGAGTATATGACGTGTGTCGTGGACCGAATACCCCCGACACACGTCATATGCTCTTATGTAAATGGGGCAGAGTGACCTGCCAGGCCGATGCAGACAATCGGCAACAAAGCCCTGTAAGGGGCGGCATTGCAAGCCGCAGAAGAATCAAGGATGACCCATAGGCCTCTTGTCGGACAAAGCATCTTATGTTACTATCGCAAGAAGCTGTACACATTTGCAAAAAGATAGGATCTTTTGTATGCAACGACAGGACCAGGCCAAAACATCCCAGGAAGAGCCTGAAATTGATAAACAGGTCACTGACGCGTTCATGGCAGCTCCCCAGGAGGAGCAAAGTAAGACCGATGTGCAACCTTCTTCCATAGAAACGCGACAGGACCAGCTTGAGACCACGGAGCAATCCTCTGATCTTCTTCTCACTGAAAAAGATCAGCAAAGTATTGCCTTAAACGTGTCTCCCACTCAAAAGAGTGAGCAGACAGGCTTTGATTGGTTGGCAATGGGCATTGTGATTGTCGTTGCAGGACTTTTCGCGTTAACGGCACGTTTCAACAGTCAACCAGCCAGCTCTTTTCTACCAGAGGCTGTACTGAGTGCCACAGGGTGCGGTCTATTAGTGACTGCGCTGCGCAAGTTGCGCACGAAACGAGGGGCAGGGCTACTTGAGGCTGCTCTGGGCGGATTTTTCATGGCACTTTTTCAATTCGCCGTCAGTCTAACATATCCAGACATCGTAAATTTCCTGCAAGAGAACTCACTGGCAGCACATGGCTATTACACAGCCTGGGGACTGGTGGGTGCCTTCGCAACCGTCTTTAGTCTGATTGGTGCAGCGATTGGACATCTGGCATTTGCTCCCCTACGACCGCTCACAAAAGTTCGTAACACACACTTAGAGAATGATGGGATAGAGGCGGAAGATGATGAACTCGCAGAATATGAAAATGATCAAGAAGAGCCTGAGTATGACGACCTTGAGGAACTGAAAGCGGAGATGAGTGAAACGACGAATGATGGAGAGGAGGTTGCAGATAACGAGGACGTCAAGGACGCAGAGCACAAACCTGATATGGGTCATGAAACTGATAGCGAGGCAGCATATGAAGAAGAGGAAGAGGCTGAAGAGTCCGAAGATGAAAATGCTGACGAGACAAACGAGCGGGTAGCATTGAGCAATCAGGCAAGGCGCTCATTCGCAAACGCCGCAGTGGCGGTACTTCTCCTGGCCCTACTGCCAATGGTAGTGGGCTATGTCTTCGCGGCTGCCTACGATTTTACCCTGAATTCGGAGCAGATCGCCCCTGGACTCTATCCAACGTTACGGGTACTAAGCAGTCTTCTCCCCTGGCAAATAGCTACCCCTATCGATCTATCAACCATAAACGGTCCAGCCAGTATTTTTGAACTTCTCTGGCGAATTCCTAATTTCCCGGGGAATCCTACCATCTTCGACGTGCAAGCACTCGAAGCGTTCATCTTCAATGGGTCCGCCCTGGCACTCATCCTCACAACAATGTACGAACATGGGAGTACAGATACGCAATCGCAGGCTCCCTGGCGTATCTTCCTGCTCCTGGAAGGTCTTATGGGACTGTTTCTGACGTTGCCATCAGATCTGTGGCTTCTTCAGGGACTGAAAGGCGTTTTACAATTTCAGTCCATAGCGATCGCCCTGCGTACCCTGCAATTGTTGGACCCGACTATGTTTGTACTCAATGCGATCACAGGTCCAGTGGTCTGTATTCTCATAGGGCTGATAGTTAGAAGACAGTATCACCTCTGGACTATGCCACAGGAAAATGAAAGCGAGTCGTCAACTGACGACTCAAAGGATGGTTTTGCAAATGAATGATCCAGGAGTACTCACTCTTATCAGCGGCCTCTTTGCTGTGTTAGGCGCGTATAACCTCTATAATGGCAGCCGGAAAATACGCGACGCACGAATCGCGGGCCACCCAGTTCTCTGGTACAAACAGATCAATTTTCTGACTGGTATTGAATATATCGTTCTCACCTTTGTCTTTCTCCTGAGTATCGCTAATCGTCAAGGAACCATTCTCCCAGCATTTCAGGCCTTTGTTGTACCTCTGTATCTCATTTTACTGGCCTTTGCAGCCGCGCTTGCAGGATTCGTAATCCGTCAGGGAATCCTCAATGCTCGTGTAGCCCGTGCCAGTACTCGCTCACGAACAGCAAACGTCTCAGCAACAACGAACGCCGAACAACCTCCGGTAAAAGAGTTGATGGAGCCGCAGACACAGCGCCAGCGCGAACGACGCAAACATGCTGCCGCTGCCCGCAGGCGCAGAGCTGGCAAAGCCTGACATAAGAAGAAGTGAGGGTGTTTGGTAGGGCGAATACCCTGTCAAACACCCTCACTTCTTCTTATGAATCATCTCTTATTTTGGTAAAATGAGCAAACACTCTTGCTGGCGGCTGCGCCGCCAGCATTTCAGGGAGAAATGGCTGAGTTTAGAAGCAGCTTTGCTACTTCTAAACTCAGCCATTTCTCCCTTTTCTCGGGGAGAGGCAGCTTTGCCAGCCGCGGAAAATCATCAGGGATGACTCACACTATTGAAAAACTTGAGATGTTCCCTGCATACATTGTTTGAGCAACAACAGATTTGTCAGTGGACCAACACCACCAGGCACAGGAGTCAAAGCTCCGGCAACCTCGCGAACAGAGGCAAAATCGACATCACCAACAATGCCACCACCGCCAGGATCTTCGTTAATACCCACATCGATGACAGTAGCGCCCGGCTTTACCATTTCAGCAGTGACCATACGCGCCCGCCCGGCGGCTGCCACCAGAATATCGGCCTGACGAGTCAGAGCGACCAGATCTCGGGTACGCGAGTGACAGATTGTAACTGTAGCATCTTTCTGTAAGAGCATCAAAGCGAGAGGCTTGCCAACCACGTTACTACGCGAAATAACCACGGCGCGTTTGCCATCAAGGGGTGTCTGAGTCCGTGCCAGAATCTCCATTACTGAGGCTGCCGTGGCAGGCAAAAAACTAGCCAGACCCAGAAAAAGATTGCCAGCACTGCGGGGACTGATCCCATCAATATCCTTCTCAGCCAGAATAGTTTCAGCGACCATCTGTTGTGACAAATGACCTGGCAGGGGCATCTGGACAATTATTCCACGCGTTTGCTCATCAGCATTTAGCTCCTGCAACATTGTTCGGAACTCTCCAACCGAGGTACTGGTTGGCGATTGTTCCAGGCGAGCCGTTAAACCAACATTTTCGGCTGCACGCAAAATTGCTTTACTATACACACCAGAGGCCGCATCACCCCCTACACGCATAACGACAACCGTGGGCACATAACCTCGTTGCTGACGATAGCGCTCAACCTCTGTTCGCAACTCCTCGCGCACTTCAGCAGCCATCGTCCGCCCATCAATAAGCAGTGCAGTCATGCCTTCTCCCCAACCAATGCAGTTACCTGCTGACTGAGCGTCGTCAACTCATCCAATGCTTTAGAGAGACGCTGGCTGAGCGTAGCCACAATCTCAGGATTTTTCAAACTCTTCAGATTAGCCCGTACCATCCAGGCTGCGGCGGTCCCAGAACTGGCCGCAAGCATGGCCGCAGCGGCAATATCACTGAGTACATTGATATTCCCAATCTCAGCGACACGCCTGCAAATATGAGCTACGGCTGCGGCTCTCTCAGTCATCTCTAACGGTACAAGTGCAGCCTCAATCAGACGCTTTTGGACCAGAGCCAAGCGCTCCTGACGCTGCTCCTCGGTATCACGAGGCATTTTAAAACAGGCAACCAGGTTGTCATAAGCGTTGATATCCTCAGTGACAAGTTGCTGGTACCGCTGACGTTGTCCCTCTGACTGCTCAATTAATGATGCAATTTCCCCCTGCACAGCACTATATTTTTCCTTCCCCAGAGTTAGACGACCAACCATGCTAGCTAATGCCGCGGCCATTGCACCACTTACAGCCGCCGCAGACCCTCCCCCAGGTGCCGAATTGGACGAGGCCAGGTCGTCCAGGTATGTTTGTAATGTTTGATCTACAGACACGTAGGTAGTTCCCTTTCCATGATTATTTCATTTTGTATTCTAACATCTACTTAAATAGCATGTCGAATTCCATTTAGCCCTGACGCATCGCACGATCCAGGCTGTGAGGAGAGGCAGAGAGAAAGTGATCCCAGGCGCTGGTCTGCCAATCATCTACACGATCGGACACAACCTCCATGTTTGGCAAATTGATAATAAAGTACTCGCACAGTGCTTCCAGGAAGGGTTCATACATGATCCGCAACTCTCTCAAACGCTTTTCAGCCGTGAGCGGATCATGTATAACAATACCATGCTTCATCAATTCGGTATTTAAACGCACGAAATCGGTATCCAGGCGACAATGGTTCTCTTGCAACGGTTGAACCCCAAAGCTCTGAGCCAGATCAACAACTGTATGACGTGCCATTGCAAAAATAAACTTTGCAGGCTTCATTGGCATGCCCTCAACCCCCGTCATGATCAGCGCACAAACATCAAGCAACGTAGATAGCGCCAGCAACCAGGACTGATTTTCATGTTGAGAGCGATAGTAAGCAAGAACAGGATAAGAGAGGTGGCTTTCAAGCAATTCCGCACACCAGCGCTCCCATTCCCGCAAGTAAACCACAATCTCATCGGATTGCTGCCCTCTAAAATGGCGAATCAGGAGTTCTGGGCCGCTAGGGGGCGTACCTGCTCGCGCATCCAGTAAAGAAACACTGGCCTCTCTACGCGAGAAAGTCTGATAAATCACAGGGACATAGCCAATCACCAGAGCCAGAAAGCCCAGGCCACCACCAGACTCTAACACCGTTAAAGCGCGTCCCAGCGAGTCCATCGGCGTAATATCTCCAAGGCCAAGCGTCACAAACGTCGTACCACTGAAATAAAGGTAGCCAGTAAAATGCACATACCCCTCTGGAGCATGCATAGTATCGCCAAATCCCCACTGTAACAGAGCAAAAGCAACAATAAAAAGGGAGGCCCACAGGCAGAGCAAAAGGATCAGCGAAAGGGGACCATAAAAACTCAGGTAATACTCACGTCGATTGCCAGGACGCATCCGATGTCCTACCATAGCCCATATACCCCAGGTCAGCCGATAAAACACTTTCGTCAAACGTACCCTCCGCACCACGCGGCGAGGCAGAACAATCGTTTCAAACGCATCAAAAGCCACAATAATAATACACAGTATTCCGATGATAATCGCGGCAATTCTCATAGATCGTTTCCTCATCCTTCTCATCTGCTCACACTGAGCAATCACAGCCTCGCCTCGCTCTCCCCGCTCGCATAACTGAAAAACAGAGAACAATAAAACCATTCCGGCCATAGCGCTCTGGCAAGCTTGAAATGGCAAGCGGGAATACAGGGGGATTGCACTCCTTGACTGAGGTCTGGGATCATGCACATCTCACTGGAGAGGGCCAGGACCCTCAGGCAAGAGTTGACAGACTCATAGGCAGCATAATACCTCTTACAGCTCATTCCACTCGAACAACATTGTGCAAGTCTCGTTCCTTGCATTCTAGCATGCAGATTGAAAGTGGCAAAACTCACAGACATGCTACTTCAACTGTCATGCCCTTCCTCTATCGACTTTGTCCCATCCCTCTCTTCCCAAAGGGGCTGCAAGGTACGAAACCTTAGAGATAGTAGTGAATATTTCCTATTACCTGACACTAATTGAATAACACAAACACGTCGATGTTAAGATAGAAGAGCCTTCCTCTTATCGACTTTGTCCCATCTCTTTTCCCAAGAGGGGCCAAACGATCACTAAACCGATGGAGATAATAGTGAATATTTCCTATTATCTGACGATTATTGAATAATATCAATCAACCAATGTTAAGATGAGGGAGCCCGTCTCTACCTTCAAGCAAATTACAAAGCCGTTAGTAATTTCAAAATAATTAAGATCCAGGAGATGAAAGTGAAATCACTAGAAACTCAGCCAAATCTGGTTGAAAAGGGGTCAGAAAACTCTCCCCCAAAAAATATTACACCACTCCCTTCAGAAACGTACATTGTCCAGGCCCTTCCCGGCATTCTCCGACAATCTGATCTAATTGCGGCATTTGTATTAATTATCTTTTTTGTTACAAACGTCGTCTCAGTTGTAGCTGCCGGAGCATCGTCTATTACTTATTTCGCCATAGGTGCTGTTGTCTTCTTTATTCCCTGTAGTATTGTCACAGCACAATTAGGCGTACTGCACCCTCACGAGGGGTCGCTCTATAACTGGACACACAAGGCACTGGGGGGATACTGGAGCTTCTTCGTCGCGTTCTGCGCCTGGTTTCCTGGCGTTCTGGTGATGATCTCAGCCAGCGATGCGCTGGTAGGCTTCTTGCAAGGTCTGAGTCCTGACTGGCTCCATGCCCCATGGCAACAAGGTCTGGTTATTTGTGTAGTCATTATTTTCTCCGGAATAGTGTCATTACAGCGCTATCGCTCGGTCAGTTACGCACTCAGAGGTGCGGCGCTACTCACCCTTATTCCAGTTGTGCTGCTTGGATGCGCAATGGCCTTCTGGCTGCTCAACGGACATACTTCTACAGTGAACTTTGGGAATATCGATAACTGGGGCATTCATTGGAGTGGCTCACTGAAAAACATTGGCATTTTTGGTCTGGTCATACTGGCCTATCTGGGAGTTGAAGCCCCGCTCAATATGGGCGGCGAGATCATTGGCTCGGCTGAAAAGGACCCCATTGCATTCAAAACGATCACAGAGCACCTTCTATGGGGCACAATCCTGGTCATCGTTGGCTATCTTGTCTCAATAACAGCCGAACTTGTTATCCTCGGTCCTACCGCTGGCTCAGCAAGTATCTTCAGCCTGGTTACGGCTGTAGGTAATGTGCTCGGTACGGTGCCAGCTATAATCACAGTTATCTGCCTCATGAGTTTCTGTATATTTACCACGATTGTCTACAACCTGACCTACGCACGATTACTGCTAGTGGCAAGCATCGATAAGCGGCTTCCAATGAGTTCAGGCAAGCTGAACAGAAACCGTGTGCCCGCCAATGCAATTATCTTCCAGACAATTGTTGCACTGGCAATCACACTAATTGTTTTTGTAGGCGTACCATTTTTTACACCCATTGAGAACCAGGGAAACCTGACAATCGAAGTCTATAATGTTATGCTGGCATCGTCAGCTCTGGTCTGGGCATTTTCTACGCTCTTCCTCTTCATCAACATGGCACGCTTTTTGCTCAAAGACCCTGGAGAAGGACAGCGCAAGTTCATTTTTCCTAAGTCAGTCCTGATAATCTGTGTCGTGGTCGGCTCAGTGGCTAGCATTGCGGCTATTGTGGATACACTTTTCTTCTCCTGGATTGCAGCCCTGATCAATAATACGATCTGGCTCTATATCATTGGCGGATCAACGATCATATGCTTGATTCTCTCCGCCATCGGAAGTATGTTCGCCAGCAGTGAGGCATCCTGGGAGACGATATCTCGTGGCTCTTGAACAACATAAACCTCTCTTTGTTCGCTTGACTTTTTTAGAATAAAACATAATAATGGGAAAGAGATACGTGCACATTGCGCCATTAACCGCTCCTACATCTCTATCCCGACAAGAGCCTTGAAGGCTAGTCATGACCTTGTAGGACATCTCTATGAATGCGAGACCAACTGCCGACTATTCAGAAGAGCGCTTATGTGAAAGAGCAGCCTACCAGGAGAACGAAGGGCAGAGGCTCTCGATCACCGTACTAGGTGAAATACAAATCATTCTCATCCCAAACTTTTGGGCCAGGGGGAACTCTTAGATTCTTCCTTTGAAGAAAGGGGGTAGCACTTCTTTCTATTAGTTTGATACATTTTCATTTACAAATCTTAACGGCGTGAATTTTATCGGAAGTAGTGCTTGGAAGCAAAGCCTGCGCACTACAATAGTTTTTGGAGGTTGCACTCTTTATGGCAACAGCAGCCGAAAGCAACGACAATGTCTTGCGTTCAGAGCGCATTGTGGGTGGTATTCTCCCTAAAGTTCTGAATACCTTCGATATGGTGGCCATTTTTGTCGCCATTGTTCTCTTCATTACAAACTCTCCTGGTATTGCTGCCGCAGGACCTGTGGCCTATATTTACCTGGTAGTGGGTTTTCTCACCTTTCTTATCCCAGGAGCGGTTGTCACGGGACAGCTTGGCCGGATGTTCCCCAACGAAGGCTCTATTTATGTCTGGACAACCAAAGCGTTCGGTCCATTTATGGGCTTTTTTGCTGGTTTCTGTGCCTGGTGGCCTGGTGTCTTCGTCATCATTGTGACTGGGAGCCTGGTCAGCACGTTTATCACCAAATTAGGAGCGTTATTTGGCGCAAATATCCTGACCGATCCCTGGCAGTTGGGCCTGGTGATTGTTGTAGTTACAGCAATCTCCTTCGTGGTCTCTGCGGTACGTTTTCGCGCCGCGCAGAATCTGGTCAATATCATCTTCATTGCATACAGTGCCGCGATTATACTCATCGGTCTGGGAGGGGTGATCTGGCTCTTATCTGGTCATCCGGGATATACAAACATCCTTAATGGCAGTGGCTGGGCCGTCACCTTCGGAGGCACAGGAAACTTCACCATCTTCGGCTTCGTCATCCTGGCCTTGCTGGGCATCGAGGTTCCGCTGAACATGGGTGCTGAGGTTACTAGCGATCGAGCGGTTACTCGCTATCTCATCTGGGGTCCAATTATCGTCATAGTAGCGTATCTCGTGACGACATTTGGTATCATGATCGCCGTACCTACTGCTGATCAGGCCAATATTCCAGCGCTTGTAGATGTCGTTAAGAACGGTTTCGGCCCTGCTGGTCTGGTTCTGGCGGTCATTGTTGATCTTATTATGATCGGTTTCGGCCTCTATGCCTCGATCGTCTACAACTACTCGTTCAGTCGTCTGCTCTTTGTCTCCGGCATAGATCGTCGCCTTCCAGCAGTCATGAGTAAGGTAAACGCCTCTCGTGTACCGTGGGTTGCAGTGCTGGTACAAAGTATCATCGTTTCGGTACTTGCCGTGATCATTTACATCATTATTCCCTACGTGATCCCAGGAGCACAGCCCGGCAATCTGGCGAACGTGATGTACTACATCATCTTCGGAGCGATCACAGTGATCTGGTGTCTGTCCATCATCTTCCAGTTCGTCGATATCATTGTCATTCGCTACAAATACAGTGCCATATTCGCAGGTACCCAACTGGCTCCGGTATGGGTTTTCTACCTCTGCTCAATTGTGGGCCTGCTTGCCAGTGGCGTGGGTCTTTACGCCACCGTATCGGCACCCTGGGTTCCCTCTCTGATCGATACAGGCCCATGGGATCTCTGGATCGGTGCCATCGTCATTTTATCCCTGGTAGTCGCCGTGCTTATCTACGTTATGGGTCATAATCGGGTTCAGGATAACGTAACCGATGAAGAAACCATAGCTACGTCTATAGGTACAAGCTCGGTAGCTCCACTCGCTACACCGGTAAAGGAAGCATAAAGCCTGTGGATCGTTGACACATCGTTGTCAACAGCCTTCACCGAACAAAGAGACGAGGTCCAGTCACCTGCGATGATGACCGGACCTCGCCTCTTTGTTTTATCAGAATGTACGATCGACTAGAACATCTCCAGGTATTCGTCGCGCTCCCAATCGGTGACATGAGCTTTCAGGCGTGCCAGTTCACTGCGTTTGATGGCGGTGAAAACCTCGACAAATTCCTGACCAATCATCTCCGTGAAAATGGTATCGGCTGTCAACGCATCGAGTGACTCGTCCAGGGTTGTTGGCAGAGGCGCGAAATTGCTGTTATGTTCCCCGGCCAGACCCGTCACCTGCTCAGGTGGCTTCTGCGCAGCCTTCAGACCCAGCACTCCGGCAGCAATGACGGCTGCGGTTGCCAGGTACGAATTGCTCAACGCAGTTGGTAGACGATTCTCCAGATGGGTACGCTGATCCCGGCTATTCTTGGCGCGAATCATTGCCGAGCGATCCTCCAGGCCCCAGCTTACATTGGTGGGCGCGAAATGATGTGGGACAAAGCGATGATAGCAGTTAGGCGTGGGGGCCATCAAAGCCATTGCAGCGTTGGCGTGCTGCATCATCCCCTGGATAAAGTAATAGGCAGCCTCACCAAGACCATGCGTATCACCGGTATCCAGAAAGGCATTCTCGTGCGTACCCTTCGAGACCAGGCTGATATGTATGTGCCCACCAGAGGCCGATTGATCAGAAAAGGGTTTGGTCATAAATGTGGCATGGTACCCCATCTGTTGCGCAATGAGCTTGACACCATTTTTGTATGTAAAGCCCAGATCGCCCGCAGATAAAGCGGAATGTTCGCCATAGTTGATCTCAAACTGGCCAGGGCCATACTCACAGTTGGCAGTAATGATATCGACGCCGATACGGGGCATGAGATCAACCACTCTCTCTACAAAGGGCGTGGCCACGTTACGTGTCGTATTGAAAATATGCAGACCATCAAAGACAGGTTTTTTCGTTGTCGCATCCAGCAGATAAAACTCGTATTCCAGACCTATAATAGCCTCATAGCCCAGAGCGTCCAGTTCACCGATCGCATGGCGCAACACGTGGCGTGGTGCGGCGGACAGCGGCGTGCCATCAGCCCAGTAGGTATCACAGATCAGACGTGCCGTATTTTGCAGCCAGGGAACCACCGCAGCGGTGGAGAGATCCGGGATCAATACCTGGTCGGCATAGTTCATCTCTTCATTGTATTTTGTACCCTCGACGACGAATGAACTGCTGTCCAGAGTTATGGTGCCACCATACATATTCAGACCCTTTTCAGCGAACCTCTGTACTTTGTTCAGCGGAACAATTTTTGAGCGTGCGCTACCATGCATGTCTGGCAACTCAAAGAGAACCTGGCGAATACCCTCACGCTCCCAGTTCTTCAATAGCTCATCAAGAGTCACTGTGGCATTGACATCTAAGACTTTCATTAGATAGAACCTGCTTTCTCAAACGTGGCAAAACACGTTTACTACAATCTTTATTTCTGCACGTCCTTCCATGCAGATAAACTTTAGTAATCTTCCTGATCTACACTTCTTTGCAATACATCACATCCCTTCAGATGTATATGCCTCTATTGGCAAACGGTCCAAAAACTCATCCCCAGACAAATTTCTCCGTATTGAGCTTGCGTGGACATTTCACAAAACCCGTTTTCTAGCTCACTCCACATAGAAAACCATCTATCCAACGCAGTATACAATTCAAGGTCAGCAGGATATATACAAGCACTATTGGCAAGACTTCCTACGACGCGAGGGCATTGAGCTTCGAATATCGGATCAGTATGTGCTCAAACTCGACCGTTTTAGTATGTGAATCACTTTTCTAAACGAGCCGCACATCGCTCTAATAACTCCACATGCCAACTATGAGCGCGGCAATCCTCATAAGTTGCTTCCTTCATTCATCTCATGTGTTCACAGCAGCGTACAAAAAACTCTAATTCGTTAAAACGAGCATGATGATCCTTTCTTCAAGCCAAACGACCCTTAAGCGACCCCTTAAGCTCTCTATTTATATGCTCGAATTGCGTTACACTCATTAAATACACAGATAAAACTGAATACGTTTATACATCTTTAACAAAAATATGCTTGTATATACTCCAATTTATATGATAACCCCTTTTCAGGCCAATGTGAAAGGTAGGTGGAAATTGATTGACCAACCTGGTGCGCTATGGATGCCAGTGCCAATGGACATACCTGGAAGGAAAGAAGGAAGTAAGGAAGTAAGGAATACAACCATGAAACTCTCATCAAAAGGAGAAATAGCAGAGTTTGCAGAAGCCGATCAGTTCCCTCGCGGCAAGACACAATTTGCCTGCGGCTTCTTCGCCTGTGCAATGGCGCTCAGCATGGCACAGGTCGGCAAATCGCCCGCGCTCTCGCCACAACAGATCATCAACGATGCTGAGCAATGGTATGCACAATATGATGGGAACAACTCGGGTAATAACGAGGACGGTATGAGCATTGAGCAGGAATACGAGCTCTTACGTCAGATCGGCTTACACTATCAAGCCACTGCTACCAATGTGGGGATTGTTGAGCATTAGGTAGAGGCAGGATACCCCGTCGTCATCGCGCTTGCAGAGGTCTCTGTATTCGACATGGCGCTCGGGAAGAATCCGTACACAAGCTGGCGGCCTTCGGGCAATCATGTTGTCCTCGTAACAGGTGTGACCAGTGATGGCAACGTCCTTTGTCGTGATAGCGCAAATTGTACCGACCTGAATAATCCCAATTCGCTGAGACCAGGCCCACGCAAGTACAAAGCCACTGCACTCCAACTCGTAAGTGCTACGGTAGTCGTCCCTCCATGGCTGCCGCGTCCCACGTCCGACGTACCACCTGCTAAACCACCACAGGAGATTACTATGGGTATCCCGAAAAATTGGACCGACGATGGAACCACATTGACTGCAACGAACGGCAAGAAAGTCGTGCTCGGCTTTCGTTCGCATGTACTGAATTACTCAGGCGGATGGCCTGAGTGGAATGTACCATTGGAGGACGAGGTTCACGCTAACCCGCTGGAAGAGAGCAATCCGTCGCTCGGTGATGGACAGCGCCAGACGTTCAGCGCTACGACCCTCGAATACACACAGGCCCGTGGTGTATTCGAGGGCTGGCAAGGGCAAGAACTTAACAAGTTAAGGCAAGAGATCGCAACGCTCAAGGCAACACACCCTGCACTCACACCAGTTGCTCAAGGTTAGATGAGCATGTGGCAGCTGCGCCGCCACATGCTTCTATGAGTCATGCCTGGCAACTACTCAGTTGCCAGGCATGGATTATTCCTCTCACAAGTAGAGGTTTTCGCATTTTTCCTCTGTCGCCAGAGGCGATAGAGCACAAAACAGGCCATCGCTCTTTTTAAAATGGGGCGGGGTTTCCTGTCAGACTGATGCAGCAGATCACATGGCCCTGCTTCTCTCTTTATTGAACTTTACCCCTGGTAGTCACTGGCCAGATCGCCTCCAATACGCCTTCACGATGGGCATAGTACACATCATGCAAATTGACCGTCGTATCGATATGACTGGGGATTAGTTCGAGGCGCTCACCCACATTCAGCAAACCCATAGCTGGTAGCGTATGATCCTCCCAGAGCAGAATGCCGTGTTCATCCCCTCCTGGTCGATAGGTGACGCCCGACAATCCTCTGGGTTCCGGCATACCACTATCTGTGGACAGTGACTTGAGACCCGCATCAACCACCGCTCTGGTGGGAGCAGGCCGACTGATCACTGTCGAAAGAATTGTCAGAGCATTGGCATAAACTGGTCCAATGGCATTCCGGTAATCTATATCCATAAACACAAACGAGCCGGGTTGCACCTCTGTGATTCCCTCACAACTCGCACAGATCTCAGCTGTTCCTGTACCGCCCGTCGTCACGATCTCCATCTCAAAGCCATCTGCTTGCAATTGAGTAGCTGTCTCAGTGAGCAAATGCATGGCTTCGCGGCAACGCCGGATACGTTCCTCAGAATCATGGACATGCTGCAAGTGTCCTTCATATCCCTGGATACCTCTGAGGCGAAGGTGCTTCAATTCGCGCAGGGAGCGTGTCAGACGAAGCGCCTCTTCCCCGGGGAGAACACCACAACGGTTCTGTCCAACATTGAGATCGAGCAGAATATCAACATGCTGCCGGGCTTCACTCATCGCCTGGTTAAGGGCCTGTGCACCTGCGAAACTATCCACCACCACTTTGATGTGAGCAGACTGCTGTACAAGTCTGACGAGACGCTCCAACTTGGGTTTGCCCACGATCTCAGTAGTAATCAATAGATCGTCTATCCCATCCTGAACCATGACCTCCGCTTCGCTAACTTTCGCCACACATCCCCCAACAGCACCTGCTGCCAATAGCAGATGTGCTAAAGCGGCACTTTTCACTGTTTTCAGGTGAGGCCTCACGTGTACCCTGCTCCCCTGAAATCGCTCCATAAGCCTGGCGATATTAGCTTCCATCAACGTCAAATCGACAATCATGGCAGGCGTATCGAGAACATCCAGCGGATCTCCTAACTGTGGCTGAGACATAGCTCTTTCCTTTCTCTCTCCTCACACGAAAAGTATAGCATTCTTCAGAGCTAGAGACTTGTTTTGCTCCTCCCTGCGGGAGGAGCAAAACAAGTCTCTAGCTACTTTTGCGGCTTGCAAAGCCGCGCCTCCCCCCGAAAAAAGAAGAAGTGAGGCTGGTTGGCTGGGCGCATGCCCAGTCGACCAGCCTCACTTCTTCTTAGAAAAAGGGGGTGGGGCGGCCTGCGATGCAGG
>DAOTTL010000514.1:0-2866 GCA_034438135.1 Ktedonobacteraceae bacterium | reverse complement strand
GGATTTTTTGCACTGGCTGGGTAATCATTCCGCGTTTGAGTACGCCTCAGGGATTGTTCCACTGATTGTTGTTACTCTGTTTCTCTCATACATATTGCTTCGTAAGGCCACTGTGTAATCACAGTACATCATTTTGAGCAAAGGAGACTCATCTATGGGACTGTTAGTTGAACATGTTCATAAATCATTTGATGGATTTCAGGCTGTCAAAGATTTGTCGATGGAGGTAAAAGAAGGAACCCTCTTCGGGTTTCTGGGAGCGAACGGCGCGGGTAAGACGACAACCATGCGTATGATTCTCGATATTATTCGTCCAGATAGTGGACAGATTACCTGGAACGGGGTTGCGGCACGCAGCTTGCCCAGGCGTATCTGGGGCTATTTGCCTGAGGAGCGAGGTCTTTATCCCAAAATGGAGGTAGGAGAGCAACTGCTCTTTCTGGCTCGTCTGAGCGGCTCTTCAAAACAGGAGGCGAATAAAGAGATAGAAGAGTGGCTTGAGCGTTTTAGCATGAGTGAGAACCGCAAAAGGAGGGTAGAAGAACTCTCAAAGGGCAATCAGCAAAAAGTACAGTTTCTTGCCACCGTTCTTCATGGTCCCTCAATTCTCATCATGGACGAGCCATTCAGCGGTCTGGACCCCATAAACACGAGCGTTCTGAAGGAAGCTTTCCTGGAATTGCACCAACGGGGCAAGACGATCATCTTCTCGACGCATCAACTAGAGCAGGTTGAGGAGATGTGTGAATCGGTCATGATCATCAACAATGGACAATGTGTCACGCAGGGCAACGTGAGCGAAGTCAAGCGTCAGCACGGCAAAAATGTGCTGCGTTTGAAACTGGACGACGACCCTCAGGTCGCATGGCTTGACCGTATCGAGCAGGTACAAGAGATCAGGAGGCGGCAGGATTATATTGAGATACACTTCCAGGCTGATTTCAATCCTAATGTGATTGTAGAGGAAGCTCTGAAGCGCGGCAATCGCATCAGTCTTTTTGAGATTACCGATCCATCGCTGACCGACATTTTCATTGAGCTTGTAGGAAATACCACTACCTCACATGCCCTGACTGATGCTGCGAGCTAAAAAAGGGGGTATCTGAAGAGATCTGACTGCCAGAAGGGTACCACGGGTAGGAGCAGGGTTTCGCAAAAGTCACTGCGCAGCAATGGCCAGACCCCTCTCCCCAGGAGAACAAGATGGATGGTGGGTGGGGAGAAATGCGACTTTTGCGAAGCCCTGCGGGTAGGAGTTTTCTCGGACAATGTGAAGCGTAAAGAACGACATTTTCAAAGAACGACATTTTCAAAGAATTGACGTTTTCAAAGAATTGAAGAGAGCAAGAGGGATAAAGATAATGGCTCAATCTCCAACTGTTCCGTCAGAGCAAGAGCGACATGCAGAGGCTATCCGCTCAGGAAGTGCTACGGAACAACATATGTGGCGCAATATCGGTTTGATCAGCGGGCGTGAATATAAGAACCAGGTTACTCAGCGCATTTTTCTGGTGACAAGTATCATCTATCTGGTTGTGGTTATTATTGGCTCTTTTGTTCCGACCGTTATTCAATATATTAGTGCACACAACAATGCGCAGACTACGCTGGTTGTGATCAACAACGCCGGTAGCGTGGCAGGTATGAGTGATGCCACACTGTTGCATACCATAGACGTAAATCTTAATGGACAGGGGCAGCAATCGTCAGGGAGTGCGCAATTTGCAATCTCGGAAAAGCCTCCTACTGCATTGAACGCCATGCGAAATAATGTCAAAGGGGGACAGCTTGATCTCCTCCTGGTGATTGATCGGAGCGCAAATCAGGATGTGCGTTTCACTTACTATACGACCTCTAGCGATCCAACCGATAGCAATACAAGCCAGGTTCAATCTATGGTAGGACAATTGACGATTCTGGATAGGGCGGCCAGACAGCATTTGAGTGCCGGACAGATCAATAGTCTCTTTGCGCAGCCTCAGTTTGCAGTGACCGATCTTCAGGAAAATCAGAGCAATCGCTCACTGGCTGATACGATCACAGGCTATATCCTGTCATATGTTGGGACCATCCTGATCTTTATTACAGTTCTTACCTATGGAAGTGGTATAGCTCAGGGGGTCGCAGCAGAGAAGAGTAGCCGTGTTATGGAGATCCTGATACTTGCTACAACCCCTTTCCAATTGTTGACTGGAAAGATCATCGGTATTGGGGCGGCTGGTTTAACCCAGGTAGCGGCCTTTGTTCTGGTGGGTATCGGTATGCTGTCTATTCAGATCCCGATCCGGTCGGCTCTGCTGGGCAGCGCGTCCAGCAGTGTCACCATCAGTATAACCGGGGCTTCAGTTACGTTGCTTCTGTTATTGTTGCTCTACTTCATCCTCTCTTTCGCGCTCTACTCATCGCTCTATGCCGCAGCTGGTGCGCTGGTCAGTCGTCAGGAGGATGCACGCAACGCTGGTTCGCCGATCACACTGCTCTTTATGGTTGGGTATATCGTGAGTGTATCTCTGGCTGCTGTTCCCGGAGTTCTTGACTCGACGTGGTTCAAGATTATGTCTTACGTTCCCTTCTGGACGCCTACGATGATGCTTGCGCGTATAGGGGCGGGCGCAGTGGCCTGGTGGGAGATTCTGCTCACCGTTGTTCTGATGGCAGCTTTCATTCCATTGTGTACCTGGATCTCGGCACGCATCTACCGCTACTCGATCTTGACGTATGGTCAGAGTTTTAGCATAGCTCGCCTGGCTCGTGTTGTTCGTACCGGCTAAAGAATTATGAGTCATACCAGACTTTTCTGCGGCTTGCAAAGCCGCCCCACCTCCGAGAAAAGGGAGAAATGGCTGAGTTTGCAAGCAGCAAAGCT
>DAOTTL010000513.1:0-11149 GCA_034438135.1 Ktedonobacteraceae bacterium | reverse complement strand
GAAACGGCGGGGTACCCCGGCCGTTTCGCTCGACATCCCTTTTTTATTTGCCGCCGCAGGCGGCAAGCAGAGGGTACCTGAGTAGTTACACAGAGGATGTGTATTGTGGCGCGAATGCGCCACAATACACACCCTCTGCTCTTATTATTCTCTTTCGCCTGTGGCGACAGAGAATAATAAGCAGGCTGCCCTTCACCCTTTTTCAAAACAATACTTGAGTAGTTACCAGGTATTGTTGATTTTATGAGCGGCAAAGGCGCTCATAAAATCAACAATACCTCTTTTTTTCTCGGGGAGGGGGGCAGGAAGCCACAACTTTCGGGCGGCTGCCTGCTCGCTATTGTCGAAAAACGGCCAATATGGTTTAATGGAAAAAACCACCAGATCCTGAGCACCACATAGGAGTAGTGTCGATGCCAGTCTCAAGGAGAGAAAACGTTGAGTAATCAGGAGCAGACCGGAAGCGCGGCCATCTATCCAGGCAGCTTCGATCCGTTAACAAACGGACATCTCGACATAACCAAAAGGGCTGCGCGGCTTTTTCAAACATTGATCGTATCAGTCTATGCCTTCCCAGCCAAAAACCTGCTCTTTACAGTCAATGAGCGGCTGGAACTCTGGCGAGCAGTCATAGAAAGCGAGGGATTATCCAACGTGCGCGTTGACACCTTCACCGGGCTGGTAGTTGACCACGCGCGTCAATTGGGAAGTCACGTGATCATCAAAGGACTGAGGTCGCCAAACGACTTCGACGCAGAATTCCAGCAAGGTCTAATGAACCACAAACTGGCACCCGAAATCGAGACTGTTTGCCTGTTTACTAACCTGGAGCAACTTTTTATAAGTTCATCGCTTCTCAAAGAGGTCACACGTCTGGGTGGGAACGTTAACGATATGCTCCCGTCAATCGTTGTACAAGCATTACAGAAAAAATTTGGGGACTAGAGCGTTTTAGCATGTGAAATGGAACCAAAGTGTGGATATACTCTATCTTGTGGATCGCCTGGAAAACCTGATTGCTAGCAGTCGTCGGATGCCTCTGGTCAACCAGATCATTTTGAAAGAGTCGGATATCCTGAACATCGTTGACCAGCTGCGCACAACCATTCCCGACGAGATCAAGCAGGCCAGGCGCGTTATCCAGGACAAAGAACGCATCATTGCTCAGGCACAGGCCGAAGCCAATGCCTTACTCACCCGTGCTCGCGAAGAATCCGAGCAGGCAGTTAACCGCGAGGGACTGCTCAAAGCAGCAGAAGAGCGCTCACTGGAGCTTGTTCAACGAGCAGAAGGAGAGGCAGATCAGTTAAAAACAGAGGCAGACAACTATGTTATTGAAACACTGCGTGCCCTGCGCGACCACCTGAACAGCGTTGAAACAGACATAGGCCGTTCAATTCTCAGCATAGAGAAAGGTCTGGCCAGTCTGGAAAACGAAGCAGATGAAGCCGAAAAGAGCGAGAACTATGCCAACAATAACAGGGAAGAGCAGAGATTTCCGCCAGAGGACGCCCCCCGCAGCTCATCACTGGCAGCCGATACCATGGGTGGCCCAATGTTTGCCTCAGAAAAGGACGAATGGGCCGACGAAGAACCATCGTCCATCACCTTCTCCGACAAACCCGCCCGCCCAATTCGAGGATATGACAGGGGTTGATTTTCTGTTTCGCTTCCCCTATAATGAGCGAGCAATGTTGTATCTTGAAAACCGCTCAAAAACTGCGCCGCACTATTTAGAAAAACGAGCAAATTGCTCTCTATCTGATAAAAATAGTGAAAATGATTGAGGATCTGAGATGGATGCAATGCTTTTTAACGTGGCGCAATTAATGAAGTCCGCCGTTGGCACTTCGCTTGTAACGGACTTTCAAGAGGATGATGAGGTAAGACTCGATGACGACCTCAAAGTAGTAGGCCCAATCATTGGCCATGCGCGTATGCGCCGCACCAATCAAGGCTTGCTTATTGATGGATGGGTGGATCTGGCATTCGCACTCTCCTGCACGCGCTGTTTGAAAACATTTGAGCAGCCTATGCATGTGATTTTTGAGGAACAGTTTTATCCAACCGTGGATATCGTCACCGGTATGCCCATGCCTCCGTTCGACAAGGAAGAGATCTTTCCTATCGACGATCATCATCTACTCGATCTGACCGAAGCCATACGCCAGAATGTTCTCATCGCGTTGCCGATGGTGACTCTCTGCCAGGAAGATTGTAAGGGACTCTGCTCACAATGTGGACAGGATCTCAATCTCAACCAGTGCAATTGTCAGCCTGAGGTTGATAATCGCTTGAGCGTTCTAGAAGCTTTGTTGCAGGACGAGTCATTGTCATAATTTGCGTAAGCAAACGTGCTGTATAATCACAAGGACTGCGCGGCGTTTCCTGCGCACAACGTCTGTTTAGACAACTCTTACACAATTTTAAGGAAGGCAGTACACAAATAATGGGAGCGTTACCAAAGGAACGTACATCGCATGCCCGCCAGGGAGAGCGTCGGTCACACCATCGCCTGACCCTGCCGCAGCTAACCGTTTGCCCACAGTGCCGCAAACCTCGCAGAGCTCATCACGCCTGCCCGAACTGCGGAACCTATCGTGGACGCCAGGTTTTTTATCCAAAAACGAAAAATCAGTAATATTGTAAAAAGAGGCAGGATTCACTCCTGCCCTCTTTTTCTCTTAAGAGATTGGGACTATGACGACTAGAGTCGCCTTTGTTTTTCCTGGACAGGGCAGCCAGACCGTTGGTATGGGTGCTGATATCTTTGAAACCTCTCCGGCAGCCCGCCGTATCTTTGAAAACGTCGATGAAGCTCTGGGCTTCTCGCTCAGCACATTATGCTTTAAAGGACCCGAAGAGGTCTTACGTGAAACCATCAATGCTCAACCTGCCCTGGTGACCGTCAGTCTGGCACTGTTAGCCGCCCTACAAGAAGCTCTGGCCTCAGGCACCACGTCCTCCCCCTCCTGGACAAGCCCGCTCACACCCGCCTTTACAGCCGGTCATAGCGTTGGGGAATACGCAGCCCTGGTAACCTCTGGCTCGCTCACCCTGGCTGACGCAGTGCACCTGGTACGCGAACGTGGACGATTGATGTATCACGAAAGTACCCTCTGCTATGGCAGCATGGCTGCCGTCATTGGGATGGATGAGGAGACGCTTCAGCAGGTATGCCAGGAGGCTACCGCGCTGACCAGTTCGCACAAAGTGAGCAAACATCCAGGCGAAGGCAAAGTCATTATTGCGAACTATAATGCCCCAGGGCAAATCGTCATCTCCGGTGCAAGCGACGCCCTGGAAAAAGCGATGGAACTGGCCAGAGATAGGGGAGCAAAAAAAGTTATCCCTCTTGCTGTCAGTGGAGCCTTCCACTCCCCTGTAATGCAGCCGGCTGCACATAACCTTGCTCTGGCCATAGCAGCCACACAGGTCAATGATGCAGCGATCCCACTGATTAGCAATATCCATGCAACGCCCCTGATCGAGGCAGAAACGATTCGCGCAGAACTAGCTGAGCAAATCGCGGCCCCAGTCCAATGGATTCACAGTATCGACTATCTGGTCAAGGAGGGTATCACAACCTTTATGGAGATCGGTCCAGGCCAGACCCTGAGCGGTATGATCAAGCGCATTGCCAGGGGAACGCAGCTATTGAACATCAGTAACAGCGCAGACATTCCCAAAGTAATGAGCATATTCCGTGAGTAGACTTTGTGCAAACTAGCAAGCTAGCCTTGTAGACAAAAAAAAGCCTCAAAAAGGAATTTTCGCCTACAAGTGTATCAAAGACTTGACATCTAATTTCACAAGAGCGACAATGCCAGGCAGAGAAGAGATCAAGCCTATTCCCATTGCCAGCCACGAGTGTGAACTTGTCCGCCAGGGCGTCGTATATCTTTTGAAAAGGAAACCTATGGAAAATGAAGCCCTGGGAGTCGTGCGTATTGCTCCGCAGGTACTCTCAACGATTGTTACCAATGCTGCGCTGGATATTGCGGGAGTCACAGGTATCGCCCGTCCTGGCGGCCAGAGGACGAACTGGCTGAGCCGTGAGAGGCATGGACAGGGCGTTTCCCTGACTGTCAAGAATAATACAGTTTCAGCTGATCTCTATCTGGTAGTAGCAACAGGTGCTAACATCGTCGATGTAGGCATCTCTGTCCAGGAGGAAGTTTCCTCTGCGCTTGAGCATATCGTGGGCATGCAGGTACGAGAAGTGAACGTCTACATTCAGGATGTCACGTAGAAGCCAGAGCGATAAATGGAGAAAAACTACCCTGTATTGCGACCTAATCTCCTGCCCTGCCAGGGCCACACACGGGCGATCCCGTGTAGTGCGCGGATGTTTTCACCGCAATCACTATGTCTTATACACATAGATTGAAAGGCAGAGAGTATCACACGAGGAAAGTATGCCAATAGGGATACGCAGACAAGCGCGGATGATCGCATTGCAAACACTCTATGAATATGATACCGCTCAACATACGCCAGCAGAGGTCTTGCAGCGACACGCCGAAGAACGCCACCTGCAACCCAAAGTGATGGAGTATGCTGACGAGTTGATCACAGGAGTGTGTGATCACCTGGCAGATATCGACGCTCATATCCAGAGCGCAGCACGCGAATGGCCGTTACACCAGATGGCTCGCGTCGATAAAAATATTCTCAGGCTTGCAATCTACGAGATTCTGTTTAATAATACGGTACCATCAAAAGCTGCTATTAATGAAGCGGTGGAACTTGCAAAACTCTTTGGGAGCAATACTTCCAGTCGTTTTATTAATGGAGTCCTTGGTACGATATTTAATCGGGCACAACAGCAGCCCACCCCTATAGCTGAAAGCGAGGTGAAATAGTGGCAACAGTTAATGAACGTCTCAAAAAAATAGTTGTAGACCAGCTTGGAGTTGACGAAAATGAGGTAGTTTCTAACGCTTCTTTCGTTGAGGATCTCAACGCAGACTCTCTCGATCTGGTAGAGCTGATTATGTCGCTGGAAGAGGAATTCAAACTCCAGATCTCAGACGAGGATGCTGAGAAGATCACCACTGTCCAGGAAGCCGAGGAATACATAGAAGAACACTTGCGCTAATCTCTTTTTTTCCACTATTCCAGGTCCATCGGATCCCTGCTTATTACGCAGGTTCCACCGATAGAGGGGCAAGCATGCATATCAGAAACTCTTGCCCCTTTATCCTCCAAATCACAATTCGTTCCGAAAATTCTCTCTCTTTGTGGACGAACGCCCCTATTCTTTTTTGAGGTATTTCAGGCGCTGCGCTTTGCGCAGCGCCTGAAATACCTCTTTTCTCCCTTTGGGGTGGAGCAGTTTCTATCGGCAGGGTCTTTCGACGACAAAATCCTCAAAAGAGATCCTTTAGCGAGAAAAATCCGTAAGTATTTAAGAGATGTCACACTTCCCCCCTCTCGCGCACCTTAGTTAATAGACAGGTTCATCGAGAGGCCTTGTGATGTGAAGAGAAAATCACTGAAAGTCATTGAGAGATGTCACACTTCTCCCCTCTCATGCATCTTAGTTTGTAGACAGGTTCACTAAGAAATGTTTGAAGAGTAATTCGTGAATACACAGTCTGCCGCACAAGCGGTCGAAGCACTTATTTCTGAATATGGCAAGCTTATCTTCCATACAATCTATGGACTCACGGGCGACTGGGAAGATAGTCAGGATTTGACTCAGGATACCTTTTACCAGGCATTGAAATCTATTGATGCGGCGCGAGCGAAAAGTGGTGAGTTGTTTCAAGCGAGGGCCTGGTTATTGCGTATCGCTTTAAATACAGTGCTTATGCAGCGCAGGCGGCGGAACATTTTCCGTTTTATTCCAATCTCACGGCTCCAGAAGCGTGAGGAGCCAGCGGGAGAGCAAGAATCTGGTTTTGCTTCAACACTAGATGATATCAGTGAGCGTGCAGCAGCAGTTCAACCAATAGGCTTTGGAGCAAATGAGCAGAACAACCCGGAGACCCTGGTTATTGAGCGAGACGGAGTAAAGCGTGCACTGGCGCGTCTTAGCGAGCCACTGCGAATCTGCCTGGTCCTGTCCACCATTGGACAGTTCTCCAGTAGTGAGATAGCACGCATGCTCGATCTGCAAGAGGCCGCTGTTCGTCAGCGGTTGGCACGAGCACGTAAGCAATTTCAGCAGGCATATCTGCAAGAAACTGGGGAAGAGGTCTTTGACTCAACCTCGGATGCGGTTACTTTTCGACCTTCATCGGGTTCAACCGAGAGTGATCAGCATTCTACTCAGCGAGTCGAGAGCCGTGAATGGATTGACCAGACTCACCGCTCAATCAATGGGAGGAACTATGCGGAACGATTCTATCGAAACTCTGCTGCTACGTCACTACGGTAGTACAGCAGATGCACCTGTAGACCTGGAGCAGAGACTGCACGCGATGGTCAGTTCTGAGGCCGCAGACATGCGTTCCCAACAGCAGGCGATCAGCAAATGGAACCAGCGTCTTATAAGTCGCCGCAAGGTTCTACGGTTGATGACTTTTACCAGTGCGGGAGCGGGTGTCCTGGCTCTGGGAGTTACTACAATTTCGTCTACATTCACAGGACGTGAGAAGAATAAACCGGCATATTCGTAATTCGGCGCATCTATCATACCCTGTTTTGTCTTTTATGTCTCCGAGATTCGGAAGACAGTACTTCTGTAAATGTGTCTAGTATCGGAAAGGATATACATCATGCCATTTGGATTTCATCTGCCAGAGCTCATCATCATTCTTGTCGTCGCCTTACTGGTCTTTGGTCCTAAAAAGCTCCCTGAGATGGGGTCAGCTGTCGGAAAAAGCATCAAAGAATTTCGTAAAGGTATGAACGAACTCTCTGCCCCTAAGCCTGTTGATGTTGTAACCGTACCCAAAGAGGTCGCGATCGAAGAGACCAGATCGCCCATTGTCAATAGTGAGCCGAGCCCAGTAGAAAACACGCACTATGCCAGCGAAGAAATTCGTGTACAGCCAGTGCAAGAATAAATTCGTAATTCGAACCTGCCTGGAGAAAATATATGGCAACTGAAAATATAGATCAGCAGCAGGACGATCCATTGGCGATATTCAGCGAGCTTTTCTCACGCGGTGACAATGATGATAGCGATCCAAATGATCCTTCAGCAATGACCCTGGTGGACCATTTAGAGGAGTTACGCTGGCGCATCTTTAAATCCTTGATAGCTATCTTTGTCTTTGGTATCGTAGCCTTCATCTTTCGCGTCAAGATTATGGATTTTCTGACCTGGCCGCTGCCTGCAACAGCCAACGCTCTGGGTCATGGTAATACAAAACTCGTTGTGAATGGTGTTGGAGAAGGCTTTACAACATATCTCTTGCTGGCTGTGGCTGGCGGTTTTGTGGCAGGACTTCCAGTGATCCTGTATCAGACCTGGGCCTTCATCTCACCTGGACTGTACGACCATGAGAAAAAACATGCCGTGCCATTCATCGTTGCGGGAGTTTTTCTTTTCGTGGCGGGTTTGTCCCTCGGCTATGTGGTCCTGCAATATCCTGTCAACTGGTTGGTAAACTTCGCATCTGATAGTTTTACCGAACTCGTCTCGGCTGGAAATTACTTTAGCTTTGTAGCATTCTTCTTACTCGCCTTTGGTATTGCCTTTGAGATTCCGCTGGTCCTGACGTTCCTGTCGATCATCGGTCTGATTACGGAAGAGACCCTGACCAAGAAACGCGCCGTCGCGCACGTTTCCATGTGGATCGCGGCCACATTCCTCACTCCTGGCGCGGACCTCTACAGTCCGATCTTCCTGGGAGTCTCGATGTCATGTCTGTTCGAGTTGTCTATCATCTTTATCAGGATTAGTAGACACATGCGGGAACGCAGTGCGAAAAGTGAAGAAACTGCCTAGCAGTTACAACTAGCGGCTACGCCGCCACATTTTCAGGGAGAAATGGCTGAGTTTGCAAGCAGCTTTGCTGCTTGCAAACTCAGCCATTTCTCCCTTTTCTCGGGGGTGGGGCGGCTTTGCAAGCCGCAGAAAAGTGAGGGATGACTCATATTTTACGCTGGGAGGAACGGCTTTTCAAGCTGCTGAAAATCAAGATTGACTCACAGGCTTTTTGCGTTGGAAACGGGCTCCCAACAAGAGAATCGTGCTGAGATAGCAGATGGCGGCCCCAATGAAAAGCGGACTATAGCCAGCATAGAGAATTACCAGTCCCCCCAGCGAAGAAGTGATAGCCCAGCATATCTGATAGACTGCCTGATAGGCGCTGTTAGCGAGTCCGCGCTGTTTCTCTTCAACTTCTTCCATAGAGAAGACCAGCAACACTCCTTGAGACATATCCATGGTTCCCTGACGCAGAGGATAGAGGGAGGCAGCCAGAGGTAGGGAAGGCGTCAGGCCGATGGTGAGAAGAATGGGCAAACTACAGAGACGGGTGTACATCAGGGATCTGACACGTCCAACTTTGAGGGCTAACCATGGAGCAAGTAAGGTTGTCAGGGCGGTCAGGCCATTAGCAGCGCCATCAATCAATCCAAACAGGGCTGGGGAGGCATTGAGGTGTCTCACAAAAAAGAGGCTAAAGTAAGGGACGATCAGACCGGCTCCCAGACCCGTTAAGGCCTGCACCAGGATCAGTACAAAGAATGGACCGCGCACAAATGCTCGGAGGTAGGCAGGCAACTCGCGGAGCCTCTCTCTTTTCAACCAGACTCGCCAGGTCGGACCTGGAACTGTCTGTGGACGCTCGGAGACTTGCGGTAACGGTGAGTTGCTCATCCCAAAAAGTGGCAGGAAACCCGGAGCTGCGATCAGTCCAGCGAAAAGCAGAGCTAATTGATAGGATCGTGGTTCCGGTTGACTGGCAAGCAAATAGTTCAGACCTGGGGGTAGTTGACCCATAATGGCGGGAATATGCAGGAACCAGGTCGGAAGAGCGCCCCCCAGCACTTCACCCATCACAACAGTAATTTGTGCCAGAACTATATTGAAACTGAAGAGATAGGGGCGCTCGGAGGGAACGCTATTACGGGTCAAAAAAGGCGCATTAATGACTAGAAAAAAGGCAGCGGCCACACCCGCAATAAACGCTGCGCAGAGCAGCGGGAATGGTTGGCGAAAAAGGATTGTACCAATTCCCACCAGTCCAATTAGCGCACTTGAGTCAATTAAAATCCATTTGTTACTGATGCGATCAACGAGGTAGCCTGCCGGGAAAATCGCCAGACCAGCCCCAAGCGTTCCAGCAAAGAGAGTTGCTCCCACAAAATCCGTTTTATAGCCGAGCGAGGTCAGATAGAGATTGTAAAGCACCAGGAAGATACCAGTGGTCACACCGGTAAGCGCAGTGTTAATGAGATAGAGCCGGGCATTGCGCTGCAAACGTCCAAACTGCTGAAAATATGCTCTTAAGCGTTGCATAAGTGAAGAACAGAACCCCTTATCTATGCTGAGATCGGGACCGATAGAGATAATCGTCATTGGACAGTTAACAAGCAAAAGATCCTCCGTGGCAATTACGCCAGCGGAGGGTCAGCAGGACAGCACAGAAAAGCCCCTTTCGCTCAATGCATCGTTTGCACCATGATCATCTCTTCCTCAAGAGGCTGTTCTTCATGTGTCTCTTCACGTATCTCTTCGATAGGAACCACACCAATCTCTTCCTGGAAAGGGATCACTTCCTGAGCAATCTGAGGACGGGAACGAGTCAAACCGGGTAGGAAGAAGGCTTTAACTATGCCCTGAGCCATAGCTGTACGGGCATAAAACTCGATGACAGCGCCAGCGACACGATCGCTACCCTGCTCTACCTTTTGCTCGACACTAGCAGCTCTGCCAGGTAACATGGCGGCCACTTTGGGTACCTGAACTACGGCCTGGATGATCTTATTGTCCTTTGTGGACTCTGGTAAAGGCTCACCTTTCTCGGTCGCAACGAGCGAAAGGTTCACATCGTTGAGAAGCGGGCGGATCTTCTTGATGAGTTCAATCTTGTCGCGCAACAAGGAGAAACCAAACATCAGGCCCGCAGCCAGCGCCACACCGATAATGATAGAGACAAAAAAGTAGAGTCCAATAATAATAGCGGCGGCGTTTCCCCAGGGAGCAAGTCCGCTATCGGCTAGAATGTATCCCATGTTAGATGTCTCCATTCATTGAAGCTATCATCTCCTCCTGCTTTTTGCGGCGCTCATTAGCCCGGTTGCGTGTGCGCCCCTGGCCGGCGAAAACTCTCACCATCTGCTGACTAGCCAGAACCAGCGCTGTCGCCCGCACACTTGGGGCAACTGCGTAATCTCTGGTTAGCCTGGCTGCTGTGGCCACTGTATTCGCAGTCTTGCCCGCGTGTTGAGCAGTCTCTTTGACTACTTCAACTGTCTCTTTGGCCACTCCAACCGTCTCCTGCACAGAGATCAGCAGAGGCTTCATTTCGTCCCTTACAACCGTAATAGTCTGAATGAGCATGACAATAGCGTAAATGACTAACGCCGTTGAAAATAAGGAGAAGAAAGCCAGAAAGATCAGCACAATATAGAGAACATTGAGAAGCTGACCAAAGATTCCCGCGATCACCAGAGCGACTAGCAAAAGAATCCCTAACCCAATCCCCACAATCCTCACAATCTGTAGCGCACGTTGCATAATGCACCTCTCGATAATTTATTTTTGAATGCTACTTGATTATAGCTCACCCGGCTAAATCCATACCACCTGCCGCTCCGAAGAGGAAGCAAACAGTTTCTATAGGTAATACGTTTGAAGCGGCAATAGTGACGACATTCATTTTATCAAGAGTGCTACATTCTCACTATTTTTGACTTCTACGCGTCGCAAAATAAAGGATAAATGGCTGAGTTTTTTAGGGGAAAGGATAGCTCTACAAGCCGCAGAAAAGGTCGGGATGGCTCATAGAGAGAAGCCATCCCCATAGCTTAAAGCGTCGTTATGAGTTATAATCACGAAAAAAGCCCTCGTCAATCGGCCTGAGAAGCCGCACGAGGGCAATAGTACAAGTTACTTTTGTCACAACTAATTTTGCTTAGCTACTCATCCCAATAGCCAGATTTTTCCTCCTCACTACGACCAGCGGCGGGACGTTGCCGCCAGGGCGAGTACTCTTCATGAGACCTTTGAAGTTGCTGCACATTC
>DAOTTL010000512.1:0-4700 GCA_034438135.1 Ktedonobacteraceae bacterium | reverse complement strand
AGAAGAAGTGAGGCTGGTTGGCGGGGCGCATGCGCCCCGCCAACCAGCCTCACTTCTTCTTAAGAAAAGGGGTGGGGCCGAAAGCCAAAGGTTTTCAGAGAATGAAACAGCTCTGTATTTGCCATGCCTCTGGAAGACAAGAACCATGTGTGATACACTGGCGGAAAGAGCATTCGTTGTCCTCTGTCATCTTTGAAACACCTCGTTTTCTTCACGAGCTGATTTTGAGTGTGTGTAGATGAGAGCAAGAGAAAGTTCTATTTTAGAATAGTAGAACAACATCCAGGAGGATACCATGTTTTTCTCTTCAGAAGGGGAGTACATCCCCTCTCAGCAAGCCTCAGATGGGCACACACACATTGGCTCTGCCCAGGGTATCTTCTCACCTGAACTCCACTGGCAGATCATTGAGCAGTCCTGCGATTGCATCCAACTGCTGGATCTCGATGGACATTTGCTCTACATGAATCGTGGTGGCCAGCAGAGCATGGAGATTGATAATTTTTCCACCTTTCAACTGGCTGACTGGCTCTTGTTCTGGTCAGGAGAAGCGCTGCAACATGCACAAGATGCGCTTATACTCGCTCGCATGGGGAAAGAAGGAACGTTTGAGGGAGAGTCTCTGACGGCCAGGGGAACCCTGAAATGGTGGGACGTCACCGTTAGACCAGTTCTGAACACAGAGGGCCAGGTGAGTCATATCCTCGTCACGGAGCGCGATAGCACTGAACACAAACGTATCCAACTCGCCTGCGCCGAGCAAACGCGTCTGGGAAAGCTCAATCTGGCCGTGAGCGTGGCTCTAAATCAGCACGCCGATATGCAGCAGATGCTGACGGGCTGTACGCAGGCACTGATTGAGCACCTTGACGCTGCATCTGCTCGTATCTGGGTGCTCGATGAGACGCAGAAGATACTGGAACTTCAGGCCAGTTCCGGTCTTTCTACCAACCTGGACGAAGACCGTGGCAGGATACCGCTGGGGTCCTTCGAGATTGGCCGCATTGCCCTGAGTCGAGAGCGGCATCTGACCAATCACGTCCAGGGTGACGAGCAGATTCCAGCACAGGAATGGGCCAGACGCGCAGGCATGGTCTCCTTCGCCGGATATCCTCTCCTCTTGGAAGAGAAAGTGGTTGGAGTGATGGCGCTCTTCGCACGGAAGCCTCTCTCCTCAGCTACCCTGGCGGCCATGGCATCTATCGCCAACGCCATCGCATCAGGCATTGAGCGCAAGCGGGTGGACGAAGAGCGGATTCGGTACCTCTTCGCGGTTCAGGAGGCCGCTGCACAGGCGCAACATGAGCGCACTCGCCTCACCGCTATCCTGGAGAATCACACCGATGCATTCATGATATTCGATGATCAATGGCGCTATACCTATATCAATCCCCCGGCCAGAGCTTATACGGGCAAATCCTGGCAAAGCTTGCTTGGCAAGTCCGTCTGGGAGGAGTTTCCAGCATTAGTGGGTTCGCTCTATGAGGAGCAATACCGGCTGGCAGTGAGCACGCAACAGCCGGTCTCCTTCGAGCTTTTCTCAGACGTGCTCGACGCGTGGTTTGAGATTCATGCCTATCCTATCCCTGGGGGCCTGGTAGTCTATTTCCGCAACATCAGTGAGAGCAAGCAAGCAGAGGCAGAACGAACCCAACTATGGGAGGAAGCGAAAGAGGCACGCAGCCTGGCAGAGGTCGCATTACAGGCACGTAATGACTTTCTGTCGAGTGTGTCCCATGACTTGAAAACGCCACTTACTGTGATCAGAGGTACGGCACAAATCATCCAGCGTCGGTTAAGACAGGCCGTCCAGGCTGACCCGTCCTGGACGCTGGAACGTCTGAAAGTGATTGAAGCCTCCACAGGCAAAATGTATGGCATGATAGAAGATGTCTTGACGCTTGCACAATTAAAAGCAGGCCAGCAACTGGAGTTGGATCTACGTCCCCTGTTTCTATTTACCCTCATCAAACGTGTCGTGAGTGAGCAACAAGAAACCACCAATCGCCATCGCCTTTATCTGTCCACCGTCTCGGAAAACCTCCAGGTACGAGGCGATCCACTTCGTTTGGATCGGGTGGTAACAAACCTGTTGGCGAATGCCATTAAGTATAGCCCCGATGGAGGTTCTATCACCCTTGATATTACCTCTGAAGAAGAGCATGATCAGCAGTGGATTGCCATACGTATCCAGGATGAGGGAGTGGGGATTCCTGAGGCGGATCTGCCATCCATCTTTGATCCGTTTTATCGCGCAACCAATGTGCGAGGACAAATTCCAGGAACAGGAGTTGGGTTGGCCAGTGCGGCACAGGTGGTTCGCGAACATGGAGGAACAATCTCCATTACAAGTCAGGAAGGGCAGGGAAGTTCTGTTCTGGTGCGCCTTCCCGCCATTGTGGAGCAGGGCAATCCTTCTCCAGAGCGTGAGACAGAAGAGAATAAACATATATGAACGAGCAACAAGTATCGAAACAGAGTGCCTCCGGCCAGAAAAGCAGCCCCATTCTGGTGGTGGACGATGACTATTACCTGCGCAAGATGGTCAAATGGACACTGGAAGAGGAAGGCTTCAAGGTGCTAACCGCCGCGGACGGACGCGAGGCTGTCGAGCAAGCGCTGCTCCAACAGCCAGCACTCATTCTTCTCGATATGGGTTTGCCACTCCTTGATGGAAGCCTTGTGGCTACACAGGTGCGTGCTCGCTACGGCATGCTCGTTCCCATCATGATCATGAGCGCCGATGGACACGTGGAAGAAAAGAGTCGCATGGTAGGAGCCGTGGCATACGTGCGCAAGCCCTTTGACATCGACGATTTAATCCACGCCGTCCAACATGCCTTTGAGGCAGAAACGTAGAGCTATCCCTTTTTTCTACGAACTGACTCCCCCTGGAAAGCAGGAAAAGCAGAAGCTACTGGACAGGCCAGTAGCTTCTTTCCGCTTCAAGGCCTACGGTTTCGTCCCAGACGCAGAGCGAGCAGCAGAGCAAAGGATACCGCCAGGAGCACCACTGCGATCGAGACCGCCGAATCCAGATCAACCTCGGCAGCAATATAGACCGCGATCGGAGCCGTTTCGGTCGTACCAGGAAAGTTTCCGGCAAACGTAATAGTCGCCCCAAGTTCACCAAGTGCCCGCGCCCAGGTCAGTCCCACTCCCGAGAGCAGCGCTGGCCGAATGAGCGGGAGCACAACCCGTCTGAAGGCATAGAACGGGGATGCCCTCAGCGTATAGGCCGCTAACTCATAGCGCCGATCAAGCTGCTCAAGACCTGCCTTCGCATTGATAATAAAAAAAGGCGACGAGACAAACATCTGTGCCATGACAACCGCCACAGTTGTGAAAGGCAGATCAATCCCCAACGGGTCGAGATAGTGACCGAGCAGACCAAAACGTCCAAAGGTAATGAGCAGCGCAATTCCCGCCACCACCGGAGGCAGAACTGTGGGCATTGTCACCAGCGTTTCGAGAATCGCATGTCCCGGAAAACGAAACCTCGCCAGTACATAGGCCACAGGTAGACCAAACAGAACAGAGAGCGCAGTGCTCACCGTCGTTGTCACCACGCTCAGTTCCAGAGCTTGAAGCGAATCCGGTTGCTGGATGGCCTGCCAGAGCATAGCCGGAGGCTCCCGAATGACCAGGGCCGCCAGTGGAATGCCCAGAAAGAGAAAAAAGCTGCCCGCCAGAACACCAATGAGTATCCTGACGGGCCACCGATTCCATATTCTATTGTCTAAAAGTCGTTTACTCAGTGTCAACAACATCAGCATCTCACCATTTCAGTCTCCCTGGATGGGTCAAGTCAGCAGAGCATCAACCGACAACGACCCATGCGCAAGAGAGTCCATCCCAAAGTTCAAAGTGCCAGGTGAAATATACTCAGGAATTGACCGGAATAAACGTGTACTTCTTCATAATAGCCTGTCCCGCTGACGAAAGAACATACTCAATAAATGCCTGATCGTCCGCAGCATACTTTGAGGCTTTAACGGCGGCTATCGGATACGATGCAATAACGTTGAAGGGATCGGGAACATCCTCAACCGTGATCTTGCCTGCATCAGAAAAAGCATCTGTCACATAGACAAAACCAGCATCGGCCTCTCCCAGTTGCACTTTCTGAACCACTGCCTTCACATTGTCTTCTCGCGAGACAACGTTCGCCAGAACATCTTTCTCATAATCTGACCCATACGTGGGCGACTTCGACAAATTCGCTAATATCTGGAGAGCGTATTTACCAGCCGGTACCGTTGCAGCAGCCAGGTCAATCTTCAGTCCTTTACGAGACAGATCCTTAAGCGATTGAATCTTGCCCGGATTGCTCAGCGGAAGAATAAGCGCCAGACGATTCTTGACAAAGACTGTAGCCGTACCCACCAATCCCGCTGTAGTAGCCTTCTGCATATTCGATGTATCAGCAGACGCAAATATATCAGCCGGGGCACCGTTGGCTATCTGTTGCTCAAGAAGTTGCGAGCCATTATAATTGGGCTTGATCGTGACATTGGGGTGCAATGTGTGATAAGTGCTGGCCATCTCATTAAAAGAGGCCGTCAAGGATGAGGCAGCGAAAACATTGAGGGTAACAGATGGGACAGCCGTTGGTGTCGTGGTACCGCTAGAGGTCGATGTTCCCCCACATCCCACCAGCAACAGGCAAAAAAAGATCGAAACAAGCAGTAAATGCCATG
>DAOTTL010000511.1:0-4351 GCA_034438135.1 Ktedonobacteraceae bacterium | reverse complement strand
CCCTTTGAATGCATACGACCAGGGATTGCTCGATCAGTCCCCTGAGGATAAGAGTGCCCTGCTGTCTATGCTCACGTATGGGCCTGATTTAAGCTTTTCTCTTCAGGGTTTGAGCAACGAAGAGATCATAGATCTCGGTTGTAAACTCACCTATTATAGTCCCTCGATTGTGCCGTTTACTTATAGTTCGCCTTTTTATGCAGGTGCACTTTGGGAAGGGCTGTCGGTGCGTACTTTTTTACGTACTGGTTTGCGTCCTGCCGTGCTGGTTTTTCTTGATCCGGCCTCTGAGTTGCTCGTCAGTAACCCTTCGTTGACAAAACGTGCACGTATTCCCGCCGAGATTGGTCGGATTGAGTTTAAGGCCTGCGATGCCTGTGCTGATTTCAATATATACGCTGGTCTGCTCGCTCTTCTGAAAGGACTGGCGCTCGATACGACGCTGTCGGGCCGATCGATGGTTCCAGATGCGGTTCTTCACCAAGCTTCGGCCCATTCAGGCTTCGCAGATCCGCGTTTTGCCGATGGTGCTCGCGAGTTGCTTATAGCTGCGGAGCGTGCTCTGGCGGGTGATGAGGATTGTCGCTTGCTTGGCTTTTTAAAACCGCTGTTGCAGGATTATCAGGTGCCCGCGATGCAGTTGATTTCTACTTATCGCGCTACCAATTCGATCATAGAGGCGATGAGGCAAGGTTATGCCCTCCTGGGAGATTTTCACAGGTAAGAACAAGCAGAGATGACCTGTTTCGCACTGCGAAACAGGTCATCTCTGCTTGTTCTTACCTGATTATAGGGGGTCAGGGTTTTTCAATGGGGGCGCGTACCAGGTTGCCCCACTCGGTCCAGGATCCATCGTAGTTGCGTATACGTGGGTACCCGAGGAGATAGGTCAGAGCGAACCATGTATGGGCTGAGCGTTCGCCGATACGGCAGTAAGAGATCACATCTTTATCAGGAGTAATATCTTTGTCGTAGTAGATCTGGCGCAGTTCTTCGGCTGATTTGAATGTGCCATCGGGCTTAGCGGCGGTGGCCCAGGGAATATTTTTAGCGGTCGGGATATGGCCGCCGCGTTGAGCGCCTTCCTGGGGATAGTTGACCATGTGGAGCAGTTCGCCAGTGAATTCCTGCGGTGAGCGTACGTCGATCAGACGTCGATTGGGGTCTTTCAAACCTGAGTGAACATCCTCGCGATAGGCTCGAATGCTCTCGTCCAGGGGTTGAGCATGGTAGGTTTGGGAGGGATGGTGTTGAATCTCTTTAGTGAGAGGACGTTTTTCTGCCTCCCATTTTTGCCGACCACCATTCATGACTTTCATATTGCGATGTCCGTACATCTGGAAGAGCCAGAAAGTGTAACAGGCATACCAGTTGTTTCGATCACCGTAAAGGATGATCGTTGTGTTGTCATCGATGCCCCAGTTGCCCAACAACTGTTCAAAACCCTCCTGGTTAATAAAATCACGTGAGATGGGGTCCTGGACATCGACATGCCAGTCGAGTTTAACTGCTCCAGGAAGATGGCCAAGCTCGTAGAGTAGCACGTCTTCATCTGCTTCAATTATGCGAATCTGTGGATCATTGAGATGTTCTGCAACCCAGCTCGTTTCAACGAGCACCTCTGGATGGACATAGCCGGAAGCGTTGACTGTATTTGTGTTTGTTGTGTTTGGGTTAGACATAATTTCCCCCTACATACTTTGTTTCTTAAACGAAGCATAACAAATCCTGCTCCTGGCAAAGACCTGTTAGCTGGTAGAAGATATTTTAGTTCAGTGTATATTCTACCTTGCAGGTCGGAATTAAACAAGGACTAGTCTTCTTTCATTTTCCTTTTACGGTAGAGAGTGCCTGGAGACGTTCGGCAAGGCCGGTATTGCGTAGTGCCACCCGGTCATTTTTTACCGCTACTTCCAGGGCACGTTGCTGACCGATGATCACGCACAGGCGTTTTGCGCGAGTGATTGCGGTATAGAGCAGGTTGCGCTGCAAGAGCATGTAGTGCTGTAGGACGAGGGGGACGACAATGGCTGGATATTCGCTGCCCTGGCTTTTGTGAATGGTAACTGCGTAGGCAAGAATCAGTTCGTCCAGTTCGTGAAACGTGTATTCAATGAGTTGAGGACCGATCTCTTCTAAAAACTCGACGAAGAGCAGAGAGTTTTCTTTGTCAATTCGACGGACCCAACCAATATCGCCGTTAAAAACGCCCTTGTCATAGTTGTTGCGCACCTGCATGACCTTATCGCCCAGGCGAAAGGCGTGTCCATTCCACTCGATCATTCCTGCTGTCCGTGGGTTGAGCCTGGCCTGAAGTTCCTCGTTCAGCAGAGTGACCCCCACGGGTCCTTTATACATGGGCGCGAGCACCTGAATATCGGTCAGGGGATCGAGTTGATAATGATGTGGAATGCGACGTTGCACAT
Organism: Ktedonobacteraceae bacterium; assembly: GCA_034438135.1. GTDB lineage: Bacteria > Chloroflexota > Ktedonobacteria > Ktedonobacterales > Ktedonobacteraceae > Paraktedonobacter. Next base: position 1,925 of record DAOTTL010000511.1, on the reverse strand, counting down.
AATCTAGCAGACGTTGTTGGACGCGCATCGGATCTTCTTCGTTCAAGAAATAGAAATCGCTCTGACCCTCTTGTTTAAGCAGTGGAAGCTGTCCGGCATTGATGCGATGAGCGTTGACCGCAATCTGACTGGCCTCAGCCTGACGGAAGAGATCGGTCAGGTAGACGCCCGGAATAGTCTCGCTACGCAGTAGATCTCGCAGGACGTTGCCAGGACCCACCGAGGGTAGCTGGTCGGCATCTCCGACCAGGAGCAAGTGAGCGGAAGGCGGGAGGGCTTTGAGAAGATGATAGAAGAGGAGGATATCAATCATCGAGACCTCATCGACGATGACGAAATCGTAGGGCAGGGGATTCGTTTCGTTGCGTAGATAGGAATTATCGTGTGGGATATATTCTAGTAAACGATGCAGCGTTTTCGCGGGAAGTGCAGTTGCGCCCGTGGCTTCTGTCAGACGTTTAGATGCACGTCCCGTTGGGGCGGCCAGGGCTACACGCACTCTGCGTTTGCGCAGAACCATCAGCAGTGCGCGTAACGAGGTTGATTTGCCCGTGCCGGGTCCGCCAGTCAGGATACTAACCTTGCGATTATAGGCCATCTGAACCGCCGCACGCTGGTTATCCGTGAGCACGATATTGCGACGCTCAGCCAGGAAAACAAAAACCGCTTCCCAGTTCTCCTGTGACACAGGTGGAAGCTGACTGGGCGCGTGCAAGAGTAGACGCAGGAGTCGGGCAGAACCTCGCTCGGCATGCCAGAAGGGACCAAAATAGATGCGCTGCCGTCTGGCTTCTTCCTCGGAGTCAGGTTCTTCTACAGATACCGTTTCATGCTCAACGGAGACTTGAGGTGATGGGGGTGCTTCGATAAAGATAGCGCGTTCCAACTGCAATTGATCAACTACGGGAACCATCAACTCAGTCGGTGCCAGCAACATCTCGGACGCACGGCTTAATAATTCGCCGGAAGGGAGAAAGCAGTGGCCGTCTTCATTAGCGGACTGAGCCAGGACGTATTTAAGGCCAGCCGCCAATCGTGGTTGACTGTCACGTGGTAGTCCCAGCTTGACAGCAATATCGTCGGCGGTTCGAAAGCCAATGCCATTCACATCGTCAGCCATCTGATACGGATTTTCGCGCACCACATGGATTGCTTCCTGTCCATACTGTTTATAGATGCGAGTCGCAAGATTTATGGAAACTTCATGTGATTGCAGAAAAAGATGTAGCTCTTTAATCTCTTCCTGAGAGGTCCAGGAGGAAATGATCTGTTCGCGGTCCCTGGTATTGAGGCCTTTGACCTCATTGAGGCGATCAGGCTGCTGCTCCAGGATTGCCAGCGTTTGTTCTCCAAAGTGATCGACGATCCTCTGCGCTTTTTTGGGACCAATCCCCTTGATCAGACCAGAACTGAGGTAACGCACGATGCCCTCGGGTGAGGCAGGTAGACGTTGCACAAAGCTACTCACATGGAGTTGACGACCGTAACGTGGATCCTTCTCCCATTCACCTTCAATTGAGAGAAGTTCGCCCACCTGAACACCAGGGAGTGCTCCGACGATGGTTGTCAATTCGTCGCGGAGCAGTCGTCCACTGTCGTTTGGTCGAAAGCGGGCAATCGTATAGTGGTTATCTTCGTTGCGAAAAACGATGCTTTCTACTGAGCCTTCAAGTTTCGGCATAGAGACGCCTTACGCTTTACCTGGTTTCATACCAGGAAAAATTGTCAAGAGGGCCTTATTATAGTACATCTGATCGAGCATTTCAATGCTGGCGTACCCAAAAACAGGGTTTCGCAAAAGTCGTTTCTTCCCCACCCACCCACCCTTTTGGATGGATGGTGGCAGCGCGAATGTGCTGCCACCATCCATCTTTTTCTCCTGGGAAGGGGGTCTGGCCAGGACTGAGCCGTGACTTTTGCGAAAC
>DAOTTL010000510.1:0-10841 GCA_034438135.1 Ktedonobacteraceae bacterium | reverse complement strand
GAAAGAAAAAACGAGGTCAATGTTTTGCAAGACCTTTCAAAATAGAAACGGACAGAACCATCCAGCAAGCATATGGCGGACCAACAATGACCCCTTGTCTATTTTTGTGCCTGACTGGCGTATCTGCTTGTTTGCACAAGCAGATACGCCAGTAGGTACTTTTTTAGCGGGGCTTCACTCTCAGCCGCGCATTGGTTCACCAGTTGAGGGATTCAGGAACAGGGTATTATCATGAGAATGACGGAAGTCAAACATATTACCCAGCGTCCCAGCCAGCGCATCAAACGATTGATCACCAATGCGTCCGGTGCCCCAGTTGTCCTCGATAAAGCGCAGAACAGAGGTCTGATCGGTAAGGGTATTATCCACGAAGTTCTGTTTCGCATATCGTGAGATGACCATCAGAGGAAGACGTGGGCCATATCCGCAGCGATCTTCATATGCGCCAGTTTTCGCGGTACCGCAGGAGCCGACACCTGTCAGAAAATCCTGAGCGCTGTCGGACTGACTGAGGATCGGCGGCATTACATGATCATACCAACCATCCGAGTCATCATAAGAGATAACCACAGCCGTATTTTTCCACTCTGGTGATTTCTGCAACTTGTTGATCGTAGTGGTCAGAAAGGTCTGTTCATCCAGTGGATCAGAGTAAGAAGTACCGGCATGACCATCCTCGTAGGCAGGAGCTTTAAGGAAGCTAACTGCTGGCATACTATTGCCTTTGACCGAGGTCCAGAAGGAACTCATGTCATACTGGTGGTTGGCCTGGTCGGTCTTGCCAATCATAGCTGACGAAGTGGGTGGCAGATGATGTGGATTGGCCGTAGATTTATAGTACTGGAAGGGCTCGTGGTGAGGAATATAATCGGTGACTACCGCGCCTCCGATGTTTGTGTGGGTAGAGCCACAAACCGCAGTACCATTGACTGTCGAAGTAGGCCCAAAGCCTCCTTCAAACCAACCCCAGCTTACATTCTTCTTGTTCAAGAGATCGCCGATATTCTGGCCAGTCATGGCAACGGTGTTGCCATTGGTCGTTGAGCAGTCATCGTAGAGCGGATCAGCATCACTGTAGAAGGTTCCATTCGATACTGGAGCCAGCGCTGGATTGCTTGCGACCGCGCCATGAGTATCGCCAGAAATAAGATTGAGCGCACCTGGAGTCGAGGGACCAAACACAGTGCCAAACGAGTTGTCGCTCAGCGAAAAGTTCTGGGCATAGTTCCAGAGAGCAGTTGTGGTATTGCCATCAAAATAACCCATGACCACGGGCTGGCCCTTACAACTGCTACCTAGCGTGTACTGAACAAATTTATCGTCCAGGCCATTGTCATAAGCTTTTTGTTCATCCGAATAGCCATGATCCTGATCGCAGGTCAAAGCCTGGGAACGATCCAGGCGAAAGGGATTGGCTTCATTGGGATTATCAGTCAGTAGCGAGGGCGTCAAACCATTCACGCTCGGGGTGTTTGGTTTAGCATGGAAATATGGCTCACCCGCTGGATTTGTCGCTACAGGATAAGTACCAAAATAATGGTCGAAAGAAATATTTTCATCAAAAATAACTACAAGATGTTTAATAGGCGTGTTTGTCGAGCTTCCCAGCGCACTCGACGCTGCTGATGTGGATGCTGATGCAGAACGGACCGCAGCCATAATCAGAGTGGTACCAAGAAGCACTACTAACAGGGAGACGATGATTGTTGCACGTAAGCGCCAACGCTTCTGCATATACTCTTAATCCTCCTGAATACTACAATAGTCAGCAATTCTCTTCTGAAGACATCTCCAGTATAGTCTGCCTATGTTAAATTCTTGCTAAATTCTGGTAAAACTTTTTTTGCTCTCAAGAGAGATTATCGGAACTCAAACGCCATCCTGGCGTAAGGATTATCGTTCTATTGTTTAGGATAGCATAACCAGATACTGTTTTTTCGCTCGCTTTCTCGTTGTAGATCAGGAAAAACCCCATCATACATATCATAAGGAACGCCAGCTACAATGGCCTGAGCATGAGTCACGAGATATTTTCCATGATCATTTGCATCTTCATCTGCGTTCGTGCCAGCTCCTCTTCTAAGGCAGGATAATTTTTATGGATTTTTAAAAAAGCCTCCGTAAGCCGCTCTTGTGTTACATCCATCTGCTGACGCTTCGCCAGACGTTCCAGAGAAGCAAGCATACTATTAGCAACGTCATATGCTGGTTCAGTATGGTCCTCAAGACGTTGGAGAAGAAGTACAAACGTAGCGTTATTCCCCAGATCGCCAAGGACATCCGCCCCCACCTGCCGAGCGGAACCCACTGCATGGTCAAGCGTTCCTTCTAAGGCCTGAAGAATAGTTGAATAAGAGCGCTGAAGTGACTGAGTGTCTATATAATTCTCTTGCAACCAGCGTGCCATCTTCGTCACGCGCCTCCAATCTGATGGTCGATGCTGCTCATCCTCGATACTCAATGACTGCAAAACTCTCTCTAACTGATAGTAATCCTGTTCATCAAAGCTACTCTCCTGATCCATTGAGCGCAGTGCATGATGAGCTTCGAAACGCGTTTCGAGATCAAAGTCCCGTCTATCTCTGATCATTTGAAGTAAAGGAATGGCACGTTCAACGCGAGCCTGTCCCAATGAAGTCGCCAGATAGCGAAAGAGAAAGATGTCTGTGGGATGAGTGAGTTGTGCCACAGTAAACGTGTAGAGAGCATCTTTTGCCTCTTCAGTAGCAATTTCTCCTAAAGCGCCGATAAATCTGCCTTTTTTCTTATAAAGAGAGAGACCAGCGACAAGAGCCGGAACGGCCATAGAGCGGGGATTGTGTTCAAAAACCCAGGCAATGGAGCTGGCAAGTTCGCCATCTTCTTTGCGCTCGGGAGAGCCTGCTTGCAACGTTTCACACAATTCTCTGTCCCACAAATCGACCAGTGCCTGGAGGATTGCGTTACATCCCTCCGAAATGGCAGAACCTGAGGTGAGACGACTGGTCTGCTGATCGTCAAGCAGGTCCATTTTTGCTCGTGCATACTGCTTGATTATACTTTGATAGAGATATTTTTCAAGTCGAGGTTTTTGCCAGTTTGCAACATAGGCTAATTCGATAATAATTTGACGGCAGAAAGGATCATCGATATGCTCCACCAGACGATCTATCTCTTGCTCTGCATAAGGAACGGGAAGAAAAGCCACATGGTATCCTGCCAGATATTCTTGAAATGTCTGGTGCAAAAAACTAAAGCTTCCCTGCCCCATAACCTCTAGCAGTCCCACATTTCTTACCTTTCGCGCAATATCCTCCACTAACCAGTTTTCGCTCTGCTCCTGACGAATCTGGCGCAGCAGGAGAATGAGATCCGTGATAGAGAATGTGCGCCCTTTCCGTTCGGTTAACAGTTTATAGGCCAGTGCGCCAAAGATCTCTCGCAGAGTTATACGCCATTCAAGCATAGACTCCCGCAGTTCGATAATGGCATCGACGACCTGCAAGTACAGCTCTTTGCGACTCTCTGGCAGTTTTCCTTGCCGCACATAGAGAATAGCGGCCAGGCTGAAAAGTAGGGGATTTTTGCCCCAGGCCGCGATACGCGGATGCATTTCCAGCGTTCTCAGAAATGCTTTTGGATCATTTGTCTCTACCTGTAACATCTGTCGTTGGAGTTCTGGCAGGAGCCGTTGAGCCAGCATTTGACAAAGCTGATAATCGAGTGGAAGCAGTTCCCATTCCATGGCCTGATTGGAGATAAATTGGCCGCGCTTAAAATCAGTGAAACGAGAACTGATCACACATGTCGTCTGAGGATGAACGGAGGCCATAAACGTATTGAGTTTCTGCATTATATCTGCCTGACCAGTAACAACCTCATCCAGACTGTCCAGACAAATAAAAGCCTGTCCCTGTTGCAGCTTTTCCCAGATAACCTCTACAAAGGCATCATCTATGACCATATTCTGAAGAGTTGCGAGCAGATGATCCTTGAACGTTTTACCAGAACGTCCCAATTCGGGTAAGGCGATAAAGATTGGGAGAGGAGCCTGCTCGTTTTTCATGGCCTCCAGGGCGCGATTGCCTACAAAGTATTTGAGGAGGGTACTCTTGCCCGTACCGGCTCCCCCTAGAATGACAATTCGCCTGGAAGGACTCTTTTTCAATGCTTCATCGCCATTCTCCACAATAAGTGAATCCTCATTGTCATTTCTTTCATCTCCCTCAGGAACAGCCTGACAGAGTCTTAAGGGTTGAAAAACTGCCTGGAGAGAAAATCCTTGTGTGGGACCAATCGGAAGCTTAATTGTGCCATACAGTTCGTATAAGCGCTGAAGATATTTTTGCCGGGCAGAGTACTCGTCTCTGGAAGAGAATTCTCTCTTTTGCAGAGAGTCAGTACGAACGAGTCCTAACTCGACGGCGCTTTTTTGATAAACGGTACAGAGTTTCTGCCGCCAGTAAGGATGAGGGAGATGCTCACCTCGTTCCCAACTTTCAATCTGTCGTAACGAAATGGGAGCCTTCTGTGCATCATCAATGAGCGCACAGAGACAGGCATGGAGAAAGTCCAGGGTCCAACCGCGTTGCTCACGCTCTTCACGCAAGCGGGTAATACTTGTTTTTCGCTTCTTGCTCATATGTACCAGATCCTTCTAACATTGTTCTCTTCTTACTCTTTTTAGCAGAATATCTATCGCAACAACTCTACTTAAGACTGTATCTAAAAAGGTGAACAAAACACGAGAAAAAAGCGCGAACAAGGGAACCACTTAAGGAGCATAGTCAAGTATCATTAAAGAGAGCTTCAAACCCGATATGTTGAGAGTGAAAATGACATCCCTCCTTCAGAGACGAAATAGCTCTGCTGGGATAAAAAGGCATTGCTCTCTCACACTGAAGTAGAAAGGAGTGGTCCCTCAAGAAGTGGTATCTCTTTCCTGACTCTGCCATAGGCAGAGTTCATGATTTTCGCGACACATCACCTCGTTGTTCATTTTCAGCTTCTTTCAGGAGGAAAGTTGTTTCATGACAAAGAAAATCTCAACCACAACAGTTACCCTTGAAGAGCGTGTTACACGTTTGCGCACAGATCTATCTACCACTCCGCAGGGACAAAGCACAATGATGGAACTCTTGCCAGCAAAGATGGTGCAGGCGGATCAGAGTATCGTAGATTTCAGTGACTGGGGACAAAAGTCCAACGGCTGGTTGGAGGAAGACTAAAGATATGAGCGCCTATCAGACCCTGGTCGTTCTACAACCAACGACCTTCTGTAATATCGACTGCCGGTACTGTTATCTGCCGGATCGGTCAAAGACGAAACGTATGCCTATGGAGGTTATTCGTCGAGTCGCCTCAGAGGTGTTGTCCAGCGACCTGGTCGATGGGCCGTTCGTATTTCTCTGGCATCTGGGGGAACCGCTCGCTGTTCCCCCCTCTTTCTATGAAGAGGCCTTCGCGGAGATCGCACGCATTAATCTGCCCTATCAACGCGCATACGTTCACTCCTTTCAGAGTAACGCTACATTGCTCAATGAGAAATGGGTAGAGTTGATCAAACGCGATAGGATCGAACTGGGCATCAGTCTGGATGGACCGGCGTTTCTCCATGATCGCCAGCGAGTAACACGTAGCGAGCAGGGCACGCATGCGGCTGTTCTGCGTGGAGTGAAACTTTTACAGGCCAACCATGTGCCCTTTAGCGTTATCTCTGTATTGACAGACTTCTCTTTAGACTATCCTGACGACTATTTTGGATTTTTCTATGAACACGGTATCCATCATGTGGGCTTTAATATCGATGAGATCGAAGGGGTGCATGCTTCGACCTCATTCGCACAAAGCCAGGCAGAGATACGTTACAAACGCTTTCTGCGCAGACTTCTTCAGCTCAGCGAACAGCACCAGGGAGCTATCAAGTTCCGGGAGGTGTGGTCAAACCTGCGCACGCTCTCGTTGGGAGATGATGACCCGTACAATATGACCAATAAGCCCCTACGCATCCTCAACTTCGATGCCCGAGGCAACTTCAATACCTTTTGTCCTGAACTGGTTGCAGCTACCAGTCAGAAATATTCTGACTTTGTCATGGGCAATATTCTGACCGATGGACTGGCGGACCTTGCCACGAACCCGGTCTTTCAACTGGTCCAGCGCGAGATTGAAGAGGGTCTTACGTTATGTAAAGAGAATTGCGCTTACTGGAAATTCTGTGGGGGCGGATCACCATCTAATAAATTTTTCGAGCATGGCCGCTTCGACGTGGCAGAAACAACAACTTGTCGCATCCATAAACAGGCCACAATCGACGTGCTGGTGGAGTATCTGGAAACAAGGATCGCTTCGGATGAGAAGACGCTGACGATGGAGGGCAAGCATGGCTGATATTCCAGTGGTTCTCTTTGTCTACCGGCGACCGGATATTCTCGCGCAGGTACTTGAGCATTTCCGCGCTGATAACGTGCCTCTGCTCTACATTTTCAGCGATGGACCCCGCGACTCAGGCGTCGTGTCAGAGGTCACTGCCGTGCGAGAACGCATCAGAGCCATCGACTGGTGTGAGTGTATTATGGAAGAGCGTGCTACAAATCTGGGATTGGGCGTCTCGGTGAAACGCGGTGTCAGCGCTATCTTGCGCCAGTATAGCTCGGCTATTATCTTCGAGGATGATCTGATCAGTGTACCAGGCACCTATCGCTATCTGAGCGCCGCGTTGAATCACTATGAGAACGATCCCAGAGTGATGAGCGTGACCGCGTGGACTCATCCACAGATAATGCCTGAAACAGGAGCAGCGCCTTACTTCGATGGAAAGGGTGAGTGCTGGGCCTGGGGCACCTGGGCCAGAGCATGGCAGGGCATGGATGACTCCGCGCTGACGATTATGGAAGATTGTAGAAAGCTGGGCATCGATATCGAAAAGTATGGCACTGATATGCCAAAAATGGCTGCCGAGGCTGAGCCAAAGAACCTCTGGGCGGTTGGCTGGTTCTACCACCATCTGCGAGAGCAGGGACTGTGCCTCAGACCTCCCTGGAGTCTGGTAGACCAGATCTGCTGGGAGGAGAGTCGAAGCACAACCTCTACACCTGAGATGATGATGTGGGCCAATCCACCTCTTCGTCCCTGTCCTCCTCTCCCTGACAAATGGCCCGAGCCAGTTGAGCATGAATGCTGTGCTCCCCTCTGGCGACAAGCTATGGATGGAGAATAAGTATGCTTCAGCCAGATTACCTGCGCCACGAATATATCTACGCGGAGCATCCAACGGCAACAGGCTGGAACGATGTCGAGATAGATCAACAGATTCTCTCTTATGTCCATGAGCTTATCCAACAGGCTCACGTAGTACCACCAGCTACTCTGCTTGAACTCGGTTGTGGGATGGGCAATCTGACCCTGCCTCTGGCTCGTGCAGGGTTCCAGATGGTCGGCATCGATATCTCAACCACGGCCATCGAAGTGGCCAGAGAACGGGCATCTTTCAATGAATGTGAGGGCCGTTTTCTGGTTGGAGATGTCACTTCAGCGGAGACCTACAGGTCGCTGGAAAAAGTTGACTGCGTACTCGACGGTCTATGCTTGCATTGTATTATCGGTCTGGACCGTCATGCGCTGCTAGGGTTCGTGCGTGAGGTGCTCAAACCTGGGGGTTCTTTTCTGGTCATAACCATGTGCGGAGACCCGCGTGGTTCTCGACTCTCCACGCGCTTTGATCCAGCCTCGCGCTATGTCATCGATGGTCAAATTGCGGAGCGCTACCTGGGTCAGCCACACATGCTGAGAAAAGAACTCCAGGACGCTGGCTTCGAGGTACGCTATCAACGTCTCGTCGATGGTGATACCATAGCAGGAAATCAGGACATGCTTCTCATAGTAGCAAGAACCCTGTAGCGCTGTTTCTTGCAAGAGGAAACACGAAAAATGCTCTAGCTCTAGCTGAAAATACACGTATGTTGAGAGCAGAAGGTGATGCATTGACGACCGATAGGCAAACGTATGATATCGTCATCATAGGCGGCGGGTTGGTTGGACTATGTATAGCGTTTCACCTTCTGGATGGACACCAGAACATAGCTATTTTAGCGGGAACCCGGCAGGGATGCGCAAGTCTGGCGGCGGCTGGCATGCTGGCACCGACGTGCGAGTGGAGTCCCGAAACACCTCTTGCTGAACTGGAATTTTTACGTAGCGGGAGAGACTACTATAAAGAGTTTCTGAGGAAGGTACGACAGGACGCTCACAATGAAATGGAGATCGGCTACGCTGAAAAACCCTTTCTGCTTGTAGATCTTCTGGAGAGCAAGATGGATCTAGCGAGCCGCTTTGCAGGCTTACAGGCAGCGGGAGCAAATGTTGTATGGCGAAACCCACAGGAAGTATGGGAACTTGAACCCTATCTTAATCTGGAGACACTGCGCGGGGCCATCCAGGTCTTTGGGGATGGGGTGGTCAATCCGCGAGCACTCCACCGGCTTCTCCTGGAGCATATCAGCCAGAGCTTTGATCTTCTGACGACAAATCTGCTTGCAGTAGAGGAACGAGCTAAAAAGTTTGTTCTTTCGCTCACGGACGGGAGAACAGTCGCATGCTCTCAAGTCATCATTGCCGCGGGAGCCTGGTCATTTGAGGTCGCGGAGAAGTTTCACCTGAATGTACCTGTATCTCCAGCGAAAGGACAGATAGTTCAGCTTTCCGGTCCTCCTGGTTTATTACAACATATAGTTTATATGCCCGTGGGGGCCTGTGGTTGTCTGTTGGAGCGATCTCCTGGCGTATATATCGCTGGCACGAGTGAAGAGTATATATCGGCAGAGGTGAACAATACCTCAAAGGTGATTGCCGCTATCCTGACACGGATCAATGAGGTCTTTCTGGCCGCAGGTGATTTCGTGATAGACGATATGTGGAGTGGCTTTCGTCCTATCACGCCAGATGAACTGCCCATTATCGGCCAGAGCTCGGACCCGCGCATCATTGTAGCTACCGGACATTATCGCAACGGCATACTTCTCTCTCCACTCACGGGCCTTCTCGTCAAGTCCCTTATAGAAGGGAAACAGCCAGCCATAAACATCGACAACTACCATTATCAACGAGAATTTGTAGCTCAATACAGATATGCCTCGGCATATTAGTTTAAGCATATCGCAGAATTTCTCAAAAGTCGCGTTCTTCCCCCGCTCATCCTCTTTGGATGGGTAGTGGCAGCGAGACCGAATGGCCACCATCCATCTTTTTCTCAGGGGAGGGGTTTGGCATATCAGAGAATCCTCATCAGTACGCGCATTTTTGCAGAGGAGATTGACCATTTGACGAATCTCACGACAGTCTCTATCGTTGTACACACCTGTACAGACACAGAGAACGATGCCCTGGCTCTGTGGAGCGCATCTCTGCTCCCTTTCTGCTGGCTATGGGTGACACAGCGCGGACTTCAACCTCCAATTGAGGTCATCCAAACGCTGCAAAGAAAACGTTTCGATGCCCTCCCACTTACTGAAACGGCGCTTCAATCTCTTCTTGCACTACCATCAGATCACAAAACACCAGTCAACACCACAGTCTCCCGAAGCGCACTGGCGGAGTTAGCCAAAGAGTTGTCACATGATCTGAGCCAGGTGGGAAATGAAGTAGAAACGCGTCTCCGCTCAGGCAACGCTGAACAACGTTTTTTAACAGCCTCACGTGATCTGCGACGGTTTCAGAGAGCAATATCCCGCTTGCAAGTCTCCTATATAGAGATCGCGGAAAGCGAGTCAATGCTCATCCCACTCTTTTCGCTCCAGCGACAGACATTGTACATACCAAAATGGCTCGTTGACTCCATGCCTCGGACAATGTTTAAACCAGGGGACTCATTTCATCGCACGAGACCCTGTTCACTGGTCTGGCTCCTGCTGGACGCAATCATTGTCACAGCTACGCCCGAATGTAAGATGCTCTAGCTATTTCTTCACGTGAAAGTCCTGGGTGCCGCCAGGCCTGAGCCGAAACGTGCTATAGGAGTAAAGTTGCAGACAAAGACTAATGTATCTTCCATTCGCTTGCTACAGCGTATAAATGCAACAATACTGTTGTCCGCATCATGGGTATCCAGCCAGAAAAAGCCATCAGGCCAATAGTCCAGTTCGCTCAAAGCTGGTTCACGTTGATAGAGTCTGTTTAGATCGCGTACAAAGGTGCGCAACTGGATATGGAAGGGATCACCTGGTGGTTCGAGCAAATGCCAGTCAAGACTTTTAGTATGGTTCCACTCATCGCATTGCCCAAATTCTCCTCCCATAAAGAGAAGCTTTTTCCCCGGATAACCCCATACATAACCATAGAAGGTACGAAGATTGGCAAAGCTTTGCCAGAGATCACCAGGCATTTTCTTGAGCAAAGAGTCCTTTGGGCATGCCACCTCATCATGCGAGAGGGACAACACAAAGTTCTCAGGATAGGCATTTCTCAAAAAAGGAGTGACGTTATCATCCTGATAACGTCGATGAATGAGATCTAAGCGTAGATACTCTACTATATTCTGTACCCAATGTAAGTCCCATTGAAAGGTGAAGCCTAACCCCCCCACATCCGTAGAACGTGTCGCTGGTGGCCACGCTGAAGAATCGCCAGCAAGGATCATAGCCCCCTGTACCTGCGAATGTACAACATTGTTCAACTGGGGGATAAAATGGAGTGCCTCTACATTTTCTCGACCTCCATACTGATTTGTAATCCATTCATCATCTCTCATCTCTGGCGATCGTCTCTGCATTACATCGCAAACTATGCTTTTTTCGCAGATTTAAAGCCCATAGTATCTAGCACATCACGACCCATCACTCAGATTGATGGCATTATTTCAACATAGA
>DAOTTL010000509.1:0-8792 GCA_034438135.1 Ktedonobacteraceae bacterium | reverse complement strand
CCATCCCAGTTTGTGACGGCCTTTTCATACTCTTTGACCTCCCAGCGACGAGTTGCAACGAAGTGTTCGATAAAGTCCTCGCCCAGGTATGTGTGTGCAAACTCGCTCTGCTCCAGAAGGTCCGTTGCGGTAGTCAGGTTGCGAGCCAGAGATTTAATCTGTCCACTGGCAAGGGCCTGGGAGACCGCGGCTGGATCGTAGGCATTGCCATCGAGACGGGGTGGGAGTTCAAGTTCGTGCTCGATACCATAGAGTCCGCTGGCCAGGAGAGCAGCGAAAACCAGGTAGAAGTTCGCATCTGCTCCTGGAACTCGATTCTCGACACGAATACCTTTTTTGCTGTTGTTAATGATACGGATAGAGCAGGTACGGTTCTCCATTCCCCAGGTTGTATTCAATGGTGCCCAGGTGCCCTCAACATAGCGTTTGTAGGAGTTAATAACCGGTGCATAGAAAGCCATCGTCTCAGGCAATTTCTCCAGAACGCCCGCCAGAAAATGGCCCATGGTCTCCGACATATGGCCCTCGGCACCTTCCTGCCAGAAAACATTGCGCTCCAGGGACCGATCCCACAGACTCATATGCGAATGGCCACTACTGCCATCCTCCTGATCATTCCATTTTGCCATAAAACAGGCCGTCAGTCCCTCCTGATGACAGATCTCTTTGACGCCCGTTTTAAAAAGCATGGTATTATCTGCCGCAGTAAGCGCGTCAGAGTAGCGCAGATTCATCTCATACATACCTGGACCATGCTCACGGTTATACCCTTCGATCTCAATCTGGTGATCGCGCATCGCAGTGGCGATCCGCCGCAGGAGATGGTCGTCTGCGCTGGACTGACTGACCGAATAACAGTTCATGCCAGGACTGAGCGGAACGAGACCAGGTCCAAAATCTTTCTCGCGCATAGAAGTCATGGTTTCGTTAAAAAAACGAAATTCCAGTTCAGAAGCAGCTAAAGGTTCCAATCCTAGAGCACGCGCCCTCTCCACAACCTTGCTCAGTACATAACGAGGCGAAACGGTCAGCGGCTCCCCATGCTCGGTCCAGACATCACAAATACAGGAAGCAATGCGATCCTCCCAGGGCACCATCCGAAAAGTCGAAAGATCAGGACGTAACATCACATCGGCGAACCCATGCTCCCAGTTACTTACTTTCAACCCTGGCAGGACGTTCTCTGCAATGTCCCAGCCAAAAATAACATCACACTGTGCCAGACCTTCCTCCAAAGAGTTCAGGAAATGTCTCGCAGCCACCCGCTTCCCCCGATAGACCCCCTCGATGTCGGGAGTTCCGATCTTGACATACTCAATTGCGTCCTCCTCTACCAGACGCTTGATCTCAGATAGTTCCACTGCGCTTCCTTCCTTTCTTCTCTTCTAATTAAGAAATGACCAGATGTGCGAAGAATAAAGCTTTCTCTCCGCACCAGATGCCGCTCTACCAGCGATAGGCTGTGGGTCTGCGATTCTCTAAGGCGGGGATCTGCGCCCGTGCTCTATCGATGGCCTCCAAATCGATGTCAGCCATTGCTATACCAGGAACATCGGCAGCCTGAGCCAGTACGAGTCCCCAGGGATCAACAATCATAGAGCGTCCAAAACACTGCTTGTTGGAAGGATGAGAACCAATTTGAGCAGGGGCAACGACGTAGCAGAGATTCTCAATAGCACGAGCACGCAGTAGAACCTCCCAGTGATCGCGTCCGGTATGCAGTGTGAAACCTGCTGGTATCAGCAAAATCTGCGCTCCCCTCAGGGTCAGCAAGCGATACAGTTCGGGAAATCGTAAATCATAGCAAATGGTCAGACCAAAGGTAATTCCTGCGATTTCGGCGGTGACCAGTTCGTCGCCGGGTACGATGCGCTCCGATTCATAGTGCTTCTCACCATTTGCCAGATTGACATCAAAGAGATGAATCTTACGATATTTTGCCACGATTTCACCAGAGCGATCGATCAGGACACTGGTGTTATAAAATTTCCCTGGGATCTCTGGATGACGCTCGACGATACTTCCTCCATGGATGATCATCCGATGCTGGCGAGCTTTCTCTTGCAGGCGCTCGATTAAAGGACCCGGCACGGTCTGCGCTACTTCATCAAAAGCTGAGTAGGGTCCCAGATATGACCAGAACTCGGGTAGAGCTACGAACTCCGCCCCCATTTCGCCCGCGCGGTCCAACTGATACTCAACGTTCTGCCCATTTGCTCTAAGATTGTTCTGTGTATTAAGTTGAATAACTGCGGCCTTGAGATGCATCTTCGTTTCTCCTCAATCCCAGCTCTCAGGCTGTTCTACCCTACCCCGGCAAACTATCGCCGGGAAAACCACGGCACGCGTGCACTTCATAGACAAAAACGCCAGCTTTCACGCCTGGATCATCATCCATGATCTTCTTCGTTTCTTCAACTGATGCATTAAAAATTCCTACACCCGAGACATCACTTTCATCAGCGATTGGACAAACAATCGAGAGAAGGCCAGATGCTCGCAACTCATGATTTCTTCGTCCGTGCTCCCAGATAATCTTATCGGCTCCCTCTTCGTGGTTCTTCGGACCAGCCTTTAGAATCATGATACTATAGGTCCTGGTAGTCCGACGCATCTGTTGCATAAACTCATCAGTAATTGTAGTCATCTCAATATCCCTTCTTAGTTCAAAAAAGTTACTCTACAACAATTCATATCATAGCCACCCATATTTGTAAAGAAAGAAGAGTGGGAACTCAGGGCTATTTCATTCTCCGAAAGCCAGAGGCTTTCGGAGAATGAAATAGCCCTGGTGGGAGCTAGCGCTATAAAGAGCGAATGGCATGCTTTGTAAACCGCTGAAAATGAGCAAACGCCCTTCTCTGGCGGCTGCGCCGCCATATTTTCAGAAGAAATTTGTCAGCAGCTTCGCTGCTGACAAATTTCTTCTATCTTTTGAGATGAGGCGGCTTTGCGGGCCGCTAAAAAATGAGAAATAACTCTAAAGCGCTCGAAAACGAGCCGCAATAACGTCTAATTAAGAGAGGAAATAAATACTGACTCACCTGTGAGCACAGATTTGCTTAGCACAAATGTCAGATTCCGTGTATACTCTTAGAAGTACACCAGTCATCGAATAGAGGCAGGCCTCTTTTGGAGAGCGACCGTCAGGAACGTTTCCTTCTCAGGTCAGGACCGAATAAATAGAGATGGAGTAAGTCAGGCACTGTGTATAATTCTTCATCAGAAGACGAGCGGTTTGCAGAGGACAAGCGGGATAGAGAAGAAACCAGGCGACGATCTCTCGTTCGCCCACGCCAGGACACGCAAGCACCACAGGCTGGCACAAAAAAGCGCAAGGTTTTTTACACAGATGAGCATCCTGAGGTCCCTAAAATTCGCAGGGCATCTCGGCAGCAGGACCAATCCGAGAATCCCTCACTCCCTGACCCGGAAGCCCAGGAAAAAACTCAAACTCAAAAGCGCAAAGCTACCAGGCGACCTCCGACCGACTCAAAACAGAGACGACCTGTCAGTCAAGATGAGGATGACGAGACCACTACCCGGCAGATTAGACCCGCCAGACGTCCCTACACTCCTCCCAGGGATGAGCCATCTACCACTGACCCGGATGAGGACATTGAACCCGGTATTCGCCGAAGACGACCCGCCAGACGTCCCTATACTCCTCCCAGGGATGAGCCATCTACCACCAGCCCGGATGAGGACATTGAAACCGGTATTCGCCGAAGACGACCCGCCAGACGTCCCGATGGGACGTCCAGGCGCGAACGTAGTTCTCCTACCTCGGCAAGAAATCCTCTGGAGCGCCATCCAGATGACAAATCCACCCGCCGTCTGCCGATTCCTGGGAAACAGGAGCGAAACAGTCCTCCTCCCACCACACGCAACAACTACCTGGATGACCTCGGACTGGCTGATAGACCTACCACACGTATGCATGGACCAGACCGACAAAAGCGGCCCATGTCTCCCTTCACCGGACTGGAAAGCATTGAGGATACAGAAACCGCTGATCTCAGCGAGGCCGCTCAGAGATCCAGAGTCTCGCGCCAGCACTCCTCTTACGCCAGGCAACAACAAACAACCCGGCGTCCTTCATCTGAACAGACCAGCACTAAAGTCTCAGCCAATAGCCCTGCTCACGGCAGTCGCTCTAGTCGCACGAGAACACGGTTCTATGGACGAAAACAGACCTGGCTCATCCTTGGCATCCTGGCCATAGTGGTCCTGGTCGGAGCACCACTCCTTGTAAATCTTATCCACAGCGCCAGTACGCCACGCCAGATCGGGACAGCCAATACTTCTACTCAAAATGGCAGTTCTATCACTACCCAGAACGGCCAATCCAATGCACATGAAATCACGATCATTCCGCCCAATACAGACCATCCCGCGCCACCCGTCTACGCCACGTCCTCCTATCTACTGGACGCCGACACGGGCAATACCCTCTACGCTCATAATCCCTTTCTCCATCTTCCAATGCTCAGCACAACCAAACTTATGACCGCTGCACTCGCTGTCGAAAATGGAAATCTGGATCAGAAAATCACTATCACCTCCGCCATGATGCACGACATCAGTCAGTTGAGCGCTGATAGTGCGATTTTCGGCGTAAAAAAGGGCGAAACATATACCCTGCACGACCTGCTTTACGGTCTGCTCTACCTCTCAGGCAACGATGCCGCGCTGGTCATTGCTGACGCACAGGCAGGGAGCGTACCCAGGTTTGTCGCTTTGATGAACCAGAAAGCTCAGGCTATGGGCTTGCGGGATACTCATTTTGTGAATCCACATGGGCTATTGAGCGCCGGACAATACTCCTGCGCACACGATCTGGCCGTGCTCGGTAAATATAGTCTGAGCCTGCCCGCTATCCAGCAGATTAGTAGTGGTAAAGTCTATCATATGGCCGCCGGAGGAAACCACGGCGCTCGTATTCTTCTTAACGAGAATCAGTTCCTCTGGTGGTATCCAGGGGTCAATGGAGGCAAAACCGGCTTCGATGGCGTCTCCGACTTTATTCAGGTCATCTCCGTAACTCATAATAATCACCATCTGATTGGTGTAGTCATCCATACGAATGACTGGTGGACCGATATGCGCGACCTGATAAACTATGGCTTTAATACGTACACCTGGATCTCACCCCATGACGTAGATGCCTCAGGTCAGCCCATCCCTTACGATACCCTGTGGAACTACTTCGACAAAGATACGAAGGATAGAACCATATCTACCGCCAATCAGGGTCGTTACTATATCTATACTGGCTACAGCATCTCAGGTCCGATCATGTCCTACTTTGACGCTCAAGGCGGTTTGAACAAATTTGGCTATCCCACACAAGCTGCCGTCCCGGCGGGCGATCCTTTGATGAATCAGCAATTTCAGCATGGCAAGATCCAATGCGATTTCTCCACCAACAAGTGTCGTACCCTATAGTACTCATGAGTACTATCTATGGGTCATCCCTGATTTTTCTGCGGATTACAAAGCCGCGCCTCCCCCAAAAGAGAGGAGAGATGGATGAGTTTGCAAACGCATCCATCTCTCCTGAAAATATGGCGGCGCAGCCGTCAGAAAGGGTGTCTGGTCATTTTTCAAAAATGAAAGATGACTCATAAAGTACTTTATACGAAAAGCCTTATAGAACGAACAATGCCACTTGTTCCGATAGCAGCGATTTGCTATACTGACGAAGAAATCCAACAGCATCGTAAGCAGAGAGGGTCCAATGGTTAACGAAGAGATACAACCAACACCAATAGAACAAGCGCCAACGAAACGCGCAAAAAGAACTCCGCTCCGCCAGGCACGGCTCGCACTGGCCATTTCCGCAGGAAAACTGGCAGGGGCATCGGGACGTATCCTGGGCATTGGTGGCGGCACCAGTCTGCCGGGCATGGTTGCCAGGCGCATCGACCCCACGATCCTGCAATCAGTTATGAACAACAGTAGAGCAAAGAAGATCGTGATTACTGGCAGCAATGGCAAAACAACCACTTCGCGTATGATCGCTGAAATAGCGAAAGAAAGTGGCAAACGCATCTCACATAACCGCTCCGGCTCAAATCTTTTACAGGGAGTAACCTCTGTAGCAGTAAATTTCTCCAATCTCCTTGGTCAGTTAGACAGCGACGTACTGATCTTCGAGATCGATGAAGGCACAATGCAGCACGTAATCCCGGAGATCCAGCCCGACGTCGTGGTGATCACGAACATTTTCCGCGATCAGTTGGACCGCTTTGGCGAACTGTACGCTGTAGCGCGTAGTCTGGATAAAGTGCTGGCGGACCTACCTGAGACAGCGACAATTGTGCTCAATGGCAACGATCCTCAGGTAGCAAATTTTGGCAAGCAGGCCAGAGCAAAGCGCATCTTCTTTGGTCTGAACACCACCGAGATTGGCACTCCTGTACCAGATCAGTCAGCTGATGTTATTCGCTGTATCCACTGCCAGGAGGATCTGGAATACAAGGTGGCCTATCTCTCGCATCTTGGCCTCTATCGCTGTCCCGGCTGCGGCTATACCCTCCCAGAGCTTGATATAGCCGTCACATCTGTCACCCTGGCCAAAGACGGCAAAAGTCCCACCCATGCAATCATGAGTACCCCCGTGGGGAACCTGGAGCTTGAAATCCCGTTACCTGGTGTTCATAACGTTTACAACGCAGCAGCAGCTATAGGCGCAGCTCTGGCTGCGGGTCTGCCGAAAGAGAAACTTCCGTCCGCTCTTGCGCGACTCCAGCCCGCCTTCGGTCGCCTGGAAGAGATTAAAGCAGGCGACCAGACTATCTACCTGGCCTTTGTCAAAAATCCGACCTCCTTTAACCTGATTATGCGCCTGATTCAGCAGCATGAGGGGGAGAAACATATGCTACTGGCCGCCAGTCATACAGTTGTTGACGGAGAAGATTTCTCCTGGCTGTGGGATATCGAACTTGAGGAAATAGCTCCCGCAATCGTCGATGCCGTCTGTAGCGGCAACAAACCGGAAGAGTTAGCTATGCGCCTGAAATATGCCGAAGTACCATCCGAACATATTACAATGATCCCTGACCGTGAACAGGCCCTGGATGCCGCACTGAAGAATGCTGGACCTGGCGGAACCCTCTATATTATGGCAACCTATAGTCCCACCCAGGAACTGCGCCGCATCATGCAGAAGCGCGGATGGGTCAAACATTTCTGGGAAGAATAAACGCTGAAGGAGTTTTGTATGAACGAACAAACCAAAAATACAAACATGTCACTTAAAATCTGTCATCTCTACCCGACTCTGATGAGCGTAGCGGCGGACCGGGGCAATCTTTTTTCTATCGAGAGACGCTGCCAGTGGCGCGGCATCAAAACCGAGGTTGATCAGGTGTATGTCAAACAGACGCCTGATTTCACTCAGTACGATCTGATTCTGATCCATGGCGCAGCCGATCGCGAGATGGAGTTGGCATCGCGCGATATCCAGCATAAAGCAGCGTCACTGCGCGAGGCAGCCGAGGCCGAGGTTGTTTTCCTCTGCATCTGCGCTGGCTTCCAACTGATGGGACACTACTACCAGCCTCCTAAAGGTGAACAACTCACTGGGGCAGGTATTCTGGATCTCTATACAGAGGGTGGCGGGAAACGCTTTATGACACATATGGCAATGGAATGTCAATTTAGCTACAATAACCAGAATGTCCTGGTTGGCTATGAGAATCACAGTGGGCGCACCTACCTGGGCGAAAGTCTGAAACCACTCGGCAAAGTACTGGTCGGTTGGGGCAACAATGGCAAAGATGGCGGCGAAGGAGCCATGTATAAAAATGTTTTCGCCTCCTACTTGCACGGTCCGCTTCTACCCAAAAACCCCTGGTTCACAGACTACCTGATCGCACGTGCACTCGAACGTCGCTATGGGAAACCCATCGAATTAGAACCGCTGGAAGATTCTATTGAGAATGCCGCCCATCAGGCCGCGCTTAGCCTGGCTATGCAGTTTAAGGGCACGATGTCCGCTATTGAGGCCGCAACCTGGAATAAGTAGGACTCTACCTGGTGCTCTGAGCCATTTCAAGAGAAAGCGGGCATGCAAGGAATTGCGCCCCTTTTGACTGGATCCCGGGCGGCCTCCAGGTTCACCTCTCTCCGGGAGATGGAGGCCGCCCCCAAATGAAGTGAGTCAGAGCAACAGGTTAAGGGTTGGTTCCTTTGATCTGACCACTCATGCTCTCCTGCGAGAATGTTTCTCGGGCAGTGAAACAAATCGATCTATTATATATATGGTCTGTGTAGGGACTCAGGCATCCTGCCAGGATCTGCTGGCGGCATAAGGCAGAGGAAAGTAGAAGGCCGCTTCTGCTTTTCCAAGATGTAACACAATAAAACATTTCTATAGAACAATGACTGAGGAAAAATATGCGACTTATACAAATACTTCGACGCATCTGTCTGCTCTGTGGTCTACTAATCATCCCTTATCTGGCAGGATGCGATGTCCTCCCAACGATTACACTCAACGCATCTACCCCAACCTCTCCCACTACTGCATGGAAGATGGTCGCAACAGGTGTGGATACTCGCACTGAAACGTGGCGTGCCCCAGATGATAACGCAGTCAACGATACAGTGACTATTGTGCGCTTTAATCCCAAGAATGTTCAATTTAGCGTCGCATACCAGCCAGATTCACCACTCTCAATACAGGATTGGATCAAACATGAACAGAACCCACTCGCCCTGATCAATGGTGGCTATTTCGATGGCACAGACCATACGACGGCCATGGTGATCTACGATGGTGATGT
>DAOTTL010000508.1:0-3621 GCA_034438135.1 Ktedonobacteraceae bacterium | reverse complement strand
AAATGTTCGTAGAGGAGAAAAAGAAACGTTCCCGGGGGTACCTTTGGCAATAAGCCTCAGGCTGGGACGCCGGGAACGTTTCATTGCCCTGGTAGGCATGGGCCCGTGGGGCGGGCATAGTGGAGTAGAAGTTGGAGGTTGGTTGGGACGTTAGAGAAAGTTTGCCACGTCTTGACCTATCTCCGAGCTTCTCTTCAAGCCAGATGGCTTGTTATGCCTCTGCGCCTGGATTGGCCGTGATCATCAGCATATAGCCAGTCTCCAGGATAGAGAGAATATCCACACCAAAATTTTTCAGTTTCAGACGAGTACGTGAGAGAACATTGCGAACCGGACGCATCTCATGATCCCAGGTACCATACTCCATGGCTTCCTGGAGGCGCTCACGTGCTCGTGCAATTGATTTCTCAGTCACCGTACCGTTATAGAAATTCGCGAACATAACCTCATGAGGACAATATTGTGGAAAATGTTCCAGCAAAGGGCGTAACAGACTGAGTTCGCTATTCGTGAACTGTTGCTGTACCAGCATCCTGGGCCATTTTCCTTCGAGTGTATGCAGATACGAGAGGGTGCCCAGGCGAGTATTGAGAACAAGGGCATGACCTTCTGGAAGAGCGTTCTGCAAAGTAAAGTAAAGGATTTCTTCAGTATCGAGCTTATTAATCGTCGTAGTATCTTTACGAACTGCTAGACGTTGCATAGTCGCTCTCCTTCTTGATTTGGGTGTGTGTTCCTGCACGTTCTATAGACAGACATATTGTCAACAGATATCTCGTGGCTATTTCTCTGCTCAGTCCTGCGGAAAAAGGGCCAGAAATTTTCGCATACAACGAATGCTCTGGTATAAGACGTTTTTTAAAATAAACGTTCTAAGCACATTCGCTAGCTGATGGATAAGGCCTTTATGAGCGCCTTTTGTCATCACTTATCTTATCTAAATTATGTCTAGGAAACGTAGATTTTGGGAAGGTCTTATGTTATCATTCCTTTTATCAAATTTATCATTTCGGATAAAGTCAATGATTTCGCGTTCTCAAATTAGAAAGTGATGCTATACTCACGTGTGGAAGCGGAGAACTGACCTCTTTTGGGGTTCTGAAAAGAGTCGGTTGCTCATCTGTAAAATGAGAGGTTTAGAGGTTTTGCGCCTCAGCGGGGAGTGCGTTTCCCGGCGTCCTCTTTGTGTGTTGAAACAATAGTGTCTTTCGCAGGATGCAATCATGGATAAAGCTCGACCAGGCTCGCAACCAAGGATACGTCTGACAGAGGCGCGTAATGCGCGTGGTTTGTCCCAGCAAGAGGTAGCGGACAGTATTGGGACGACTTATGTGAACGTCAGTCGTTGGGAGCGTGGGATAACGCGACCCACACCGTTCTTTCGTCGAAAGCTTTGTACGCTTTACAATAGGACGGAATTGGAATTGGATCTGGCGCAGGAGGGAGATATCCCGCCGGATGTGTCGGGGGTGGTTGTTCCAAACCCTTATTCAGTCACATCTGAGCAGTCCCAGTTTCCCCAGGCGCTTCCTTCGGCGATGTCCCATATGGAGCCAGGAGCGATCTACGACCCTTCGGTTCCTTTACCGCCAGCGATCCACCTTGTTGGTCGCGATGAGGAGCTAGCACGCTTAAAACAGCGCCTGCGCAACGGTGGAAGTGTCGCGTTGACTGCGCTGAATGGTCTGCCAGGTGTAGGAAAAACGACCCTCTCGATCACGCTGGCACACGATCCAGAGATGAGGGCGCACTTCAAGGATGGAGTCCTCTGGGCAGGGTTGGGACCTAACCCTAATATGCAGGGACATCTGGGCCGCTGGGCTACCTTGCTGGGTATCTCTGCGAGTGAGATGAGCAGTTTGAGTAACACGGAGGCCTGGGCGGTAGCTCTGCGCCGCGCCATTGGCTCGCGTGCAATGCTCCTGGTCATAGATGACGCCTGGACTCTGGAGGACGCACTGACTCTTAAGGTTGGTGGACCGAACTGTGTCCACCTGGTGACAACACGTTTCCCCTATATTGCTACCCAGATCGCAACGGACGGAGCCATGGCGATTAAAGAGCTAAGCAACGAGGAGGGCATGGTGCTCTTACGCATGCTAGCACCGCAGGTAGTAGAGAAAGAGCTTCAGCGAGCGCGTGATCTGGTCATGGTAGTGGGAGGTTTACCCCTCGCGCTTAACCTGATTGGTAATTATCTGCGTATGCAGTCTTATACCGGTCAGACAAGACGTATTACGGCAGCTTTGGAAAGACTGAATGATGCCGGTGAACGCCTGAATATCAGCGAGCCGCGAGGACCAGCAGAGCGCCATCCAAGTCTGCCCATTGATACTCCCGTCTCTTTGCGCTCGGTTATCGCTGTGACCGATCAGCAGCTTGATGAGCAAGCCAGCTCAACATTGCATGCCCTCGCTGTCTTTCCATCCAAACCGAATAGTTTTTCCGAGGAGGCGGCTCTGGCCATTGCCAACTGCGGTGTTGAGATCCTCGATGAACTTACTGACACTGGTCTGTTGGAGAGTAGCGGTTCCGATCGCTATACCCTGCACCAGACCATTGCCGACTATGCCCGTCAGCAACTTGATAGCTCCGTTGTCTACGAGCGCCTGGTTACCTATACTACAGAGTTCGTAGGGAAGCACGAGAAAGAGTATGAAATTCTAGAAGTAGAAATGAACAATATCCTTTTCGCACTGGAAACTACCTACGACCGAACGAAATCAGCCGAACTTGTACGTGTGGTCTGCGCTTTTACACCTTTTTTACTCTCGCGTAGCCTCTATACGCAGGCCGAAATCCATCTTTCACGTGCTTACAACGCTGCACTTGCTCAGCAGGACTTGTATGGACAGGCCAGGACGCTGCGGTACCTGGGAGAGATGGCAAGAAAGCAGGATCGACATGAAAAAGCGGAAGGGTATTTGCAAGAGGGTTTGCAGTATGCAAGGAAAATTGAAGATAACAGTTTAATTTGCGTGATACTCGCGCATTTGGGAACGTTGCGATGGAAATGTGGAGATCCAACTCAAGCCGAGGTTTATTTGCAAGAAGGTTTAGCATTGGCCAGGGGACTGGATAGCCATGAAAAAACAGATAGTTTACTAGAGATATTAGTCCCTCTTGGGACTGTAGCAGCTCGCCTGGGAGATTTTGTACGCTCTCAAGTGTATCTTGAGGAAGGCTTAACTATCGCACGCCAGGTTGAAAATCGTGAGCAAATGTGTTTATTGCTCATCAACCTTGGCGTTACTCTGGGCGAGCGAGGAGAATATCCTCAAGCTGTGAAATACTTTCAAGAGGCGTTGGTACTGGCCAGGCAAGTGGGACATATTGAGTGGACTATTGCTTTACTAAGTAATTTAGGCGATGCGGTTAACGAACTGGGAGATCTCATTCAGGCGGAGAAATACTTACAAGAAGGGTTGTCGATAGCACGTCAGGCTGAAGACCGTGAGTGGAGTAGCGTATTGCTGGCAACTTTAAGTATGACCAGAAGAAAGCAAGGAAGTTACGATTTAGCTCAAGAACACGCTTTAGATGGTTTGACTTTAGCTCGCCAGGTTGGTATTCCACAACTGACAGCGAATTTATTGTATGAATATGGAAATCTTTTGCTTG
>DAOTTL010000507.1:0-2617 GCA_034438135.1 Ktedonobacteraceae bacterium | reverse complement strand
GCCTGGCAGGGCGGAAGCCCCGCCAGGCACGCTTACCTCTTCTTAGTAAAAGGGTGGTAGGACAACCTGGACGATTTCTACTCTGTTACATAGAAACACATCGATTGTGTTGATCAGTAAACTGTATAGTATGAGATAGTTATTGTGATTTGTTTCTTTTCAGGTCATGAGATTGGTAGAAAGAAATCCATAGATTGTAAGATGCCTTCACGAGGAGGAAAGCATGAGCCAGGAGGTAGGAGTGTTTCGGTGGAAGGGATTTCTAGCACGAGTTCACTTTTTAACCGCGAGGGAGCGACCCATACAGAGGCGTTATCTGTTTGCGCTTGCGGCCCTCTTTATAGTTGTTCTGGTCGTTGGGTTGCTTGGCAGCAGCAGCGGAGCATTTCAAAGCAAGACTGAAGCGCCCTATATACTGGCAATGAGCACAGCACTCAGTGGTCCTCAGGCGGAACCTGGCCAGGACGCGTTACAGGGAGTTCAGCTCTATCTTGACTCCATTAATCGGGCTGGTGGAGTGAATGGGCATCAGCTTCATCTCCAGGTGTTCGATGACAGGGATGATCCCGCGACCGCTCAACAAGTTGCACGGCAGGCTGTTGCGAGTCAGTCCTTGCTGATGCTGGGTCCGCTCTACAGCAACATTGCATTGCCAACCAATCCGATCTACATGAGCGCCCACCTTCCTGTCATCAGTGCTTCAGTCTCCAACGATTCAGTGACAGGCTCCAATCCCTTTTTTTTTCGCCTTAGCACGACAACAACAGAGGAAGCCAGTATATCAGCTATTTACGCCACGCAGGTCCTTGGTTTCCATAACGCTGACATTATCTACGCAGACGATCTGGCCTACGGCATGCCTACCGCAAAGAGCTTCTCCAGTACATTCATCAGCACTGGGGGAGTTACCCATATGCTACGCCTGGCTGAGGCCCAGACAGAGCATCAGCAGACCCTGGATACCATTGTTGCCGCGCTTACGCATAATCGCAAGCCAGGCATCATCTTCCTGGCCATGCTTGACGCGGACGCTCATCAGGTAATCATAGCACTGCGCCGTCACGGGATTACCGCTCCGATAATGGGTACTGATAGTCTTGGCAGCGATAGTTTTGCCTCCTCATTTGCCTCCTCTCCTGAGGAAATCCAGCAACCTGGTTATTTTAGCGATGGGATCTACGCCTCCTCACCGCTGCTCTACGATAGTGCACCCACAGCGGTCCAGTCCTTCTCTAATCTCTATCAGCAGCGCTATGGGAATGTCCCAGGTTGGCATGCTGCCAAATATTACGAAGCTGCGCAAGTAGCCGTTGCAGCCCTTAAAGCCGCAACTATTACAGGAACGTCGGCAAGCCGGAGCAGTGATCGAGAGCGGATAGCTGAACAACTAGGAACCATGAATTCACTACGGACGAGTGTCGTAGGTCTGGATGGGCCACTCTATTTCGACAATAATCATAATGGTGTCTCCATCCCGATCCGCTTTGGTCAGTTCTCGCATGGTCAATTCCTCTCAGCTCCGGTCCAGATGGTCGCGATCAATAATCCTATCTCAGCCGACCTTTCTGGTGAGAAGAGTGCAGTGCAGAGCATCATTCAGGTAGGGAAGCAATCCTATTGGAAACAGAGTGTCGCCTACGCCGGAATCGATCTTAAAAATGTCAGTTCTATTGACATAACTCACTCAACATTCACGGCTGATTTTTATTTCTGGGTGCGCTACGCAGGCTCAGAAGATGCTACGTCCATCGCATTTACTAATGCCAGCTCGATCTCGTTCAATCCGTCCGCACCCATTGTCAGCGAGACGATCGACGGTCTGAATTATCGCCTCTATGATGTTACGGGCGATTTTGATGTCGATTTTGATTTTCACGACTACCCTTTCGATCAGCAGCGACTCACGATCAGCTTCCAGAATACGCTCTTAACGTCTGATCGTCTGGTCTATGCCATCGATTCTCAGGGACTGGAGTTGAACGCGAAAGATTCAGGCGATGGAACAGCCGTAGCGGCATTCCAGTCGCTCAGTTCGTGGAAGTACCGTTCGACCCAATACGCCAGTAATATGTTTACAAATCACTCGACGTTGGGAAACCCTGAGGTTTTTGACACCCAGACGCGGACCGATTACTCGGGACTGGCGATGACCACTACGATCCAGCGAAACGTCCTACCCTATCTGGTCAATCACCTGCTGGCCCTGGCAGTGCTTTTTTTACTCGTCTACGCGTCGCTCTATATCTCCAATAAGCACTTGAGTGATCGTCTGGTACTGGTCGTCACCGCTCTTTTGACCAGCGCGGTACTCCTCTTATCCGTCAACAGCGAACTACCGGACATTGGGTATGTGGTGAGCTTGAGCTACATCTACTATGTTTTTTTCATCCTCTGTCTGTTAAACATGGTAGTCTCATTGCTGATGGAGAAAATGGAGGATTGGGGACAACACGTTCTGGTGCGCAGGACGAATATCTTGCTTCACGCCACTTACCTTGGAACAGTGGCCACCCTTGTTATCTTTTATATCGTTGTCTATGGCAATAGATTTTCCTGAAAGAGTGCAGATAGGTGCTTGTACTTCTCCCTGAGAGAGCCTATGAGTCATCCCTCATTT
>DAOTTL010000506.1:0-15292 GCA_034438135.1 Ktedonobacteraceae bacterium | reverse complement strand
GTCATTTCTGGCATAACGCTCATTAAATATGCTTTACTCTTTTCTTCTATAGAAGAGAAAATATATGAAGTATAGAGCGATGTGTCTGGCAGGTCTCGGACACAGAATAGCTCCTCGCCCTGCGGAGGCCAGAGCCGATTGCACTGAAAAAACCGGGCAAAGTTGTGGTTCTAGCCGAACAGCTTATACTGCCTGAGTTTGGGGCAACAGGCTAAGCTACAGATCTACCCGACGCGGCTGGAAATCATCGAACACACTTTCATCAGGCGGAGGCAACTGCTCCACATGAGCATTGCTTATTAACCATTGGGTCGATAATGGTATAATGTCGGAAGAAGAGACAGTAACAGTCTCACTGATCGCTTTGAGCAAAAAGGTGAAATATATTCTATGACCAACATACAATTTGGTTGGCAGGCCCCGCAGGGCGAGACGGAGTTCGGACGTGCAGAATTCGTCAAGGCAGTACGGCGTTGTCTGGACCTGATCGTCGGTTCGTTCGATTCGGTCTGGCTGTTCGATCATTTGCAATTTGAGGATAGCTTCTTGTTAGAAGGCTGGACCGAACTGGCTTATTTTGCAGGCATGCAACCAGCATTAAAATACGGACACATAGTCTTATGTCAGCTCTTCCGCAATCCCGCCCAATTGGCAAAAATGGCGGCAACCTTCCAATATATGAGTCAGGGAAATTTCATTCTGGGTCTCGGTGCAGGTGCAAGCTGGAACCTGGAGGAATGCGACGCCTACGGCCTGCCCTTTCCCGGCTCTAAACAGCGCGTCGAAGGATTGGAAGAGACGCTGCAAATTATCAAAATGCTCTGGAAAGGCGAAAAATCGACCTTCACAGGTACCCATCATTCGATCAAAGACGCCTATTGTCAACCAAAACCCGAACCAGAACCGCCCATCATGCTGGCCAGTTCTCAGCCAAAAATGATGCGGCTCTGCGCTCAGTACGCCGACTGGTGGCATGGCCCTGCAACCGATCCAGCCAAACTGAAAGAGCAACTGACCGCACTCGACAGAGCCTGCGAAGCCCTTGGTCGCGATCCCGCTACCCTCAAACGTACTCTGAGCCTGGACGAGATCTATTGTGCGCCCAACGAAAAAGAACTCCGCGCCTTGACGAGCAACCGCCAGATAAACGACGAAGATATTGTCGGCACACCCGCCCAAATCATCGAGCACCTGCAAAAGCTGGCTGATCTGGGCATTAGCTATTTTATGCTCAGAGCAGGGGGTTTTCCCCAACTCACTTCGCTAGAAACTCTTGTACACGAAGTCGTGCCAGCGTTCGCCAGGAAATAACGACATGGATAACCGTACTCGGCAGGATTGCGCGATGGAGTTGAACGTTTCACAGGCAATCTCCCTCACTATTTTACACATTTTTTCTCTGTTTCTAAACGTCTCAGACAGTCATTCATCCCAATACATTCCAAAAGCGTGCCTTTTGGCCACAAAAAAAAGCGCCAAAACGTGCGCGTGACGGAGCTACCATCCCTGTAGAAAAGAGAAGGTCTATTTTGCACACTTTCTCTTTGCAATTTTATCGGGTACTTTTGGGGGCGAGGCGAGGGGCGGCTTTGCAAGCCGCAGAAAAGGTAGGGATGACTCATACCTAAAAATGTGATGGCTGCGCCGCCAGCAAAAACTTCTGCTCATGTCTTAAAATGAGGAATAACTCATACAAAAAAGAAGAGTGAGAACAGATGCCAGGTCTTTTTGATGTCTACATTGCTGTGGATTGGAGCGCTCGGAATGCTCCTTCGCCCAGAAAGCCGACGAAGGATGCTCTCTGGGTCAGTGAAGCATTGGCAGATGAGAGAGAACATAGCTCTTTTTCCAATGAGAGCTATTGGACAACACGCTTCGCCTGTCGCTCGTATATACGCGAACGACTCCTCTATTATACGAGTCTCAAACGACGCGTACTCCTCGGCTTCGATTTCTCGTTTGGCTATCCAACCGGATTTGCCAGAGCACTCGACCTGCAAGGAGATATCCCGGCCTGGCGCAAGGTCTGGAATGAGCTAACGCGTCTGATCAGAGATGAAGAGCATAACCAGAATAACCGCTTCGAGGTGGCTGCTGAACTTAACATGCGGTGTGGCGGTCCAACCCCTGGTCCTCTCTGGGGATGTCCTGCTGACCACGAATGTTCGACGCTCAAAATGAAAAGTCCGGCCCAGGGCTATCCCTATCCAGTCGCACCCGATCTGCTTCTCGATCGCTTCCGTTGGGCGGACAAAGGAGAACGCGGCATCCAGCCCGGCTGGAAACTATTAGGCAATGGCAGTGTCGGAGGACAAATTCTTGTGGGTATCCCAGCCGTCTGCCAGTTGCGCGATGATCCTCTGCTTGCATCCTTCAGCAAGGTCTGGCCCTTTGAAACAGGATTTACGTCCAGACCGATTCCTGAGAGTGGTCCCGCTATCCTGCATGTTGAGATCTGGCCAGGACTGGTCCCAGGGCCGCTTGATCCCACCCTGGTTATTCGTGATCAAGCGCAGGTACGTGCAGTCACAAACTGGTTGAGAGCACGCGATAGCGCCGGTCAGTTGCATCCATTGTTCGTCCGACCCCCGGAACTCTCCGATGAAGCGGTCCAGGTGTGCCTTGCAGAAGAGGGATGGATCCTCGGTGGAGGTCTGAATAGGAGTCATTCCTGACTTTCCTATGGCCTGGCAAGCCATAGGAAAGTCAGGAATGACTCCTAAATAGTTTGTGGATCTCCGCCACAGCAATCTCCCAGGCGGATGATTCTGGATCAATCACGACAAAATGATCGGCTCTTGGCAATTCAATCAGTGTGATGACATCCCCGGCATCTGTGGCCTTCTGCGCGTAGGCCCGACTGATGATCAGTGGAACATGAGTGTCCGCTGTTCCATGAATGAGTACCTGTGGCAGACCAAGTGGCAGGTGAGCCGCTGGAGATGCCTCTCTATAGCGTTCTGGTACCTTTTTAGGAGATCCACCCAAAAGCTTTTCCGCTGCCTTATTGCCGAGTCGAAGCTGCCATACATGTTCCAGGTCATTCGCACCTGCAAGACTGACAACTCCAACCAATGAGAGAGGTGTGCCACCGACGTTCAGAGGACTATCAGGTGCGAGATCCTTGCGTGCAGCTAACCAGAGCGCCAGGTGTCCACCCGCGGAATGTCCCACTGTAACCACACGTTGCAAGTCCAGATTATAACGTGCTGACAACGTTTGGAGATAGTCAGCAGCCCGAGCAACATCGCGAAGCGTCTCAGGCCAGCCACCACCAGGGTCCCCTATGCGTCGATATTCAATATTCCAGGCCGCAATTCCTCGCTGCGCCAGATCCTTAGCAAGTCCACTCATTAAAGACAAATCGTAAGGAGCATGCCAGAAACCCCCGTGAATAAGTATCACGACGGGATAGGGACCAGGAGTTTCTGGGACATATAACTCGCCAAATTGCAGTGACGCTGGACCGTATGCCAGACGCACAACCTGGCCAGCAGATGGGTAGGCTGGCATAGTCAAGTCAGATGACTTTTCCCTGGGATCTACATGCATAAATGGAAGCCTCCAAAATCAGAACACTCTCGTGAGAGAATTAGACTCTTTCAGGTCATGGGATCTTTACGTTCCTGCAGATAATAACCCCTTACGTAACTAACTCAGGTGCCCCCTTCTCGCTGCCTGCAGCGGCGAGGAACGGAAAAGGTGTGTCGAGCAAAATAGGTGGGAACCCCGCCCGTTTTGCTCGACACACCTTTTCTCTCTGTGGGGTGGGGCGGTTTCGACAGAACACCTGAATAGTTACCCCCCTTACATTGAACGAATCACCGGACGCCCCAGGAGTAGGACAAGCGTATAGAGCGTGACTATGCTTGTACAGAGCACCACAGTGCCAGGACCTCCGACGATGCCAATGAGAGCGCCAGCGGGAAAGTCCCCTAAAGGGCGCACACCCATAATCAGTAGTGTATTCAGACTCATCACCCGTCCGCGCATCTGTGGTGGAACGTGTGTTTGCAAAAGAGTAATTGCCGTTGCAGCCACGCCATTCTGGGCAATCCCAAAGAAGAGCAGCGTCAGCAGCGAGAGCCAGAAGAGATGGCTGAAAGCGAAAACGAAGAGCGCGGCGCACCATATAAAGAACGATAGGAGCAAAAGATACCCTTTGTAACGAAAATCCCCCAGCGATGCAACTCCCAGTGCCCCAAGGATAGTGCCCAGACCGGCTGCCGAGAAAAGCAGACCCAATTGAAAAGCATTGAGGTGCAACAGTTGAGTCGCGAAATAGGGCAAAATCAGCGAGGTTGAAGGACCAAAAAAGAGCAGCGCACCGTAACCCGAAAGCACCCAGGGCAACGCCGGATCGCGTCCCACCGTCACCAGTGAAGCGCGAATGGAAGCCAGGAACGGACCACGTTTATCAATGCTGGCTGCCGCACGATCCTCCGGGACATGCATGGCCAGGAGTACCACTAGCGTTCCCAGATAACTGACCGCATTGAGAAAGAAATTGCCAGCATAACCGGCCAGAGGGTTAGTGATGCCTATCCGTGTGGCCGCATAGGCCAGCACTCCCACTGTCACACCGCCAAGCGAGGGACCTATGACCGATGCGCCATTAAAGACCGTCGTTTGCAGTGAGATCGCATTCATCAAATCTTCCTTCGGCACCAGAACAGGCACGAGCGAAGAACGTGTTGGCTGATCAAAGCTCAGGACTGTACCTGAACAGAATGCCAGCAACACGATCATCCAGACCTGGATTACGCCCGTAATCGTGAGGATGCCTAGAAGAGTGGCCAGTAACATCGAGAGTGTCTGAGTGAACAGCAGAAATCGCCTCTTATCAACACGGTCAGCCAGACCTCCGCCAATCAATGCAAAAAGAAAAAAGGAGATCGCCTGAGCCAGCGAGACCGTTCCCAGCGCAAAGGCTGAACCATGTGTAAGCATGAGGACAAGCAAGCTCTGCGAAATGATTTGCATCCATGTACCTACCGAGGACACAATCAGACTGATCCAGAAGAGTCGATAATCGCGGTGCCGCAAAGCCCGAAAGGTTTGCAGGCGTTTTTTAGGAGGCGTTTCTCCGCCAGAGAGGGGTGCCTTCACCTCACCTGTTGAGGAAGCGGCGTCTTGCAATGTCATCTCTATCCTTGTTCATAGGCAGCAGCTAGTATATGCATTCTTGCCAGAAAAGCTTATTTGGAAAGCTGTGTAGACATGTTTGGGTTGGAACCACTGATTTCAAGTATAGCACGCATGCTGACCCTCTAGCAAAAGGATAAGAATAAAGAGGAAATAGATGAGTTTGTAAGCAGCTCTGCTGCTTACAAACTCATCTATTTCCTGTACAAAAAGCCTTTTTCTTTATGCTTGACTGTTCTTCTGCTCTAAGTATAGAGTGAAACAAGGACAGAATCGACCCTCATTTACAAGCCTATTCTCAATGATCATAGGAAACGTAAAAAACTGGGAAAGAGAGAGAGAAAGAGACAAGATGACCACCTTGCATGCGGCACTCGTGACCCCCTTAAGCGGTCCGCTCGCGCTCTTTGGACAAGCCTGCGTTACCGGACTAAACGTATGGACCAGACACGCTGCCACGCTGCCATCACCATGGACCGAGGTTACACTTGATGTATGGGATACAGGCACCAGCATCAGGACAGCGATGCAGACGGCTCTGGCGACACAACCAGACATCCTATTTGGACCCTATGGCAGCCATGGCATGCTCGGGGCTGCCCGCGCGAGTGAACGCGTTCTCTGGAATCATGGTGGTGCCACCTCTCGACTTGCCAGACCGGCGTTTCCGCAAGTCATCAATGTTCTTTCGCCAGCATCAACTTATTTTGCTGAAGTCCTTCACGCCATTCGCGCCTTCGATCAGCAGGTAAAGACAATCTCGCTATTTCATAGTACCAGTGGGTTTGGCCGAGATGTCGCGACCGGCGCATACGCAGTGGCTACAGCGTTACATTTCGAGATTCAGGCGATTCCTTTTGAGCCATCACAGGCTCTTCCCCTGGTTGCAACCGTTCCAGATGGAGACGTGTTGCTGGTGGTCGGGAACTTCGCGGATGAGCTAGCCGTGGCCTCCCTGCTCCTGAAACGTCCCTGGCGTTTCGCAGCCTTTGTTGGAGCAGGTGTTGAAGAGGTGCTGGCATCCCTGGATAAACAGCGCGAGGGCTTACTTGGTCCTGCTCAGTGGATCGCCACCGCCGCTCCCCAACCAGATGAAGGTCCTGACGCCGAGTGGTTCAAAGCAAAGTATCACGAGCATGAGGAGGGAGAGCCTCCCTATCCAGCCGTGCAAGCTTTTGCCGCCGGATTGCTATGCGCCCGCTGTCTGCGCGAGAGTGGAAGTTGCGAAGATGCAGCGCAACTCGCCGCTGCCCGCCAGTTAGTTTGTACAACGCTCTATGGCACCTTCCAGCTCGATCCACGCAGTGGTTTACAGACGGGACACCGCGTCCTCATCGTGCAGTGGCAGCAAGGACAACGGCGTGTGGTCTGGCCACCAGAGCAGGCAGAGCGTCCATTGCTGCCACGATGAAACATGTGCGAATGTTTGCAAATAGATGCTGGATCAGAGGGCCGGGAGCAAGAACGGAGGGAGCAGAAATTGGCGATCTGTCTGATCAACCCAGGAAGGTAGTTGCGCGTACTACTCCTACTTGTTTTCCTTTTAATACATTATCAATAATGCATTTATCATATCAGCTCTCTCACTTTGCTCTTTTTACATCTAATTCTAGATTTTTGCTAGATTTTTATTACGCTGTAATATCTTTTTAGGTATGTAGCTTTCTACGTGATTCTAGCTGAAAAGAGAGAAGGAGTCTCTTGACAATAGCCAAATTTTATTGTAGTATCAGAATAGAGGTACCACCTAAAAAGTGAAATATATTCACCGTTAGAGTATACTTCTCAACAAGATTCTTAGCGCTTCTTTTCTCGTCAAAAGGAGATTCTGCCGAACCTCATCCATGCTATTTTAGTTTTTGACCAATGGTTAGAAACTTTCTTCATCCGTTTAATGTATGTCAGAGTCTATCCATATCAGTATCATATTTGATGGACCAGATTCCGTCATATCCCGAATACCTGGGTGTTGCTCATAGCAACGATTAATCGTTGTTTTTTTATTCTCCCTGACTCGATCACAGCCGGATTTTTGACTAGTTCTTGAAGGTCCAGGCGCGGCATCTGCACGCCCTCACGCAGGAAAAGACTGACAAAAATGCCCGCTACTTGATAGAAGTAGGGATAATACATCCTTTTTTCGCCTCATTAACGCATGCTCAATATCGATTATACAATCGTATATGAGCATACATCTATTTATCTTGTATTCCGTTAAAGACTATTTTTAGTCAATCTTATTGTCAATTTTTGGTGCAGTATTTAGTTTGGTGTCAGAACGAAAGGATTAACGATGTTAGAGGCAGAGCAACATCTAGCGCAAGCACAGGATGATCAGCATTCGCAGATTAAAGGTACGGCTTATGTTGAGTTTTATGTAAGCAATGCTCGCCAGGCGGCATATTTTTATTGCGTCGCCTTTGGCCTCAGGCCAATTGCCTATGCTGGTCTTGAAACCGGGCTACGTGATCGCATCTCATATGTAATCGGCAATGATAACCTCTCTCTGGTACTGACCTCTCCATTATCTTCCGAAGGTCCTCTGGCAGAATATTTGCACATCCACGGGGATAGCGTTAAAGATATTGCATTTCAAGTAGATAACACATCGAGTCTTTTTGACTATACCCTTAAGCGGGGTGCAAGTCCAGTGATGGAACCAGTTACCTCGGAAGATAAAGATGGTCACGTCACCAGGGCGACAATCGGGGCATTCGGGGATGTTGTTCACACTTTTGTCCAAAGCGACGGCTATCAAGGTACATTCCTACCAGGCTATGTGCCTGTTGGAGCTATTTTTCCAACCTCATCGACTCTTCTGGTGGAACTTGACCATGTAGCGATCTCTGTTCCCGCAGGAGCACTGGACCAGCTAAGCGATTTTTACCAGAATGTGCTCAACTTCCACCAGTTGCATGAAGAAACAGTTATAACTGAATTTAGCGGCATGAACTCAAGGGTTATGCAAAATAAGGCCACCACGGTTAAATTTCCGATTTCCGAACCCATTCCAGGCAAACGACGCTCCCAGACAGAGGAATTTTTGATGTTTCATGGCGGCCCTGGCGTCCAGCACCTGGCGATTACCTCGCAGGATATTATCAAAACCTTGCAACTCTTAAGAAAAAATGGCATTGACTTTTTAAGTGCTCCAGGCGCTTACTATGATCTACTGGAAGGGCGCGTCGGGCAGATCAATGAAGATATAAATGCTCTGAGAGAGCAAAGTATTTTAGTAGATCGCGACGAGTGGGGCTACCTGCTACAGATTTTCAGCAAACCATTGCAGAGCCGTCCAACATTCTTCTTTGAGATTATTCAACGCAGAGAAGCACTCGGGTTTGGCAGTGGCAATATCAAAGCACTTTTCCACGCAATAGAGCGTGAACAGGAACTACGTGGAACGTTCTAAAGGGAGATAAGCAATGGTATACTCGATGCCCACCGAAAAACTCGCACTTGCGGATTGGTGTCGTACAATCGAACGATCTACCATCCAGGACATGCTTGTTGTCACTGCGCATCCCGACATTTTTTCTTTTGCTCTGGGTCTGCCAGCAGCGGAGTTGTTTCCTGCGCAGATCATTGCGCAGCTTATGCAAGAGATTATAAATACGAGCCCGCTCACTTTACAATACGCACCCTCATATAAGGTCCTGAAAACACAGGTTGTTGCTCTGATGGCTCAAAGAGGAGTCAGATGCACAGAAGAACAGATATTCCTGACGAACGGGGCTCAGCAGGGGATGAACCTTCTAAGCCGTCTATTTCTCAATCCTGGCGGGCAGATGTTTCTTGAGGAAGTTACGTATTCCGGTTTTCAACAAACCTTAATGCCTCTGGAACCAGCGATACAGATCATTCCAACTGATCCCGACACTGGTCTGAATGTAGATGCCGTCGAAACACTTCTCAAGCAAGGCAATCGCCCTGCTTTTATTTACACTATCCCGGATGGACATAATCCCCTGGGTGTAAGCATGCCTGGAGCCAGTCGGACCCATCTGGTAGATCTGGCACGGCGCTATCACTTTCCTATTGTGGAAGATGACGCCTACGGTTTCCTCTCTTATGATCAGAACACAGAGCTACCTATGCGTGCTCTTGATGAGCAGTGGGTTTGCTATCTCGGCTCTTTCTCGAAGATTTTAGCGCCCGCACTGCGCACTGGATGGATCGTTGTGCCAGAACAGCTCATTTCCCCGCTCTCAGTAATCAAGGAAGCCAGCGATATTGATACCACGACCCTCGCTCAACGTGCTGTGACTGCTTACCTGATTGCTGGTCATATGACCGAACATCTGACATTGCTGCGCAATGAATACCGCAGGCGTCGCGATACCATGCTTGATGCCTTGCAGAAGCACTTTCCAGAAGGCATTCGTTGGAGCCATCCATCCAATGGAATGTTCATCTGGGTCACTCTCCCCGAAAAAGTAGATACCAACGACTTGCTCAAAATTGCTATTGAGCAGGAACGCGTTGCGTTCTTGCCGGGAAGTGCTTTCAGCGTCAACAAAAATCGTAGCGCAACTCATTGTATGCGTCTGAATTTTTCTAACTGCGATCCAGAGCGTATCGAAGAAGGTATCACGCGACTGGCGCGGACTCTGAAAAAGACAGGGATCTGATCCGATACATTGGGCACTGGAGGAATACAGAGGTTGGAGAACCATTATGGAAAGTAGCAACTTCATTCCCACAAGCGCAAAGAGCAACAAGTTTCCACTGATCAACCGCAATTTTGCTTTGCTTTGGACTGGACAGGCCATCTCACAAATTGGCGACTTTGTCTTCAGTACAACCATCGTTCTTTGGATCGCGACAACGCTGGCGAAAGGACAAACCTGGGCACCCCTGGCAGTAAGCGGCGACCTTCTGGCGCTCTCCATTCCTATGTTCACCATAGGACCGATTGCCGGTGTCTTTGTGGATCGATGGAACAAGCGCAAGACGATGCTACAGATGGATGCGCTACGCGCCTTTTGTTTACTATTTCTGAGCCTGGTCGCTATTGCCTCTGTGCTGCCAGGCATCCACCTCCCAATCTTCTTGCTGCTAGGTACTCTTTACGCCGTCATTTTCCTGACAAGTGTCGGCTCACTGTTTTTCAACCCCGCACGTTTCGCGATGCTGGCTGATATTGTCACTGAGCAGGAGCGTCCGAGAGCGGCGGGCATGACACAGTTGAGCGTTAATGTCGCGTCCATCATTGGTCCTTTGATTGCGGCTCTGCTGTTTTTCAGCATCGGAGTTCAATGGGCACTGCTACTCAACGCGCTCTCATTCGCCGTTTCCTTTGGGGGCATCGCACTTATACGTGCGAGAGAACCATCCGGGGGAATGATGCCGTTGCCTCAGGGTTCGGTATTCAGCGAGCTTCTCAGAGGTATCAGATTCTTCCTCAACAACAATCTGCTCCGCGCTCTCCTGATTACCAACGTGATCTTTATGTTTAGCAATGGCGCTATCGGGGCTCTGAATATTTTCTTTATCACGCGCAATCTGCATACGTCGGCAAATCTCTATGGAGTGCTGGAGACGGTGGCTGGTATCGGAACTGTTCTCGGTGCATTGATCGCGATCGCATTTACCCGGCGGATCGGTGTTACAGTAATGTTCTGGCTTGCTCAGGTGGCTATAGGTGTGCTCATGCTGATCTACGCCAGACTCTCCAGCTTCTCACCGGCACTGGTCGTTACCTTTCTGCTGGGAATCCCTAACGCTATCTTTCTGACCGCGAACGGTCCCATAATGATGCATGCCACGCCACGTGAGTTTATGGGACGAGTTATGTCGGTGTTCATGCCGGTTACCAGTCTGGTGACGGTTCTCTCCACCGCTTTGATTGGCTACCTGGCCAGCACCGCTCTGGTTGGTTTCCAGGCAACTCTTTTTGGAGTGATGTTTGGTCCACTGGATACGATCTTTACCGCTGTGGGACTGCTCATTATCGTAGGTGGAATTTACTCCCTGATCAGGATGCGAGGAGTGAAAGTTGCTGCTGGTATGTTGAGACCTGGCCCTATGATCATAGCCAGACCGCGGAATCCTGATGGTACCCTCAAAGATGGCGGACCCGAGGGACCGGGTCCTGTGATGATCAGAATACCGCGCGAGGGCATACCAGCCGGATCTGGTCCCGTCCCGGTAAGAATACCGCGCGAGAGTACACCGAACGGGTCGGATCCCATTCTGGTAGAGATGGCAAATGACGGGATGCTATTCGGACCGGGTCCCATTCTGGTAGAGATACCGGATGACGATCCATCTGAGAAGATACCACCACCTCCAACCCAAAAGTAAAATCAGAGTTCTGACAAATCGCCAGGCAAACTTTCATAGCTTAAAAGCAAGAAGGATAGCGTATCATATGGCTGAACCTCTGGAAAAGTACCAGGACTTGACAGTCGCGGAGCCTTATCCCTGCCTTCATCAACTCTTTGAAGCTCAGGTGCAGCGAAATCCGGATGCGATTGCATGCATCTTTGAAGGCAAGACTATAACATATGGAGTGTTAAACCAGCAGGCACACAGGCTCGCATGCCATCTACAGCAGCAAGGTATTGGTAGCGAAAAACTGGTGTGTCTGTACATGGAACGTTCCCCGAAGCTGATGATAGCTATTCTGGGCATCTTGAAAGCCGGGGGTGCCTATGTACCTCTTGACCCTTCATATCCACAGGAACGTCTGAACTTCATGGCAAACGATACCCAGGCACCTGTGATTCTGACACAAACAAAGTTTGCTCAAAAGCTGCCAGGCAATGCTGCAAAGGTGCTCTACCTGGATAGTGACTGGTCAGACGATCTTCCTGCACAAGAACTGGTAGCTGACGCTACCAGCGCGGATAATCTGGCCTATGTGATTTATACATCTGGCTCGACAGGCATGCCGAAGGGCATCGCGGTCGCTCATCGAGGGGTAGTTAATAATATTCTGGACCTGAATCAGCGCTTCTCGGTAGGTCCCGAAGATAGTATCCTGGTGTTGTCATCGTTGAGTTTTGATATGTGCGTCTACGAGATTCTGGGCATTCTGGCCGCAGGTGGAACCGCAGTGTTTCCTGATCTGGCACAGGGTCAAAATCCCACACACTGGACTGAACTGGCACAGCGCTACCATATAACTGTCTGTAACCTCACACCCGCGCTACTCAAAATGTTTGTGAAAGCCTGGAGTGAGATGATGCCGGCACAATCTCTGGCGATCCGGCTGATACTGACCGGGGGAGAATGGATTCCATTAACTCTGCCCGACCAGATCAAAAATCTGGCTCCTCATGCTCGGGTTGTCAGTCTGGGAGGAGCGACAGAGGCGTCCATCTGCACTGTTATCTATCCAATCGAGTTTTGCGATCCGGCCTGGAAAAGTATTCCCTATGGCCTGCCTATGGCCAACCAGGAAACCTATATATTGGACAGCAAGCTTCAACAAGTACCAATCGGCATTCCAGGCGAATTATATCTTGGAGGTATAGGCCTTGTCAGAGGTTATGTCAACCGCCCGGCATTAACCGCGGCGAGGTTTATACCTCATCCATTTAGTAAGAAGAAAGGAGATCGTCTCTATAAGACAGGTGACCTGGCCTGCTATCAGCCAGATGGAATCATAGAACTTCTCGGTCGCATCGATCAGCAGGTAAAACTACGTGGTGTCAGAATCGAACTCGGAGAAATAGAAGCAGCTCTTCGGCAACATTCTGCTATCCAGGACACAATTGTACTGGTCAGAGAGAACACACAGAAACATCAGCTTCTGGTGGCCTATATTGTTCCTGTCGATGAACCACCAACATTCTCGCAACTTCAAAAGTTTCTGTTCCAGAAACTTCCCCCTACTATGATTCCTGCTGTGTTTGTGCCACTTGCCTCTCTGCCCCTCACTCCCAACAAAAAGGTAGACCGCCAGGCACTGCTTGAGCTTCCTCTCACCAGACGCGCAGCTACCGAGCAATTTGTCGCGGCACGGACTCCTCTGGAGGAGGTCCTGACAAAAATATGGGGCAGTGTGATTGGGGTAGAGCAAGTGGGTATTGACGATAATTTCTTCGAAATTGGCGGCCATTCCCTACTGGCCACACAGATAGTATTGCGTTTGCATGAGGCATTTCAAGTAGAAGTTCCTCTTGATGCGTTTTTCGAAGCCCCAACAGTGGCTCAATTTGCCGAGTATTTTTTGACAAACAGTAGACGTACACAGCAGGATGTAGATAAAACGGCTCGGATTGTAATCCAGCTCTACCAGCTCTCGGACATTGAAACAAAAAGGATACTCGCCGGTTATATTGAACAATCTCAAAGGGAAGCGATTGAAAATATCCGCTTGCGCAATCCATCTCCGGTAGACAAATAAAGAAGACTTCGGGCCTGGGCAATCCTTTGTTCTCTTAGTTTTGTTCCATTCTAACCATATTTGTTGTCGCTTTACACAACAAACAGGGAGGCCAGTAATCCATGAGTACAGAAGAAGTTATAAATGACGTAGCGCTCTCCGAGGAGAAGAAAAAACTTTTACAACTCTTGCTGGCGGAAGAAGGAATACAGGTAGCGGCACGCCGTCGGCCAATTCAGCCTCGCAATCAGTCAGTAGATCCGCCTCTCTCGTTCCCACAACAACGGCTCTGGTTCCTTGATCAGTTACAACCAGACAGCGCTTTCTATAATATACCTGCTGGCCTGCATATTCAGGGACCCCTCAATATAATTGCGCTTCAGGCCAGTCTGGGTGAGATCATACGCCGACATGAAGCTCTACGCACTACCTTCCACGCTGTGGACGGACAACCCGTTCAGATCATCGCTCCTCCCGGTCTTTTCACTCTGCCCGTGAAGGATCTGCAAGCCTGGCCGACTGCCGACGAACGCATGGTAGAAGCCATGCGGCTGGCCAACGAAGATGCTCTGACCCCCTTCGATTTACAGCGAGGCCCTCTCGTACGCGCAGAACTCCTGCGCATGAACGAGCAAGAGCATGTCCTGTTGCTCACGCTACATCATATCGTTTCCGATGGCTGGTCCCTGGGGATCTTTAATCGGGAATTGATGGAGCTTTACGCTGCTTTCGCTGCCAATCAATCTTCTCCTCTGTCCGATCTTACCTTACAGTATGCAGATTTTGCCGTCTGGCAACGTGAGTGGCTGCAAGGAGAGGCCTTTGAGGAGATGCGCTCCTACTGGAAACAACGTATGAGTAATGCTCCCATGCTTGAACTTCCCGTTGACCATTCGCGGCCCGCTATTAAAAGTTTCAATGGGGCCGTTCA
This sequence comes from Ktedonobacteraceae bacterium, assembly GCA_034438135.1. GTDB lineage: Bacteria > Chloroflexota > Ktedonobacteria > Ktedonobacterales > Ktedonobacteraceae > Paraktedonobacter. Next base: position 881 of record DAOTTL010000506.1, on the reverse strand, counting down.
TATGTTTCTCCTGTCCAAAAAATTGACAAGGAAACTGAAAGAGTTTAATCGGCAGGAGGGGGTCACGATGTTTATGACTCTGCTGACTGCCTTCCTGATCCTGCTCCAACGCTATAGTGGACAGGAAGATATCGTGCTTGGAACTCCCATCGCCAATCGCACTCGCATGGAGTTGGAGCCTCTGATTGGCATGTTTATCAATATGCTCGCCTTACGCACCCAGGTCTCTGGACATCTCAACGTCCGCCAACTCCTCCAGCGCGTCCGGGAAATGGCTCTTGGTGCCTATGCTCACCAGGATATGCCCTTTGAGCAACTCGTCGAAATGCTCCAACCTGAACGCGCTCTCAGTCACGAACCGCTCTTCCAGGTCATGTTCGTCGTCCAGAACGCTCCTGGTCAGAGCGAGCTGAAGCTAGAAGCGCTGACACTCCAGCCTCTGGAAACCGAGAACCGGATGTCGAAGTTTGATCTGACTCTAACTTTCGAGGAGGATGAGCAAGAATTAGGTGGCCTCCTGGAGTATAATGTGGACCTCTTTGAGACGGGGACGATCGAGCGGATGAGCAAACACCTGCTGACCATCCTCGAACATATCGTGAGCACTCCCACCTGCTCCGTCTCTTTGCTCCCTATGCTCACCCTCACCGAACAACAACTCTTGCTCATGACCTGGAATGAGACCTCGGTGCCCTATTCGCAACCCCATCTCCTCCACGCGCTCTTCGAGGAGCAGGTCGCTCGTACTCCCACTGCCCTTGCGCTTGTCAGCGAGCAGGACAACCTGAGCTACCAGGACCTCAATGCGCTCGCCAATCAGCTCGCTCATCATCTGCTCTCCCTCAACCTTGCTCCCGAAACACCCATCGGCGTCTGCCTGC
>DAOTTL010000505.1:0-3256 GCA_034438135.1 Ktedonobacteraceae bacterium | reverse complement strand
AATCAATGAGATATAGCAAGTGAGCCGCCAGCTTTAAAGTGGCGACGGAGAACAAAAGGAAAGCGTCATAGTATAGTTATGTCTACTTACACGCAGCCAGATTCACCAAAAACAGCGGCGGGACGGTCCGATGCGATCTCGCTTGCCAGGTATCCGAGCCAGGGCTGGTTGCTGACCCTGCAAGTTTTTGTAGCAGGAGCCTGCTCACTGGCGATTGAAATCTCAGCCTCCCGGCTGCTTACGCCCTATTTTGGCGATTCGATCTTTGTCTGGGCTAACCTGATCGGACTGATCTTACTGTATTTGACCATCGGCTACTACGTCGGCGGACGCCTTGCAGACCGTTATCCGCGCTCCAGCGTCTTTTATGCTTTGACCGGTAGCGCAGCTCTGCTGATTGCACTTATTCCTTTTCTTGCCCATCCCGTTCTCTCCGCGATGCAGGGAGCCTTTGCGAGCAATTCATTTGGGGTCTTTTACGGGTCATTTTTCTCAACACTTGTGTTGTTCATTATTCCGACAATTCTGCTTGGTTGCGTCTCTCCCTTTGCTATTCGTCTGAGAATCAAACAATTGGGCAGTTCAGGAAAAATCTCTGGCAAGCTCTATGCCATATCTACCGTAGGTAGCCTGCTTGGAACTTTTGTGCCTGTGTTTCTGACTCTGCCTGATATAGGGACGACAAAAACGTTCCTGCTCTTTAGCTTGATGCTTCTTCTCGTCTCTCTCTCTGGCCTGTTCTTTTCTCGTAAGGAAGAGCGTGTTGAGACGAGCAGCGATAAATCCATCGTGCGCACACAGGAAACCCACAAACGCGTCACTATAAACTCCACAAATACCATTCAGAACAGAATGTTAATCCTGTTAGTATTTATCGAAGGAGCCTGTGCGCTGGCGGTAGAGATCTCTGCTTCGCGCCTTCTGGCCCCTTACTTTGGAACTTCACTCTTTATCTGGGCTAACGTCATTGGCCTGATTCTACTCTATCTAACCATCGGCTACTATCTCGGGGGACGTTTCGCAGATCGTCATCCAAGTTCTACAGTGCTCTACACACTGACCATCATTGCCGCGTTCTTGATTGCACTCATTCCGCTGATTTCACGTCCCATCATGGCCTGGTCCCAAAGCTCTTTTTCGACCTATTCAATCGGAGTCTTTTACGGCTCGCTAGCAGCAGTGATTTTGCTCTTCGCCATCCCGATCATTTTGTTGAGCTGCGTTTCTCCTTTTGCCATTCGCTTGCAAGTTGAACAGGTTGGTCAATCCGGTAGTACCGCTGGCAAGCTCTATGCCATATCTACGGCGGGGAGTATTGTTGGCACCTTTCTGCCAGCCCTGGTCTTAATTCCCACTATTGGAACCTATCACACTTTCTTTGTCTTCGCGGTGGTACTCTTACTAACCTCCATTGCTGGTTTACTGCTCTCAGATCAAAATCTGATGGATCATATGCAATGGAAACAGGTAAGTGTACGCCTGCTGGCAATGCTGCTTCTCATCCCTATGATCGCGTCTATACTGGCCATTTCGGGACCCATCAAGCACGCCGATGGTAGCGATGGTGGTGGGACACTGTTAACAGAACGAGAATCGGCATACAACTATATTCAGGTAGTGCAAGTTGGCAACGAAACGCAATTAATCCTCAATGAAGGAGTCGGGATTCATTCGATCTATGATCCTCATAACATTCTAACCGGAGGACCTTGGGACTATTTTCTCGACGCACCTTACTTTAATAATCCCCCCTTCACTCAAAAACAGATTCGTAACGTAGGTATTATTGGCCTGGGCGCGGGTACTATCGCCCGTGAACTGACCGCAGCCTATGGTCCAATCCCCATCGACGGAGTCGAGATCGACGGTGAAATTGTCAACCTGGCCCAGCAATACTTTTCTATGAACGAACCAAACTTGCATATCATCGTACAGGACGGACGCTACTATCTCTCGACGACCCAGAAAAAATACGACGAGATCGCCATCGATGCCTATCAGCAACCATACGTGCCATTTCAGCTCACAACCCGGGAATTTTTTCAAGAGGTGCGCACTCACCTCACCCCCACTGGTGTCGTTGCCATCAACGCCGGGCGTACTGGCAGCGATTATCGTCTGGTCGAGGCACTGGCCCAGACGATGCGTGCAGTCTTTCCCAACGTCTACATCATCGATACCGCCCGCTTCGAGAACAGCATTGTCATAGGAACTAATGCCCATACCTCGCTGGCAAACTTCCAGATCAACGCTCAGATGATTACAAGTCCGCTGGCTCAGATTGTAGCGAACAGCAGTCTTCAGACGGGCAACATACGTGAAGAAAATACGAGCCATACCTTTTTTACCGATGACCAGGCTCCAGTAGAACAATTAATTGACTCGATCATACTGAATACAGTACGTAATCAAGGAAATTGATTCGCAGAGGTCTTCGAAAAACCCGTAATAGAAGGAGTTTACCGACTGTGCTTGATTTGAGTAGCATGCGCGTTGTAGATCTGTCACAAAACTGGGATATGCACACGCCCGGTTTTGCAACATACGATGGACCCACGATCAAGTGGATCAAACGTGTGGCCTTTGACAAAGTAGGCGGACAACATATCGCCTCCACACTCCACGTCGGAACGCATCTGGATGCACCCCTCCATTTTTTGACGAATGGAGAGGACATCGGCAGCATTCCACTGGCGAAGCTTGTGGGTCCAGGGGTTGTAGTAGATCTTGAAGGACTCGGATTGGGCGATTATGATATTTATACTTCCGCTCATTTTGAGGAGTGGGAAAGAAAAACCGGTTTGCATATCGAGCCAGGAGATATCGTCGTCGTACATACAGGGTATCATAAACATTATCCCAGCAACTGGTATGGCGAATGTGAACCGGACGAGACGCGTTATTTCATCAAACACCCCGGCCCCACCCGCGAATTCGCTCAGTGGGTGCTAGAACGCCAGATATCCTGGTTCGCCATTGATGCTGGTTCAATGGACCATCCAATGAATACCGTCATTCGTAAAGTACGGCCAGATCTTGCGGCTAAATGCGCACAGAAATTGGGCAAACCGCTCGAAGAGATCTGGCCAGATGACGATCTCCAGTTGATGCACTACGACATGTTTCCTCATGGAGTCTTCCATGTCGAAAATGCCGGCGGCATGATTGATGAAGTACTTGATCAGCGTCTATGGATAGGCTGTTTCCCCTGGAAATTTAACGGCGGAGAGGCCGCCTTCTGTCGTCTCGTCGCTTT
>DAOTTL010000504.1:0-4689 GCA_034438135.1 Ktedonobacteraceae bacterium | reverse complement strand
GCCATGGTGATCTCCGATGGTGATGTTTCTGGTACCCCCTACCAGGTCTTCGGCGGCATGTTTGATGTCAATGCTCAGGGCAATATTCAACTCCGCTCTTTACACGATCAACCTTACGATTCCTCTGAACATCTGACCCAGGCGACACAATGCACACCTATGCTGCTCCTCAATGGTAAAACCACCACTTTTTCTGCTGATAATCAAGCCTCTCCGCGCAGCGTGATTGCACTTGATAAAAGTGGAAACCTGCTCTTTATTGTCAGCCCCGGCCTGACCTTTACACTTAAAGAGATGGCTACTTTGCTGGCACAGTCAGATCTCAACCTTGTGACCGCGCTCAACCTCGATGGCGGCTCCTCTACAGGCCTTTATGTCAATTCCCCTCAACAGGGCATTGCTATTGATTCTTATGTCAACCTTCCTATTGTTATTGTTGTTCGAGAAAAAAAGTAGCGGCACGAGCACTTTCCTTTAAAACGAAACAAAGGAAATTTGACAAAATCAGGAACAACAAAACAAATTTCCTCCAAACGATGATTTATATGTTATACTTCAAATGGTGACAGTGCCTACCGACAAACATCGGTGTCTCGGTGAGCCAACAGTAGGACTCTTACGTTCTACAGGCACCTCTTTACAATTATTGTAGTATGTCTGCCAATCACCGGCAAAGTCGTAGTCATTCACAATGATGTGGAAGACATCTTACCTCAGGCCCACAGCGGATACTCTTATCCATGGCAAGCAGTTGCGTGAATCACAAAAGTTACAGTATGTCATGATTTGCGCACATCGATGACGATTTTTATGTATTGCTTAGTCATTGCACGAAAGGTGAGAACATCTTATGGCCCAAATTGCAGCAGAAAACACTGAAGCTACTGCATTTCCAACCCAGGCAAACCCCGCACCACTCGGTTTGAGTGCCTTCGCCCTGACCACGTTCGTTTTAAGCGCCTCCAATGCAGGATGGTTCACAGGCGGCGGTACAATAGTCATTGGTCTAGCCCTTTTTTATGGCGGACTTGGCCAATTACTCGCTGGTATGTGGGAGTTCCGTTCCGGTAATACCTTTGGCGCAGCCGCATTCTCTTCGTATGGAGCTTTCTGGCTGGCATTCGGCTGGACGCTCCAGAATAAGCAGATCCCTAATCCAACTGCCCTTGGTTTCTTCCTACTCGGATGGGCAATTTTTACGTTTCTCTGGTTACTCGGTACCCTCAGAACTAACCTGGCTCTCATTGGTGTATTCCTATTCTTGACGCTGACCTTTCTCGCTCTTGCTATTAGTAACTTTGGTGGGGGCTCGACCTTTAGCACTATCGGCGGTTATTTGGGCATTATTACAGCCATACTCGCCTGGTATACTGCCGCAGCTGGCATGCTGAGTTCCTCCCGCAATGCTTTCACTCTTCCTATCTTCCCTCTAAACTAACTAAGAGAGAAAAGGTGATGGTGCAAATGGTGCGCGACGCGCACCATTTGCACCATCACCTTTTCTGGCGGCTACGCCGCCCCCTTTTTTTAAGAAGAAGCGAGGCTGGCTGACGGGGAATGCGACCCGCCAGCCAGCCTCACTTCTTTTTTTCGGGGGGAAGAGCGGCATTGCAAGCCACAGAAAAAAGAAGAATGCTTGACCATATCTCACCCTTGCGCTATAGTGACATAAACTTGCGACTTATACGAGAAATCACAGCTATCTGGAAAAATAGAGCAAGAGCACATTCATTTCTAAAACAAAGCGAGGAACAATGACCATAAGTAAAGCTGTAGATCAGAGCACACACGAACAGGATATACACACCTATCTTACAGAATTGATGCAAGATACAAGTAAACGCTATCTGGCCCAGGAGGGGCTAACTATAGAAAGTGATCTGCTGGCTATTGATATGCGTCCTTCGGCCCAGGCCAGTTTTGGCGATTATTCGATGCCAGTGATGCCCTGGACACGCTATTTAAAGCGCCCTCCCATGGTCACAGCAAAAGCTCTGGAAGAGTTGCTACGTGCCGAGCATGACTCATTTATAGATGAGATTACTGTGACTAAACCCGGTTTTCTCAACTTTCGGCTGAATCGACCCACGGTCGCTCGCACAGTCATCGAGCACGTTCTGGAGCAAGGTGCTGACTTCGGTCAGGGCGAGACTGGCCTGGGCACAAAAGTTGTGGTAGAACACACAAATATTAATAGCAATAAGGCTGCCCATGTGGGGCATCTTCGCAACGCTTGCCTGGGTGATACGGTTGTACGTATGTTACGCTCGCAGGGCTATCAGGTTGAGGCCAATAACTACATTGATGATACTGGCGTACAGGTAGCTGATGTCGTCCTGGGTTTTACGCTCCTTGAGCAGAACCAGCTTCAACTAGCCGAGGGCAACGCCCAACTGGCGGATGAGTCGTTCGATTACTATTGCTCACGTGTCTATGTAGCTGTTGGCAAAGCCTATGAAAACCAGCCAGAGTTAAAAAAACTGCGCGATAGTATCTTGCATGCCATTGAGAATGGCAGAGAATCAGAGGAAGATCCCGATTATCAAAACCAGGCGGAGAAGCTTTCAAAGCAGATCGTTGCAGCCCATCTGGCGACGATGGCACGCCTGAATATATTCTATGATTTGCTAACCTGGGAATCGGCGATTCTTCAGGCTGGTCTGTGGAAACGAACATTTGAGATGTTGCGCGACCAGGGCGTTCTGGAGAAACCTGAGACCGGACCAGCCGCTGGCTGCTGGATTGTGCCCTTCGGTGAAGGCGAAGCCCAGACGAGTGAGGGCGACCAGCGTAACGCTGATAAAATCCTGGTCAAAAGCAATGGAACGGCAACATATACAGGCAAAGATATCGCGTATCAACTCTGGAAGTTCGGGCTGGCTGATGATCCGCGGATTGGAGTGACCTTTCATTTCGCACCCTGGGGTAGACAACAGAATAGACATATGCTCTGGACAATGCTCCCACCAAAAGTAGAAGGGCCTGAAGAGGGTCAGAGCAAACAGTTCGGTCACGGCAAACGCGTCATTAATGTTATCGATGTTCGGCAGTCCTATCCTCAACAGGTCGTGTATGAGAGTTTGCGCCGTCTGGGTTTTACGGAACAGGCAGAACACTCAATCCATCTGGCCTATGAAGTCGTCAATCTCTCAGCAACTACCGCGCAGAGATTGGGCGTGGATACTTCCGATGGTCGCGATTTCTACGCAATGTCTGGTCGCAAAGGCATCGAAATCAAAGCGGATGATCTGATCAATACAGCAGTGCAACGCATGCGAGAGGTCGCAGGTTCAAATACACTTAGCGACGAGACAGCGACACTTCTGGCGGCCTCGGCGATTCGCTACTTTATGATTCGCTTTGGCTTGCAACAGGTTATTAGCCTGGATATAGATGAGGCGTTGCGATCTAGTGGGGATACAGGTGTCTATCTGCAATACGCCCACGCACGTGCAAATAGTATCCTGCGCCGCCTGAAGGAAGGTGGCTATAGCGCACCCGAGCAGTTAAAAGTTCTTCCAACTCACCTTGAACAGAGTGAGTGGGAACTGTTGCTACAACTCGATGCCTATCCTCGACATCTCAATGAGGCGACTGAGCAATTGGCCCCCAATACATTGGCAGCCTTTGTCTTCGATCTGGCGTCACACTTCCACGATTTCTATGAACATACACCGCCGATTGTGCGTGAGATAGATGAGGATACCAAGGCGTTCCGCACTCATCTGGTTCAGGCAACTGTCCAGACGATGGGTAACGCTCTACGTGTCCTGGGCTTCGTACCGCTCGAAGCAATTTAAGAGGAAAAGAAGATGCACCTCCATTTTGGCATTAAAACAGCCCAACAAAATACGACATACGAAGATATCCTTCGTGTTTGGACCGAGGCAGACAGCATCCCAAGCATTGAGCATGCCTGGGCATTTGATCACTTTATTCCGCTCGGTTCCGACCCGACTGGTTCGCAACTGGAGGGCTGGACGCTCCTGGGTGCTCTGGCAGCTCGGACAGAACGCTTGCGCCTCGGATTAATGGTCACCGGCAATACCTATCGTCACCCGGCGGTTCTCGCCAATATTGCTACGACGGTGGATGTTATCTCGCGAGGTCGTCTGGATTTCGGGATCGGCGCAGGATGGAATGAACTTGAAAGCAATATGTATGGTATTCCGCTCTATAAACCGGGCGAACGCATCAGACGTCTAGGCGAGGCGTGTGAGGTCATCAAACGCCTGTGGACCGAGACCGTAGCCCAATTCGATGGCCAATACTACCAGCTTAAAGATGCTCGCTGCGAACCAAAGCCAGTCCAGAAGCCTCACCCACCCTTCGTCATCGGCGGCGGCGGCGAGCAACTGACGCTGAGAGTCGTCGCCGAGTACGCCAGTGTATGGAATTTTGTAGGAGGGGACGTTGATATGTTCCGTCACAAAAGCTCAGTGCTCGCTCAGCATTGCAACGCAATTGGCCGGGATCCAGCAACCATTCAGCACTCTATCCATCAACTCATTCAGCCCGACAATCTTGCTTCGTCCATTGATGAGCTTCGTCCATACATTGAGGCAGGGGCAACTCACATTATCCTCAATCTGAGAGCACCTTATCCCGAAAATATTGTTCATAAACTGACGGAAGAGATTATCGCACCTCTCCAGACAATGTTTCAAGGGTAGAGGAAAAGCTTTTGCT
>DAOTTL010000503.1:0-3447 GCA_034438135.1 Ktedonobacteraceae bacterium | reverse complement strand
CCAGGCAGATGCAGCAGATCGGCGAAAACCCTCCGCCATAAGGGGACTTACGCCCAGAAATAGCAGAAGAGAGTACTTCTTCCTACTCCTATATGCCTAAATCACTACCCCTATTTCAAAGGTTATAAGAGTAGTGTTAATACTAAATTACTCCATCAGAGGATTGAAATCATTCATTTCGACATGTACTCTTTCAAGGGGTATAAGTATACCACAAGAAAATTGATCCAGGCAAAAGCTACTCTTATCAGGCAGACATTCATGATAAGTAGCCAGGCCAATCAAGTGCCTTCAATAACGCATCGTTCAAGATGAGCACCGTGAATAGGCACACGCTCTATCTGTTGTAGCACTTGCTCCAGATATAGCTCCCTTCTTGAGGCACTCAATACAGTCTTGTATTGTGATGGCAGAGCTTGTATTGAGTATCCTCTTCCCCTTTTCCTTTGAATATTTCCTTGTGAGACTACGTCTTTTTGGCACTTTTGTGCTTATTAGTAGTCGTAAGCCAGGAAGAAAGGACTTCTTGTTGAACATGTTAAACGAATCTCAAGCATCCATCAGTAACTCTAATTTGTATCTTATTCATTGCCAATCGAGGAAAGAGTTTTGTGCATCTGCATTTTTACAAAATATGTATGGACTGCATACGTATCTACCAGAATATATAATATGTGTTGGTGGGAAAGATCGATCGATCCCCCTGTTCCCAAACTATCTATTCGTGAACACGAATTTCAACAAAGTGGCGTTGAGTCAAATTAATGCGAGTCCAGGCGTGAGATATCTCGTTGAATTTGGCGGTGAACCCGCGATTGCCCCGAATTACGTCATAGAAGAGATAAAGACGCGTTTAGAACGTGTAGAAGCATTTCATCGACAGCCATTGAAGCCAGGCGATCACGTCAGGATGAAATATGCTGGTCCCTTGCAGGATTTAGAGATGATCTTTGTCGATACAAGCGGCCCCGAGAAGCGCGTCCGTGTCCTTTTACACATTTTAGGCCGTTTGAAAGAAGTACATTTACAGAGAGAGGTCTTAGAAAAGATACCAGATCGGTCTGAGTACAGAAGAGAGAGGTATACCCGAGGAAAAGGACGAAAGATAAAAAGTCATTCGTAGCAGAGTAATGATAGAGTCTGTACGGACTCAGCTACGAGTTCAGCGCTGAGTCTGGTGCAGACTGTTTTATCAAAGCTTTGAGCTTTCACGCTTCCTGGTAATATTCTTGATGTGTGTTTTGAGGGTAGTTTCGCTAATGTTCAATTGCTGTGCGATTGCGTGACGATCAATGCCTTTCTGGAGTAACTCTATAATTTCTTTTTCTCGCGGCGTCAGTACCTCTTTCTTCATAAGCTGGTTTGGGCTATGCGAGATTTTTTCGATGAGCTGAGCAGTTATAGTAGGCTCTATGAGAAACTCCCCTTTCTTGAGAGAAAGAGTTGCACATAAGAGGTCTGCCGATGCATTTTCAAAAATATACCCGCTAGCACCATTTCTATATGCCGTCTCCAAAACTGCCATACTAAAGCACCCGGTCATAATAACGAAGCGTCCACGGGGAAGAGCATGCATATCTTCTATCAATGATTGGTTGATCACTATCAAATCTACGGATGTATTCTTCAGATACTCATTCATTTCTTTGAGAGTGGTTGCTTCGTAAATAGTTCCTGTGCGTTCGTCGTTACTAAAGATCGTCCGTAATCCTATACGCAGAATGTCACGTGGTTCTGCTATCACAATGTTTAGCTTCATAAGCAAGAAGCCTCCTAAATATAGTAGATATTATATAACATATTCAAGACATTTAGGCAAACAAGGCCTGAAGCCCTTTGATATGAATTTTTCAAAAGTCTCCTCTCAGTAATTATGCTGAATATCAGCGAGATAGAAAGAACAAGTATCCTGGAGCCTCTTTTGTGGCTGTATATGATACAATTTACGTGGTATTAAGCTATCTTAACCTCTCAGGAGATGGTAGTTCTATGAGATTGATCGACAGTGCCAGGAAGAGTCACCTTTTGCAAGCCGGGTTGAGGATTATCTCTCGACGTGATTTCATCTTTCATCTTTTAATCTGCCTGGGCATTGTTGCTGTTTCGGTTTGCATTCCTCTTTTAGAGTTATTCGCTAGCTGGTTTGGCCGCCTGAGCATCTTCCCCTCTCCTGGCATCGGCGCACTTCTCCTCTATTTCCTGCTCGTTTTTCTCCAGCCACGCCTTTTTCCCTGGCCAAAGTATCGTTCCCATTATCTGGTAGTGATCTTCTGCGTCCCCCTTGCATTGATTATTTGGGGGCCGGTACAGATTCACTTTATGCTACTGATTATGTTGTATGGCCTGATTGCTCATGCACGTATCACTTTTGATGATACTGATTGTTTGCTTGTCGAGGGAGTAGTGACCCTCACGACGCTCATTGGCATGCTTTTGACCGGTGGTACCGAGTTTGAAGAACCCTTGCGTCGTACAATTGTTGCGCTCGGTATTGGAACGAGGGAGCCAACGGTTCTCCTTCAATTTTGCATCTGGCTGTTGGGTCTCTTTTTTGTGCATCTGTTTGTGGGACTCGGCGTACATGAACGTGCGACACGTTGGAAAAGCGAGAAGCTTGTTAAGGAACTCACACGCACACAGAGGCAATTAAGAGAATATGCATTGCATGCCGAGGAGCTGGCGATTGTCCGTGAGCGTGCACGTGTAGCTCGTGAGATACACGATACGCTTGCTCAGGGTCTGGCAGCAATTAAAATGCACCTGGAAGCCGAGTCAGCGGCATATGATGGGCAGTTATCATTGGCCTCTTCACACCTGGAACGCGCCCGCGAACTGGCTGGCGCATTATTGGGCGAGGCACGCCGCTCCATTGTTGATCTACGGATAGAGGCCCTGGATGGTCGGACCTTACCTGACGCATTACAGACCCTGGCGTTGGCAAGTTGTTCATCCATACAGGAGAAGAACGCGACCGAGTCCGTCGCGTTTTTGATGGATGAAACACAGGCCAGGAGCGACCTCTGGCTTACGCTCTCCCCAACGATCTCTCTGACCTGTTATCGCATCGCTCAGGAGGCACTGACGAATGCTCACAAGCATGGAAAGGCTCTACAGGTGTTGATTGAACTAAGCCTGGAAGCACAGGAGTTGTGCCTCACGATTACAGATAATGGTTGTGGTTTTGATCCCAGAGTTGTGTCTAAAAAAAATGAACGCAGCACCTTTGGTATCATTGGCATGTATGAACGGACCAGCACGGTCGGGGGTAGTCTGGAGATTATTAGTGCCCCTTCAATTGGCACTCAAGTAGTGGCGATGATCCCCGTGGCCTCTATGGTTACAGAGAGTGAGGACTAATGACAGTTAGAGAAACGCAGCAACACTCCGTGCGCATTTTGCTAATCGACGATCATCACATGGTACGCGAGGGACTCGCAGGCATGCTGG
>DAOTTL010000502.1:0-4952 GCA_034438135.1 Ktedonobacteraceae bacterium | reverse complement strand
CAAAATAACGTAGGGCACACTATTTTCCCACAGCATCAATCCTGGTAGGCTTCCTTCAACCAAAAACAGGACAGGAGGGCTATTGACCCTCCTATCAACTGATTTTAAACACGAACAAGCAGCGTCGTGTCTGGAACATATATACGAATCATACCTTACGGGCTTTATGAAGTCAATAACTGATCCACCCACGACCAGGCCGGATCGTTTCTGCGATATTCTTTCAGATATGCTCGCGCTGTTGAGGCATATTCCGTTTCATAAGTGATCATCTCTAGCAGCTCTTCCATTGCTCGCTGATACAAATCGCGTGCTGAACTATCCCGCCCCTCTTTCCATTTTTTCCAATAGCGTTGGATGTCATTAACGTGTTTATGTATTTTATGATAGATATCCTGGCGCTTATTTTGTAGTACGCCATGGTCAAGATGATAGAGGTAAATTGATTTTTCAGCCCTGCGAAACTCCCATGATTGCTCATTATCTGTAACTGGTTTCGGTAGTCCGTCTCTGGTAAAGGTGAGAAGTAGAGCATCTCCCGGTCGTGTAGGATCAAGCAATAAGGGATCTTCATCGAGCAGATCCTCATAACACTCGTATTCACTCTCATTCGAGACGCGGTACGTCTCATCATCCACTAAAGGAAAGCGTGCCCCCTTGCCTTTGATGCTGCCTGTAAGCGGATCGGTCAGTTTTTTATTACAACGTTCACAGGAGTAACGCCAGTTTCGCCACTCAAAGGCTAACCACCAATAACCCGAATGACTTTTATTCTCTTCCACTTCGTTTTTGGGGCGATAGTGATCTATTTCACCAAGATCTGTTCTTGTGTCGCAATACCAGCATTTTCCATAGTTGAGTTCTCTATAAGGATTTTTGACGTCGCTCCATAGACTACTGTACTTGTTGATCACCCAGGAACGAGTTTTGCCCGGTGGAGGGTTCCTCAAAGCTCTTTCGGCTTCGCAAAGATCTGCTCTCCATTCTTCAGTTGTACGCCGTTTATCTGCGGGATATCTTTTTTCTAGCTTGCCAGGAGGCCAATCTCCCTGTTTCTCAAGGTCGGAGAGGTTGATATATCTCATTTCCACCGTCCTTCAGCAATCAATTCTTTGATGATTTGATCTATCATGTCGGCTCGCTCTTGTTGTTGCTCAGGGGTAAGCGTTGCCTGCTCGCGAACACCTGGATCTTCTTTCGCAAACCACTTTTTAAGAAATGCGGCGTAAATTTTGTCGTCATAGTCGAGGCTAAAGCCCAATTCGTCCAGGTTATCGGTTAATGTACTCAACTGTTCACGTTCATCATAGGTCAAGTGCTCTTTCGCTGCCAGAACGCGCTGTTCATCAAGCTTTCTCTGGGTTGGCATATCCAGTGCGGTGCGCAAACCAAACAGTTCGCTGGTGAGAATGCTGGACACGCCCATGCCCTGAGGATCTTCACGTGGCAGTTCTACAAAGATGCCTGTCCTTCGCTTTTGCATGATGCGCACGTCCTCCCGTTTCAGACCGGCGATGACCAGCGGATTATGTGTGGTCATGACTACATGGCTGGTGGGCTGTTCCCCTACCACTCTCTGCATAAACTCCAGGTATTGGACGCTCCAGGCCGGGTTGAGGTGCGTATCAGGTTCGTCCAGTAAGAATAGGGCCTCATCTTCTTTGGTGAAACGCAGGAGACCAAGGACCATCAGGAGTTGTTGCTCTCCCTCGCTGAGATCTTGAAAGGTTAAAGATCCGTCAGCGTTACGCCTCTGTAGTCGTATTCTTACTTCGCTGAGAATTTTGGAAATATAAGTGCTTTCGAGGGCCTTGAAAAAATCTTGCGGACGTGCGTATTGTCTGGCCAGATCCCTCACTACCTCCGCATCTTTGAGATAGAGGTAGAGGTGCTCAAGGGTCTTCTTATTGGCAAATTCCGACGTGATGCGCACGTCCTGGCGCAAAGGAGCCTGCGCCCGCTCATAGACAAACGCTGCCAGATCTCTGACAACGCCTCTTGCATTCCAGAAGCGAGCATCGCCCTCTTTGCTGTTCCAGGGTGGCTCACGGAATACGAACATGACCGAGATAAGCTTTTCAATGCCGAATAACTTATCCAGGAAGGCTCGTATGCTCTGCTCACCCTCAAGCAGATCTTCTTCGTTCTCTGTAAAAAACGAGAGCAGTGCAAACTGACTATGAACCGGTCTTGCGTAGAGCAGTGGCCGCAGTGGATTCTCTTTGCCCGACATCAACTCTCGATAGAAAAGTTCCTGGTGCTTATCAAAATGCTTCTCCATGCGATTGCTAGGACCGGAGTAGTAGCCGAAGACGTAGCTGGGCAGGTAGATGCGTTCGGTATTTTTCGAGAAACGATTATAGGCCACGGCTTCTACTGTTCCGTCAGGGCGTCCGATGGTGATGCGTACCTGCTCTTTCCTGGCGCGTGTGGGATCGGCAACAATCCGAATCTCGTTGCCACGGCACTCGTAGCTTAATGTGTATGCAAACACTGGCACTTCATTGAGGTCCAGGTCGCGAAAGATGATGGTCAAAGCCTCCAATAGATTGGATTTGCCTGTACCATTTTGTCCCAGGACGACGGTTGTAAAGGGATTTGTGCCAAAATCGATTGCAAAGTTGCGCAGATTTTTGAAAATCTCGATTTCTAGCCTGCGTAGCTTCATTGCTTGAGCCTCTCAAATAGTTGTATCTCTGTTGTGTGTCTCTTACAAAATTCTAGCGAGTGAGATGTGAAGGAGAAATGTTACATATCCCACAGTGAAGATTGTTCCAGGGGGCTTGCCGCTTTCTGCTCCCGCACACTCTCTCCCTCCTGTACGACTTCATTTTGCTCATTCTCTATTGGACCAAAGAGTTCCTGTGCCTGCTCATCTGATAGCTCTACGGCCCTTAACAAAACGGTGCTATCGTCGGGCCTCTCTTCTACAATCGCTCCTCCGACCTCCAGGGGAGTTAACTCTATCTGGAATGTTTCGACGGACTCCGGTTGCTCTTCGATTTTGAAGTCGGCCTGTCTGAAAAGGTCCTCCGGTTTTAGCGCTTGCCCGCTCTCAGCAAGGGTATAGTAGATGCGCTCTCTATCTGTCTGAGCGCTCTGACGTTTTCTTATGCTTGCCATTTCTCGTGCTCCCTTTCTACGTTCCTGCTCAATCACTTCGCGCTTACTGCGCTCCTCACGAATCCGTTCTAACAAAACACTGGCTGGCTCATCCTCTGGATCTTGCGGGACCAGCCGTCCCGCGAAGGCCTCGCGCAAAATACTCTGTCGTTCCTGTTCCGCACGCTTGAGGCTGTGCTCAATCATCTCTTCTGTTTTGGCAAGTTCTGAGCGTTGAGCTTCTATTTCGGCGACGATTTGGGCCTGTTCGGCGAGTGGAGGAAGGGGAAATTCTAGGGTGCGCAAATCGCTGAGATATAAATAAGGCTGAGCTGTCAAGCCTGATACTTGAGTCAATTTGGTTTGGAAATAGGGCGACAACAGGCAGTTCTCTAAATATCTTGTAACGTGACCTCCTGAGTCAGAGGCGTCCGCCGGGGCTGACTGTAGAAGATTTGCCGCGCAGTAATCTCGTCCCTGTTGGCTTCAATGTACTCGCGAAAACTCGTCACAGTGCGTTAGGCGGCATCGCGTGCCTGCACATTCCAGCCCACGTCCAGCAGAGCGTCACGCGTGATGTTATCAATAATCTGCTCATCGCGTGCCTGCACATCAAGCAAAGCCTGACGAAATGCGGGATTGTCAAAGGGCTGCAAGGCAGCCCTGTCCAGCTTCTCACGAGCCACGCGCAGCGCCACCGCGCCCGGCTCGGCCAGTCCAGTAGCGGCCCGGGCCGCCTGCAACTGAGTATCGGGATCGAGCGCGTCAGAGAGATCAGCGATAATCGCACGTAGATCCTTGCCATTGCCAGTCTCGCGCAAGATTGCAGCATTGCGTTCCATGCCTGGCTTGCTCAAGCGTCGCTGCACCCGGCTCAAGCGTTCAAGCAACGTAGAGAGAAGATTGGGATTGCGCCGCCAGCGATCATACGCGACATCCTTCAGCACCTTCTCCAGAGGGACACGAGGTTCGCGGTCCAGCGGAGGCTCATCGGTCTTCGCGCTCTCGTACACCCCAACCGCATCGACCAGCACAAAATGCGTCTTGCCGCCCGTCATAAAGGGCGTCACCTGAGCAAAAGAATCGTCATCGATGACACGCGTCCCGCGTCCCTTCATCTGCTCAAAAAAGTTCGCGCTCTTAATCTTACGCATAAAGAGCAAGATCTCAAGTGGCTTAATATCGGTTCCGGTCGAAACCAGATCTACCGTCACAGCGATACGCGGAAAGCGGTTATTTCGAAACTCTGCAATCAATTTCTCTGGTTTGCGGCCCGTAGTGCGGTAAGTAATCTTCTGCACAAAGTTATTGCCAGCCCTGAAGACATCCATCATCAGAGCAACAATATCTTCCGCGTGGCTATCGTCCTTGGCAAAGATCAGCGTCTTGGACACATCGCGCAAATCCCACTGACCCGACCGGGCACGTTCAGGAAAAAGGTCCGTAAACAGCGCATCCTTAAATGCACGTAACACCGTCCGTATCTGGTCAGGCGTAGTCACATCGCGATCGAGTTGCTCGGCCTTATAGATAATATCATCGTTCGCCTCCTCCCAATGCACCGCACGCGTGGGCCGGTCGCGTTTATTAACGACATACCCCTTCTCAATCTTGCTGCCCTGCTCGGTCACCTGCGTGCGAATATCGTAACTTCGCCTCTTTTATCACTTTCCCCTAACCTGATGCTTTCAATCAACTCCGTCCCGCCTCTGTCTCTCAAGCAAAACTCTCCATATAGTAGTCATTACTATAACAGACCTGTCTATATAGCTTATCGGATATATAATCCGTCCTCTTCTTTCACAGAGCAGAATATGAGTCATCCCTGGTAACTACTCAGGTGCCTCTGC
>DAOTTL010000501.1:0-7201 GCA_034438135.1 Ktedonobacteraceae bacterium | reverse complement strand
GAATTAGCAATCGCAGTTCGTGCGGTCATAGGATAGCCAGTATGAAACGTACCATCATAGTTCTGAGGTGTATAGTAGCCAGAAGGGCTGTCAGAGTCCTTCGTTGGATAGATAGTCTGATGATCAGGAATAATCATAGCTGGATACCAGCCCATCTCAAAAGCTGTCGCGTAGATGAGTGGCTTGATTGCGGAACCCGGTTGACGTTTGGCATCAACAGCCACATTGAACTGACCACGTACTCTTGAAGTATCCTGGAAGTACTGCACACTTCCATCCATAGCCAGGATCTCTCCATCCTGGGGATCCATGACCACTGTAGCAGCATTATTGACATTGTGAGACTTATAGAGTGGTCCCGGACAGCCAAGGTACTGCGAGCAATTGTCTTTATAGAGATGCTGATACTCTACCTGCTCCACTTTTTTCTCAACATCCAGATCGAGGGTTGTGTAGATATTATAACCGCCATCGTAGAGATTTTGAGCGCCCATTATAGGTGCCAGAACCTCGTCAAGTACATAGTGTACAAAATGAGGAGCCTGGATCAGAGAGGGATTTACATGAGGCTTAAAGGTAATCTTTGCGGTCTCTGCCTCTGCCTGTTGCTGCTGGGCAGAGGTAATCATATGCAGTTGAACCATCCCATCCAACACTGTCTTTTGACGGTCCAGAGCCGCAGACTTATTGATAATCGGATCGTAATAGCTAGGAAGTTGGGGCAGGCCAGCTAGCAGCGAAGCCTGAGCGAGATCGAGCTGTCCCACAGCGGGTATACAGTGCTGCTTTGTACATTTAGGCGTGAGACCAAAGAAATCCTGAGCGGCGGCCTCCGCACCATAATTCAGTTCCCCATAGAAGACAACATTCAGATACATCTCCATAATCTTCCACTTTGGCAATTGCTGAGTAATCCCATAAGCCAGCAAAGCCTCCTCGGCCTTCACCTGAAGAGTACGTGAAGAATCAGAGAAAAGCTGCCTCTTAATCAACTGCTGAGTAATTGTACTTGCCCCCTCGACAAATCCCTGACTCTGATAATTGGTGACCAATGCACGCAGAATACCCTGTCCATCAAATCCTGCGTTGGTCCAAAAGGTATGGTCCTCAGCCGCAACTGTAGCATTGATCAAATTTTGAGATATATCAGTATAGTTCACATAGGTACGCCGCCCATAATTGGGATCATTAATCTGGTAAAGCAAGCGTCCCTTACGATCATAGATACGCGTCGTTTGAAAGGTTGTATGATTAGCAATACCGGTCAAAAGCGGAAGTTGAGAAATATAGTAGGCATAGGAGGTACCCAACGTTCCCACCAGGATAACCACAAATAGAGATAGGGTAATGATCAATCCCCTGAGGAGACGCGTCACCGTACGTCGATGTTTCACAGTGCGCTTCTGCGCAAGCTTATGAGTCAACCGACGCTGAATATTCAAACTGCGCCGGTACCTGCGACGGCGGCGTTCTTCGTTGAAAACGATCGAAGATGTCAAGCCTGAGGAGATGGGTAATCGCGAAACCTGATGCAAGGTCGATACTGAAGAAGCGTTGACCTCTTCTCCCGATGGAATAGTTGTCTCTTTTAGTGATTGTGATCTCGTATCGCGCTCTGGTGAAGGCGCGGAAAATGTATCCATAAAAGCGCTCCTACCCTGTCGATTAGACGGGGCCTCGCTATTACCAGGGATCGTTTGTATCATCTGCTCTGCTCAGCGGAGAGCGTATTGTTCATTCCTGGTGGTCGATTGCTCTATTTTGTAACAGGCAGGGCACTGTGAGAAAACCTTCGATTTCACTGATAACACTTTCCCATTATAGGCTAACTTATCTCGTTTGACCAGTTCCTAATCCCGACAACGGTACTTATGTATATAATAATGTATAATTTTGTACCATACATTAGCAACTGAACCTTTCTAGCGCAGGCTTTTTTTCAGCGGCTTGTAAAGCCACCCTACCCCTAATTTCAGGAGGAATGGATGATTTATAATAATAGAGCAGGGGGTATTCCAGCCAGATCATAAAGGAGAAGAGAGAACACGATGACCGATGATACCGAGCAACACTCTACCGATCTCATAAACGATAATGACGTTCAAATCACCGATCTAGATCCCTCTTACTTCCCTCAGCATAGACACGCTGAGCACATGCTCAATCTGGCTCGTAAAGGTCTGAACACGCCCTGGATACGCACCGGCCTCCCCACCACATTGCTTCTACTTTTGCTTTGCACACTCCTCATACAGGTTCCACCTTCCGCGCCTGGATTGGTGAAAAGTAGACCTGGAGTAGTTGCTTCCACTTTTCTCAACGCAACAACAACCTCGGGATTTATCTTCATTCAGTCCACAGACCACACTTTGAGCGCGTATCAGGATACTACCGGTTATGTCATCTGGCGCATCAAACTCCCCGCACAAAGTACCATCATAGCGGAGAATCATACTCTCTACTGCTCTTTCCAGATCACGCCAGATCATACGGAACTGGAGGCTCTGGATGCGAATAATGGCAAGGTTCTCTGGTATGATGCCTTCCCGGCAGTTTTATCCCTGGCTGGAATAGGACAATCCGAGAACTTTATTGGGAATAATCTTCTGGGAACCCCTTTCCTCTATCAAGACAACGTCCTTTACATCCTGGGTTCTGACGGTACTAGCTACGCAATCCAGGCCAGCACTGGCTACATCAACTGGAGCTATCATGTGCATGATACTCTGACACAGAGCACTTCAACTCCACAAGCTGGCTCAACTCAGCCATCTGGCACTATTCTGTATGTTCAGGATGGCGTATTTGCATTTATGTCCGCGAATGCGATACTCCACATCCTGAACGCCAATACCGGACAAAATATATTCTCTTTCCCGCCTGCTAGCCCTGCTTCGCAGCTTTCCTTAATAGATGGACACATTTTTTATATACTACCAGCTTCCAGCCCGTCAGTTGTACCTATCCGTGCGTTTCACATGCCCGACGGCAAGCTCCTCTGGACCTATCATCTCCCCAAAGATACCTCGATACAGGCAGAAATAGGTGATATAGTCTACCTGAACGCGGCAGCAGATTCGACCCTGATTGCCCTGCGTGGCAGCGACGGACACCAACTCTGGACCTACCATTCCGGCGATGATCGACCCGTTACCCCAACGTTTTTCGTCGAGAATGGCATCGGCTACCTGATTCAACACGATACTACGGTGGTCGGAGTTCGCGTGAGCAACGGGCAGGTGCTCTGGCACACTCGGATAGATATGTTGCAGAAACAAAATCCCCAGCATCTAACGTTCGAACTGGATCAAGGCAATCTTTTACTCTTCGATTTAGCTCTCCAGCCTTCCTCTGGCATACCTGTGTCCGTATACATCCTGAATGCCAGTGATGGACGCTTGCTCTGGAGTAGCTCCAATACACCCCCCGACTCCATTCCAGACCATGGAACCCTCTATACGATGCAAGATGATGGCCACCTCGATGCCTGGCAAGAAAGCGATGGCCAGCATCTTTGGAGATACAATGCCCCCTTTGGCTCTAGCATACTGAAATCTCCCACGGAAGGCTCTCCTCTCCTCTTTTTGCTTGATCCCACAAGTACTTTCTACGTCTTGCGTCCCAGCAATGGCAAACTGCTCTGGCATTATCCATAATATCTATCTGGAAATGTCAGAGTTCTCCAGCAAATAATGCTATAATGGGTTCAGCACAATTCCATCGATAAATGGAAAAAGAATAAGAACAGCTCTAACAAAAGCTGCACTTGAAACGTATTAAAGAGAAACACAATAAACACGCCGCATATCCTGTACATTCATCCCTATATGCTCTATTTTTTCGAATCCGAAAGAGAGAGGCGCGATGTCACAAACAAAAAGAACCCTCCAACTGCCTCTGGTTGGTACAATTCTTCTTGGACTGCTTATTGTTCTCTATCTGGTAGCCTGGATGAAACGCTCATCGGAGCCAGAGCCGTCATCCAATGTACATAAACACACCATCGAGACATCGCCAGGTGAGGCCCTTAAATACTGGACAAAGGACAGGATGCGCCGTGCGAAGCCCGCGAAGATGCCCAATGTCGATAACATTACACCAGAAAAGCAGCAAAACCCAGGCCCTTCGCAGGCCTCTGATACAGATCGTTCTTGATGAAAGAGAGAGACATAATGCCACCACAGCGAAGTCGCGGTCGATATCCCTCAATCGGTAAAATCCTGCTTGGCCTGCTTGCCGTGGTCTACGTGATCTACCTGGTCGGGTTTGGACGCGGCCTGTTCTCAAATCTACTGACCTCCTCAGGAACGATTCTTGACCACTCTGCGGATACCGATAGCAGTACAATCGCACATTGGACCACCGATACTATGCTCCATGCAACAGGTGCCTATGCATCGGACGGGAACCTTTCCGATTTCAGCCAGGGAAGCGTTAACACAAACGCTGGACAAGCAGCCAGTCAAGATGGACAGCCTCCTCAAAATACAGATGTCTCTTATCCACTCTCTACAGTGGGAAAACTCTTCTTCACTAACGCCAGTGGACAGGATATGGTCTGCTCTGGAACCGCTATTCAAAGCGAAAATCAGAATACCGTTGATACCGCCGGTCACTGTCTCTACTGGAATGGGAGTTGGGTCCATAACGTGATCTTCTGTCCACTCTACGATAATGGCGATACACCTTACGGTTGCTGGTCAGCCCATGATCTGGAGGTGCCCACTGACTGGTCGAGTGCTGGACCAAATGACCTTCATCACGATATGGGTATGGCAATTGTCTCCCCCAATAGTGAAGGTAATTTGACCGACGTTGTCGGCGGAGCTGGCTGGACATATAACCAGCCAATCACTCAACCCTTCTCTGCCTATGGCTATCCTGCTGGATATCCCTATAACGGCCAGACAAGACAGTCATGCGAGAATCAGAACCCCCAAACCTGGAATCACGCAGGTGGCAAGGTCATCTCTATCCCATGCAAGATGACTGGCGGCTCCAGTGGCGGCCCCTGGTTCATCAAAATCAACGACAAATGGTACCTTAATGGCCATAATGATTTTACCAGCACTATCCAACCAGGGCATATGTTCTCTCCCTATTACGACGATACCTGGTATGCCCTCTACGTCAAAGCGTCACACACATAATAGTGAGTAGCAGAAAAAGAAGGAGGACACATGAGCCGCATGTGTCCTCCTTCTTTTTCTGCTACTCCAGTTCCCCTCTGAAGGCCTGAGCGAGAATAGAGGGGAGAAGCACCTCCAATTCTGCTGAAGATGCGCACTGGACGTCCTTGAGCAGTTTCATCTGCGTCTTGAGATGGTCCAGATAGACGACGATACGCTTCTGTTCAGTCAAGGGCGGAAGTGGAAAAGCTATCTTTTTCGCGTTCATAGTGGTTAGCCTGGCCTGGGCCGAGGCAAAATGAAACTTGTTTACATCGTAGTCGGAGAGCACATACGCCAGAAAATGACTATCCACCTTTTCAGGAAGCGGTCTGAGGATGTGAGCATGGTTGTTGACCCAATATCTACCCTGAACAAGAAAGGCATTTGGAGTTGTACGATGTTGTACGATACAGAAAGTTCGCCCCATCTTCAGAGAGCAGCAGCAGTTCTTCGTCGAAAAGAAAATCGTCTACATAGTCAATGATACCGCTGGCACCGTAGTAAGGGTACGATCCCTTCCTGGCAGCTTTACACCCTTTCTGGCGGCTGCACCGCCAGATTTTCAGGGAGAAATGGCTACCGGCTTCGATACTCTCCAACGAGCTGGACGGGTCGAGGGTCTTTTCCTCTCATCAGACATTATTAACTCTCAGTTAGAGTAGCGCGATCAACGCAGGCAAAATGACTCCGGCCTTCTCATGAAGTACCACATCCGCCTGATCGTCCAGAGGGGTCGGCACAAGATTTACAAGGATGAGCGGAGTCTCTTTCTGAAGTGCCAGACGAGGTAGATTTGCAGCAGGAAAAACTTTGAGCGATGAACCGATAACTATGAACAGGTCGCACTCAAAGGCCAGTTCCCGCGCACTCGCAAGTACATCCTCAGGCAAACGTTGACCGAAAAGAATGGTTGCAGCCTTAAGATAACCGCCGCACAAACTACACTGAGGCTCCTGCTCACCTGCGCTCACTCGACGCTCAAGTTCCTCCATCGAAGAACGCGTCCCACACAGCGTACACGCCGCCTCACGCGAGGTACCGTGCAGTTCATAGACGTGTGCAGGATCGTTCCCTGCATCCTGGTGCAGACCATCTATATTTTGCGTAATAATCCCCAGAAGCTGGCCGCGCCTTTCCAATTCTGCCAGAGCCAGATGAGCAGCATTGGGCTGAGCTGAACGCATCTGACCCACCAGACTATGCCTCGCTTCCCAGTACTGCTGACGCGCACTCGCATCTCGGATAAAATTGGGATAGCTGACCGGTGGATGCTCCAGCCAGGGGGAGCCTGGACTACGGAAATCGGGTATGCCAGACTCGGTACTGATGCCCGCTCCCGTCAGAACTACGATCTTACGCGCTTCTCTCACTAATGCAGCCGCGTTACTCAGTTGATCATGCCATGCGAACATTAAAAGCTCCCTTCTCTGAGAAGGCTGATTATATCTTCACTGGTTCACACTTGAGCTTCAAGGGTGAGACTTATGTTCCCTGATGCTGATGAAGGCCTTCCTCAATCCAACCAAGATGCAGTCTCTCGTGATGCGCATTCGTGACAAGAATGCCTCCAATAGATCCACCACCCCAGGGCGCACCAGGCACCTGTTCGTTTAACTGACTATCCGTCAGTTGATCCAGAAGCGCCAGCGTATCCCGACGAGCACTGAGCAGATCCGTGAGAAGAGTCTCGATGTCATCGTTCTGGTGGGCCTCGATATTTTTCTGATTATTGTCATGTATCCAGGCAAGCACTTCTGGCCGACTCCCCGTTCCAATACTCGTAAAGCCGACCGGATCAGATTTTCCCCTCAGCATACGCTGTATAATTCTCTGAAACGATCGTTCAATAAAAGCAAGATGTGCCAGATGATCCTTGGGACGCCAGGGAGAACTATCTGGAGCTTCGCTCTCAGTACAACTGATCTCAAGCTCTTCTGGCGTCAAAGAACGATAACGTGCAAATAATGTTTCAAGGGCCTGCTCTAATGTGCTGAGGATCTCTTCACGAGGTGGCATCGTTACTCTCCTTC
>DAOTTL010000500.1:0-3484 GCA_034438135.1 Ktedonobacteraceae bacterium | reverse complement strand
ATCTCGGTGGCGGATATCCTGAGTATACGCAAATAGTGCTCTGCTTGCAAATTTTCTTGCCGGTCCAGTGGCTCAGGGTTTCGCCAAAGTCTTTTGTATATCAGTTGCCAAACCCCTCCCCCAGAGAAAAAGATGGACAGTGGCAGCGCGACCGCGCTGCCACTGTCCATCCAAACAGGGTGGGTGGGCGGAGAAAGAAGTGACTTTTGCAAGGCCCTGTCCAGTGGCTTTTTTTAGATTGACAAGTTTTTGAAAAAAACTTACACTATGTGTAAGTTTGTGCATAGTATATTCTTCTTATACGCTGTTTTCTCAAGAAAGAAGCTCTACGATGAGTATGCAATCTGGTGGTGGTACATCTCCATTTAGCGCGTTCGATGGTCAGTTTTTCGAAAATCCCTTTCCAGCGTTTGCGCAGATGCGTACCTTTGGTGCCGTTGTACCTGCTCCCTTTGGGGGCAATGGTATCAACAAAGCCTGGCTAGTCACTCGTATGGATGAGGCGGTGAAGGTTTTAAAGGATAGCAAACGTTTCACCGTTGATCGGTCAAATATAGACGCCGGACGTTTCTCAAGAGGGCCAGAGCGGGAGGGTACCTTCTTTGGTCAGTCGTCGCTGCTCTCTCTGGACGAGCCTGCTCACAGGCGGTTGCGAGGTCTGGTCTCGAAAGCTTTCACGCCGAAATATATTCAGGGCTTGCGTCCATCCATTCAGCGCATTGCTGATGATTTGATTGACAGAGTAGAGAAACAAGGGAGCATGGATCTGGTGAACGACTATGCCTATCCACTCCCCATTAACGTTATTTCGGACATTCTGGGAGTTCCGACAGATCAGCGTGAGCAACTGCGCGATTGGTCTGAGGCCATCTCTAACGGAAGTTCAAGTGATGGTAATCCTCAAGAGCGCTGGTCCAAGATTCAAGCCTTTACTCGCTATGTTGTACAGCTGGTGGCTGAGAAACGGCAGCAGCCAGCAGATGACCTTGTAAGTCAACTTGTTCAAATGGAGCAAGAAGGAGATCATCTCAGCGAGAATGAGTTGCTCGCACTGGTTGGTCTACTAATCTTCGCTGGCCATGAGACGACCTCTAATCTTATTGGAATTGGTACGCTTACGCTCCTGGATCACCCGGAGCAATTGGAGAAACTCAAGGCTGATCCGCAGCTTGTTCCGTCCGCTGTGGAAGAACTTCTGCGTGTGAATGGCTCTGTAGTATTCCCTGTGCCGCGCTTTGCCACGGAGGAGGTAGAACTCGCTGGACAACATATTAGCAGAGGTGATCTTCTCCTGGTGGTATTGGGTTCAGCTAATCACGATGAGCATCAGTTTACGGACTCAGAGGATCTGGATATTGCGCGGAGTCTAAACCGACATATTGCCTTTGGCTACGGCATTCATGTCTGCCTTGGTGCGCCCCTGGCTCGTCTGGAAGGCGATATCGCTTTTACGACGCTGTTTCGACGACTGCCCCATCTCCGACTTGCTGTACCACATGAGTCTATTATATGGCGTGGCAATCTCAACTTACGCGGTATTCTAAGTCTACCGCTCACTTTTTAGGGATGTTTTCGTAAGATTATAGGGTGTTTAGAGCCAGCCTTTTTGTTCAGCGAGGTGAGCCGCCTCTATGCGGTTGCGGGCACCCATTTTCTGGATCGCTACTGAGAGATAATTGCGCACGGTTCCTTCTGAGAGTGAGAGTGAAGAGGCAATCTCAGCAATTTCGGCTCCGCAAGTGGAGGCACGCAAGACTGTGCGTTCGCGCTCGGTAAGCGGACTATTCCCTTCACTTAAGGCAGTCATAGCGAGGGTCGGATCGACTACTCGTCCACCTGAGACTACCTGGCGGATAGCTGCTGCAAGTTGAGCGGAGGGCGCGTCCTTGAGCAGAAAACCGACGACGCCGCTCTCCATGGCTCGTTTCAAGTAACCGGGACGTCCAAAAGTTGTCAGAATGAGGATGCGACACGCAGGAAGTTGTGCATGGACCGCCGCCGCCGCGGTGAGGCCATCGCAGCCTGGCATCTCAATGTCCAGCAGTGCAGCGTCCGGTTGCACTGCCAGGGCTATGCCCAGAATTTCATCCCCACGTCCCACTTCAGCAACAATCTCTATGTCGTCCTCAAGGGAAAGTAAAGCGGCCAGGGCACCGCGTACCATGGCCTGATCTTCAGCTAAAAGCACACGTATCATGCCTGCCTGCTTTCTCTGTAATTGCGAAACGTTGCGACATTGCCTCTTATAAAACTAATTGGCTATCCTGGTATGATTGCTACTGCTGAATGAACCGATGTCAATGAACCGGCAGTGTTTTCTGGCAGGAGTGGCAGGGAGACAATGAGATGGAACATTTCGGTCCCGGTAACCGTTTGAAGTTCTCCTCCCTGTGCCAGTACGCGTTCGGAGAGTCCGCGCAGACCATTGCCTGTGCTGTCAACTTTGACAGAATCTGTCACACCATCGTTGATAACTGTTATCGAGATACGTGATGTCCGGCGCTCCAGTCCAACTGTACACTGCCGAGCATTGCTGTGCTTGATCACATTAGTCACGCCCTCGCGTACAACCCACGAAAGGATTGTCTCTACTGGAGCAGGAAGTGTGGTCAAGAGTTCTTTCTCTCCCTCGAAGAGATAGAGAATGCCAGCCGCAGCAAGGATATCGCTGGCTGCATTTAACTCGCCCGTCAGCCCTTGCTGACGGTAACTACTCACAGCTTCGCGGACCTCCTGGAGGGTCGTACGAGCAACCTGCTCGATGTCCTTAATCTCGTTCGCCGCTCGCTCAGGCTGGGTTGTGATCAGTCGGCCAGCCAGCTCACTCTTTAGTGTAATGAGCGAGAGGCTATGTCCCAGCAGATCATGCAGATCACGAGCAATGCGCAGTCGCTCTGCAATGACTGCCAGACGAGCAATCTCTCCCTTTGCGGCCCGCAATTTCTGACCTGTACGGACTATGTATCCCAGACAGGTTACGATAATGCTAATCACGGCGATAAAGAGAAGTGCACTTCCCAGGCTGTTCAGATTGATCTGTATGATCCACCCAAGTACGGTAGCGACGAGTAGCAATATCATAGTAATTATGAGCACAGGCCTGGCAGGTAGTCGTACACCCGCGTAGCCACTGATAAAGTAAAACAGCGCAAACCAACTTACACTTCTATTGAATAGAATGAGCACTATGCTCAGCACCAGGAGGGCGGATAGTGTACTCCACGTTTCTCCTGCTGATGATGAAAGTGAGTCCAGTCCAGCAATATAGCGTGCATTTTTCCAGCTTGATGCGAGGTAGATGGTAAAAAAGAGCGCTGTCACTGTAATCGAGATGAGCAGATGTGGCAAAGATGGACGCGACTGGAAGAAGTCGAGGATTGTGGGAGTAAAAAAGGGTATCCAGGCAACCCATAGTAGCCATGCGAAATAAGGTGAAAGGCTTCCGCTCTCCAAATTCTCGTTAGCTTCCCCTGTCAGTGCTTTT
>DAOTTL010000499.1:0-7399 GCA_034438135.1 Ktedonobacteraceae bacterium | reverse complement strand
AGGCCGTGCAGAAGTCGATGCGTGCTAACGCCAAAGGTATTCGCGTCATTGTCGGTGGTCGCCTGGGTGGGGCAGAAATTGCACGCTCCGAGAAAGAGGTTGAGGGGAAGATTCCTCTGCATACTCTGCGTGCTGACATCGACTATGGTCTGACCGAGGCGCATACCACTTTCGGAGTAATCGGCATTAAAGTCTGGATCTATAAAGGCGATATTCTGCCCAACAAGCGCCGCGAGATTGGTGATCTAACTACAGAGCAGCCGTCCTACACACCTCAGCGCGATGGTGGTGATCGAGGAGATCGCCGCGACCGTCGCAATACCGGACCCCGAGGTCCGAGGCAGGGTGGTAGTGGCGACCGACCGCAGGGAGACCGTTCACCGCGCGGCGACCGACCGCAGGGAGATCGTCCACCACGAGGAGATCGACCGCAGGGAGATCGTCCACCGCGTCCACCGCGCGTGGATCGACCGCAGGGAGATCGTCCTCAAGGTGATCGACCAGCGGGAGACCGGCCCCAGGGGGACCGAGGTCCTCGTACACCTCGACCAATGGGAGATCGTCCACCACGTCCACCACGTAGTGAGCGGCCAGCTCCCAGACCCGAGGCGCAGAGTCCAGCAACGACCAATGAGAATGTGGCGACTCCACCGCCTCCACCTGTAGCCGCGCCTGAAAGCGCAGCTCCTGAGAGTAATTAGAGGAGATACGGGCCATGTTACTGGCACCATCACGTTATAAATACCGCAAACAGCATCGCGGTCGTATGAGAGGTCCTGCCACACGTGGCAATACGCTCTCTTTCGGAGAGTTTGGGCTTCAAGCCCTGGAGCCATGCTGGCTAGAGTCTCGTCAGATTGAGGCCGCACGTATTGCGCTTACCCGCTTTATGAAGCGCGGCGGTAAAGTCTGGATACGAGTATTCCCAGATAAGCCGATCACTGCCAAGCCAGCCGAAACCCGTATGGGTAGTGGTAAGGGTGCAGTCGATCACTACGTTGCAGTTGTCAAGCCGGGTCGTATCATTTTTGAAATTGGTGGAGTCTCTGAAGAGATCGCCAAGGAAGCGGTTCGCCTGGCCGGTCATAAACTGCCCGTCAAAACCCGCTTCTTAATTCGGGGGGAGGCAGAAAGCGTTGAAAGTTAACGAGCGTCGTAAGCAAATTTCCGATTACTCAGTCAGCGAGGCTCAGCGAGAACTCAAAGACCTGCGCCAGAAACTCTTCCAGCTTCGTTTTCAACAACAACGGGGCGAGATTAAAAACAACCGCGTTTTCACGCAGGGTCGTAAGGATATCGCTCGCGTGATGCACCGGTTGACACAGTTGGAGGATGAGAACTAATGACGCAGCAAGCTGAGACTCAGGCTACGGATAAGACTCCAAAGGGCCATCAGGAGAAGATCGGCACCGTAGTGAGCAATAAAATGAATAAGACAATTGTTGTTTCAGTTGTCTCTCTGAAAAAACATCGTATCTATAAGCGTACCTACAAACAGACAAAGCATTTTTACGCTCATGACGAAGAGAACACCTGCCAGATAGGCGATGTTGTACGCATCTCGGAAACTCGTCCATTGAGCAAATTAAAGCGCTGGAAACTGGAAGAGGTATTGAAACTGGGTAGTGGGATTGTGCCGGTGGAAGAAGTGCTGGCCGAGGCTGATCCAGATCTGACTGCTGAGCCTGCCGCCGAAGACGCGGAAGAATAAGGGAGAGTTCACGTGATTCAGCCACAGACACGTCTGAAAGTTGCCGACAATACCGGTGCCAAAGAGATCATGTGTATCCGCGTCATGAGCGGTTCGCGCAAGCGCTATGCAGAGGTTGGCGATATCATCAAAGCTTCTGTAAAGCAGGCCGCACCTAACAGTCAGGTCAAAAAGGGTGAGGTTGTCAACGCCGTAGTCGTGCGCGTCGCCAAAGAATATGCCCGCCCCGATGGTTCGCATATTCGCTTTGACGAGAACGCCGCCGTCATCATTGCCGCCGGAAATAATCCACGTGGCACTCGTATCTTTGGACCAGTAGCTCGCGAACTGCGTGAGCGCAATTTTATGAAAATCATTTCACTGGCACCTGAGGTGCTCTAATCCGTCTAAAGCGGCGGAATGCAGAAGTTTTTCGTTGATGTTTGCCGTTCTGCGAGTACGACAAAGACAAACGAGAAACTGTTGAGGGAAAAATGGCAACAAAACAAAAAGAAAAGAGACCTCTGCACCTTATCAAATTGCATGTCAAGAAGGGTGACACCGTCTTGATCACCACCGGTAAGGATAGAGGAAAACAAGGCATAATTTCGCGGGCATTGCCACAGAACAACAAAGTTGTCGTGGAAGGCCTGAACATGGTCAAGAAACATGTGAAACCGCAAGGACAGACTCGCCAGGGCGGCATTATTGACAAAGCCATGCCCATTCATGTCTCCAACACTATGCTGATTTGCTCCGAGTGTGGTAAGCCCACCAGGGTTGCTCATGAGCGTCGCACGATTGGCGATAAAGAGCGTTCGGTCCGCATTTGCAAGAAATGTCATAAAGTAATCGAGGACCGAGCTGCGAAGAAGGAGTAGATCTCATGGTACCACGAATGAAGGAAAAGTACCTGAAAGAGGTTGTGCCGGGTCTGCAAAAGGAATTTAACTATAAGAATCCTATGCAGATTCCAACCTTTCATAAGGTTGTCGTAAACATCGGAATGGGTGAAGCCATCCAGAATGCCAAAGCAATGGATGCCGCCGTCTCCGATCTGGCCTCGATCACCGGTCAACGTCCCGTGATTACCCGCGCCAGGCGCTCCGTCGCGGCTTTTAAACTGCGTGAAGGAATGCAGATCGGTTGTATGGTGACCCTGCGCGGCAAGCGTATGTACTACTTTCTCGACAAACTTATGAATGTAGCCCTGCCGCGCATTCGCGATTTTCAGGGCATCTCATCTGAGGCGTTCGATGGTCGTGGCAACTATACATTAGGACTGCGCGAACAGCTCGTGTTCCCAGAGATCGACTACGATAAAGTTGATAAAGTGCGCGGGATGGAAATTAGTATTGTTACGACAGCTCGTACGGATGAAGAGGGGCGACAACTGCTCAAGTTGATGGGCATGCCCTTTAAGAAATAACGGGAGACTGGTACTGGTATGGCAAAAATATCAATGATTGTAAAGTCGCAGCGCAAGCCCAAATATAAAGTGCAGCAGCATAATCGCTGCCAGATATGCGGGAGACCGCGTGCATATATGCGTAAATTTGGTCTCTGCCGCATCTGCTTCCGTGAGCGAGCATTGCGTGGTGAGCTGCCTGGCGTAACGAAGTCGAGCTGGTAATCGGAGGATGGTGTTTTCATGAACATGACTGATCCTGTAGCGGATATGCTGACTCGTATTCGCAATGCAACAACTGCGCGGCACAATCGGGTGTCTATCCCGGCCTCAAAAATGAAGCTGGCTATTGCACGTGTGCTGAAGGACGAGGGATATATCAAGGACATTGAGATCCTGAAAGATAATCCCCAGGGCACGATTCGCATTACCCTGCGCTATGTTGATAAGAAACCGGTGCTCACGCAGCTCAAGCGCGTCAGCAAGCCCGGTCTGAGAGTGTATACAAAGCGTGCCAGTATTCCTCGCGTGCGTGGAGGACAGGGTATCTCAATTCTTTCAACGCCTCAGGGACTGATGACGGGCCGCAGGGCCTATCAAGAAGGTCTTGGCGGAGAAGTCGTCTGCTATGTCTGGTAGGCAGGAGGTTTAGAATGTCTCGTATTGGACGTGCTCCCATCTCTGTGCCTGCCAAGGTACAGGTGACATGGACCGATGAGAATTTTGTAACGGTCAAGGGTCCCAAGGGTCAGCTTACTCAAATGATTGACCCCGAATTGACGCTCAGCCTGGAAGATGGCACTCTAACTGTTACACGTCCATCGGATAGCAAACCACATAAAGCCAAGCATGGGCTGTATCGCACCCTTGTCAATAATATGGTTGTCGGTGTGACAACTGGCTTTACAAAACAATTGGAAATTCACGGTGTTGGCTATCGCGCAAACAAGGTTGGCGACAGCCTGATCATCCTGGCGGGCTATTCTCATCCGATAGAAGTACCGGCCCCGGAGGGTATTTCGTTGAGCGTCGATGGAGTCGATCCAGCGACCAAAGCAACGAAGATCAGCGTGAGTGGCATCGATAAGCAACAGGTCGGCCAGGTTGCGGCGAGTATTCGTCAACTGCGTAAACCTGAACCCTATAAGGGCAAAGGCATTCGCTATACAGGCGAGGCGATTCGTCGTAAAGCTGGTAAGGCCGGGAAAGTCGGTGGGAAGAAGAAATGATTAAGCAATTTCATGCAAATAAAGCTCGGCAGAAGCGGCATCTGCGCCTGAGGAATCGTTTAGAGGGAACGTTGTCACGTCCTCGTCTGAGCATTTACCGCAGCGGCAGTCAGATCTATGCTCAGGTAATCGATGACGTAAGTGGACGCACGTTGGTTGCAGCCTCTTCGCTGGATGAGACCCTGCGCGATTTCAAGGTTGAGGCCAGCGAGGCCTCCTCGACCAGTCAGGAAGAAGAAGTTACTGAGACTGAGACAGTTGAGGCTGCTGAAGCGGCTGCTCCGGCCAAAAAGGGTCCGAAAGCTGCTGCCAAACCAGCCAAAGCGAGCAAAGCTCCCGCGAAGGGTGGTAGCGGTCGCGTAACTCAGGCGAAGACGGTTCTGCCTTCCGCCAAGAAGGGCGAGAAGAAAACGCCTATCGAGGCCCTGGTGGGAATTTCAAGTAACACCAAGGTTGCCCTGGCTCGTGAAGTAGGGAAGCTTGTTGCTCAGCGTGCTAAAGATAAAGGGATTGAGCAGGTCGTCTTTGATCGCGGTGGCTATCCCTATCATGGACGCGTGGCCGCGCTTGCCGAAGGCGCTCGTGAAGTCGGCTTGAAATTTTAGCCGCGAGGAGAAAAGATGGCAAGAATAGATGCTTCAAAACTGAGCCTGGATGAGACAGTTGTACAGGTGCGCCGCGTCTCCAAGGTAGTCAAAGGAGGACGTCGTTTCAGCATTCGGGCGCTCGTAGTAGTCGGCGACCGCAACGGTCACGTAGGTTATGGTCTGGGCAAAGCGGCTGAATATACAGAAGCTATTCGCAAAGGCGTAGAAGATGCCAAGAAGCACCTGATCGAGATACCTCTAAACGGTACGACTATTCCGTTTATGGTAAAGACGCACTTTGGAGCTTCGGAAGTGATGCTGAAGCCCGCAGCCCCTGGTACCGGTGTAATCGCCGGTGGTGCTGTCCGCGCCGTCATGGAGGCTGTAGGCATTCGTGATATCTTAACCAAGTCTCTGGGCAGCACAAATGCGGCCAATACTATTAATGCCTGTCTGGCTGCCCTGCGTGAACTGCGCTCGGCTGATACAGAGGCCATGATGCGCGGCAAAACCGTAGCTGAGATCGTCGGCAGAAAGCAGGCGGAGCGTCTGGCAGTCGCGGCTGCGACCGCAGCCGAGCAGGCTGCTCTGGCGCGTGCGGCTCGTGAAGAAGAGGTGCGCGATAACCGCTCTTCTGATCGCGGTCGTGGTCGAAATGAGCGAGGTGATCGCGGTGGTGATCGCCGAGATCGTCGCGGTGGTGGCGGTGGTGGTGGCGGCGGTGGCGGCGGCGGTCGAGAGAGGAGATAGCAGAATGAAGCTGCGTATTAAATGGGTGAAAAGTGCAATTGGCTACGCGCAGGATCAGAAAGACACGATTCGCACGCTTGGATTGCGCAAACTCCATCAAACAGTTGAGCACGATGATAATCCTGCCCTGCGCGGAATGGTCCGCAAGGTGAGGCATTTGGTACAGGTAGAGGAATTAGTTTGATGAAACTCTCTGATTTACATCCAGCTCCTGGATCACATAAACGAGAAAAGCGGCTTGGCCGTGGGCATGGCTCTGGTCGTGGCAAGACCGCAGGCCGTGGTACCAAGGGACAGAAAGCCCGTACCGGTGGAACGGTACATCGTGCCTTCAACGGTGGACAGACGCGTCTGTCCAAGCGGCTCCCATTCTTAAGAGGTTTGGGAAACAGCAATATTGCATTTCGCCATGAGTATGCAATTGTCAACCTGGGTGCGCTTGCTGAATTGGAAGAGGGCATGTACGTAACCCCGGAGGCTCTGGCCGAATATGGTTTCTTGAGTAATGCTGAATCCAAGGGGCGTGTGAAGGTTCTAGGTGAGGGTGAGATTACACAGGCCTTGAAGATTCGAGCGCACAAGTTCTCAGCCAGTGCACGCACCAAAATAGAGGCCGCTGGTGGAAGCATCGAGATCATACCGGTCAAGGTCTACGAGAAGACAAAGCGCCGTAAAGATGGAGATCAGCAGCCTTATACCAGTCCACGTACCCAGAGATAATCGTCATCAGGAGTATCTGGTCAAAACATCCAGATACTTCTGAACGTTGTATCAGGTATGAAAGCCTATTCTTAAGTCGTGAAAGGAGATCCTCATGTGGGAAAAGCTTCGCAGTATCTGGACTATTCCTGATCTGCGCAAAAAGATTCTTTTCACCCTGATGATCCTGCTGATTACTCGGGTTCTGGCCAACATCACGGTGCCATTGACGCACGCGGAGGAACAGAACCTGATAAACCTGTTTTCAACGGGGGGCACCCAGAACCTTGGCCAATTGTTGGGCCTGCTGGATGTGTTTTCTGGTGGGTCATTGCAGACATTCTCGATTGTTGCGCTGGGGGTCTATCCCTATATCACGGCGACCATCGTTATGCAGTTGCTTCAACCAATTATTCCCGCACTTGATAATATGATGCGTGAAGGAGAGGCCGGACGCCTACGCTTCAACCAGATCACGCGCATTATTGCGGTACCACTGGCTTTTTTACAGGCTTTGGGCCAGGCGGCCATTTTTGTGCAGAATAATGTTCTAACCAACTTTAGTCTTTTTGATCCGACGTACTGGCTGGAGAGTCTCTCAATCCTGATTTCTTTAACGGCTGGCACAATGATCATGGTCTGGCTCGGTGAGTTAATCACAGAGAATGGTATCGGCAACGGTATCTCATTGATCATCTTTGCGGGTATTGTAAGTAAGATTCCAAGTCTCATCTCATCTGGTTATAGCGCAAGTGTTTCAGGCGGCGGTGGCGGCAGTGGCATTGTTGGGATAGTTTTCTTTGCTCTTATTGGCTTGATTACCATCGTTGGGGTCGTGTTTATGTATCTGGGCCAGCGCCGCGTGCCGATCGAGTATCCGACCAAGAGAATGGTTGGGCGGGGTCTGCTTGTGGGTACTGCTCAGAGGACATATATACCCATGCAAGTCAATAGTGCAGGAATGATTCCGCTGATTTTTGCGCAGTCGATGCTCATTTTTCCATCAGTGCTCTCGCGCTACCTTTCAACTAGCAAT
>DAOTTL010000498.1:0-18893 GCA_034438135.1 Ktedonobacteraceae bacterium | reverse complement strand
CTCTGTCTGGTGGTAATTATAGACCCTCTGGAGCGCAGGGTGATAGTTGAGCTTCAAGCCAGACAATCGCCAGATACTTCACGATCAAGCGGGCAAGATTTCTCTGAGATAGGACTCCATTCCTCGTGTGGCTTGCCATTGCGGGGGATAACCCAGCGACACTTCTTCGAAGCGAACGCCGTCCTGGTAGTCGGTTGCTCGTATGTGCAGATGCCCATAGACAGCGGCAACGGCTGAAAAGCGTGTATGCCAATCCTCAGTCAGACTGGTTCCACACCAGAGGGAAAAGCGAGGAATCCTTTTGAGCCGCTCAACAAACGACTGACGCAGCGGAAAATGGTTAATGAGAACCGTAGGGCGACCCGCGAGCTCCTGCTGGAGACGCTGCTCCGTCAAGGCACAGCGTGCGTGACACCAGGCAATACGCGAGGGATAGGGATCGGGATGGAGCAGAGCTTCGTCAACACAGAGCACCTGCGTCTCTTCTGCCCAGGCGATAGCATCCTCCAGAGCAATCTCTGCCGGTCGAAAGCTGTAGTCATAGAGTAGAAACAGAGGAGCCAGAACAGCCGGAAGCCCCTCACCTGGCCACACTGCGTAGGGATCTTCCGGGGTCAGCACACCATGTTCACGGCAAGCCGCAACCAGTTGATAATATTTCTCTTCTCCTCGTGCACCTTCTTTTAAGATGGGCGAGGAGGAAGGGAGCGTCCAGAGATCATGATTCCCCGGCACCCAGAGAATCCGAGCAAATCTTCTGGTGAGTTGTGAAAACGCATAGTGATGGAGTTCGACAGTTTCTCCGATATCCCCTGCAACAATCAACCAATCCTCGGGATAAGCCGGGAGAGCTTCGAGCGCCTGACGATTTATCTGATATCCCAGGTGCAAATCACTAAGAGCATACAGTTTCATTTGGTACTCCACCTCAATGAATAGAAAAAGATGATAGGCAAATAATAATCATTATAGTCTTCTTCTGCCAGTGTAGGATAGCCAAAACTTTCTCTTTGCCATTTTTGGGGATGCGTATAGGGAGGTTCTCTGGCAAGAGTAATCTTCCCTTTCTCTTCTCAGCCTTACCAGGAGTCAAAGTAGTGGCATAGATATATAGTTAGTGGAAAACAGGCCTGTTTTCCATAATCGCATAAAAACAGGCCTGTTTTCGGGTTGCCAAAGATACATTTATGCCTTTATACTTAGAAAGAGTATTTTATCTAGTAAGATCCTTGAAGGAAGATTGGCACAGTAACTTTCTTTCCTTCACCATACTTGCTTAGCTATAGAACGTCTAATAGCTCTTCCAGTCGAGAAAAGGGGGATACTATCTATGACTGCAAGAACTCATCTGATACAAGCAGATGAGTAAAACCAGCTATTTACTTTACCCTGCCATCTTGACAACCATTGTTTCCCTCTAAAACGAGCATTCTTGCCTTCAGCATAATGGAAATGTTAGAAAGGATTCACTTACATGTCCCATTTCACCACTTACTCTGGTTATTTGCAGCGCAACGCAGTTGTTTTGAGGCTGAGCATTATTCTTTTTGTAGTAGCGATGCTTTTAAGTATAGCAATCATAAAGACTCCAACTGCGCACGCGGCCCCACTGGCACAAGCTCCCTCGGGCTGTGCCGTCACCTATTTCCATTTGAATGGAAGTCAATCACCAACGGTTACCTGCTTGCAGAAGAAATCAACTGGCAACGCTCAGCCTCATATCTCTCAAGTCTCTTGTAACAGCTCTGGCTGGTTTACTCTCTACACCGGAAATCATGTCACGACATGGTGCTTTGGCGGGGGCGGCTCCATGCCAGTAGGGCTTTCCAATGTCACAGGATTTAGTGCAGGAAATAATTGGGGAGGATTGGAGTATGGGGGAGACTATTTAAAATGTTTCCAGGTAAACAAGACATCGACGTACAATTATGGTACAGTTAACTAC
This sequence comes from Ktedonobacteraceae bacterium, assembly GCA_034438135.1. Classification (GTDB taxonomy): domain Bacteria; phylum Chloroflexota; class Ktedonobacteria; order Ktedonobacterales; family Ktedonobacteraceae; genus Paraktedonobacter. The sequence continues at coordinate 16,948 of DAOTTL010000498.1, read as the reverse complement.
TTGTGGTTGTATGAGAATCCTTACAATTATTGCTGATACACCACTCTCAGGCAGGACCCGGTGTTCCATTATGTGCTAACTTTCAGTTGAGATAGCAATGACGCTACTAGCTCAGCTAGAAGTCCTGCCTGATTTTCCTATGGACTTGCACAGCCGTCCCTTCCCCTGAAGAAGAGGGGCGGCATTGCAAGTCGTAGGCAGGAAGGTAAGGAAAAAAACCAGCGAGACGACTTTGTGGTGACGTGCATCCAATTCGCTGGTTGCCAGGTCAATCGCCATATGCGGTGGTCCTCATAGTCTTCTTCTGCCAGTGTAGGGTAGCTAGCAAAAGAAGCGGAGAGCAAAACAATCCCTCGTGTGGCTCCTCCGTTAGCGGGAGGCCTACTTTCAGAAGCTCATCTGGTGTAGGAAGGCTAGAATGCTTCCCAAAACTTTCTCTTTGCCATTTTTGGGGCTTCGTATAGGGAGGTTTTTGAGGATATACTACACTCCCTACATCGGACGCACCGTTCAAAGGCTATGAAATGGCTTGTGGAAACGCAGCAAGCACTTTCTCAGAGAGAGGGTGATCCTACATCAACCCATCATCCTCACTCATCTCTGGCAAGAGTACTCTTCCCTGAGGCAAGAACGAAGCTAGCTCATCAAGAGTTATATCTCTCAATGCCGCGTTTTATCTATTGAGACGATGTACTAAGTGAAGTGTGGTAGAAAGCTTTCTAGCAAAGGATGATTATGTCAAAGGCCAATTTTTCTGAACCAGAAATAGATGATATTATGGTAACTCTCTATAATCGTCATGCACCAGAACTCTATCGCTATATTTATCGCCAGACATCGCAGCCACAAGATGCAGAAGATGTGTTATTAGAGGTCTTTACAATTGCTCTTAGGTATGAGGAACTTTTTGATCTCACACCCCAGAGACAGCTAGCCTGGCTTCAGCGTGTGGCCAGGCGCAAGGTCATTGATGCTTATCGCCGTCAATCCCGCCGGCTTGTCTTACCCCTGGACGATGCGTTGGAGATACTGGATGGAGAGTCAACGCCAGAGGAGCAGGCCCTGAGCCGGGAAACATACCAATATCTTTATGCCGCGCTGGCACAACTGCCCCCGGCGCAACGACAGCTCATCCAGTTGCGCTATGGAGATGGTCTGCGCTTTGCAGAGATCGCAATGATACTCAAGCAATCTGAAGGAAGCTTGCGAAAAATGCTCTCACGCATCCTGCGCCATTTACGCATCATTTATACTCATCACCAAGGAGAAGCGACCTGATGCAACCATTTGATGATCGCTCACCAGACGAATTAGATCCCAAAAATGAAAAGGTCATTGCATTTTTCAAACTGGCCCATGATCTATCTGCCAAACCCGCACTGGAACCAGAACAAGAAACCCACGCCCTGGATAGAGTTCGCCGGCGCTTGCTTGAAGTTCAACAGAGACAAGATGAACATCTCTGGAACATGCCAGAGCTGGATGAAATAAACGCAGAGGCTTCTCTGTCATCTGAGCCACGTCCGCTTGCACTGCCAAAACAAGGCTGGTCGCGGCGTTTCGCTCTCCTGGCTGCGGTATTGGTACTGACGCTGATTGTAGGTAGCCTGTTAACGGTAGTCACCCTGAAAAAGCAGGCCGCGTTTACTGCCGCTGGAGGTCAGCAGCCTGTCTACGCGTTGAGTGGAGGATGGCTCCAGAAGTTTGCTGCTCAGAATGGCAGCCTGCTCTGGAAATCGCAAGTTCAAATCTCCAACCATCAAGCGGGTCTTAGAACATTCACGCCCGCCAGCAATGGAGTGGTTTACATCTCTGCTGACCAGAAAATTGTTGCCCTGAGTGCGAACGATGGTCACCTGCTCTGGAGTAGCGCTGTGGATGGAGAGATAGACTCTCGACCAGTTTTTGAGAATACCACACTTTTTGTGATCGTCAAGAAAAGCAGCACCAATAAGACTACTCACACTTCTTTAGAGGCCTTTGACGCTGTGTCTGGAAAGCAGCTCTGGCAGTATGCTCAAGATGGCTTGTTTGCTTCCTTCGATGTCGTTAACCAGGTTGTTTATGGGGGCATCAATGTAACCGTACCTTCTACGAGCCAGAATCAAGTCTATGCAAAATTCGATTTATTCGCGCTCAAGGCCACGGATGGAACTGTACGCTGGCGTGTCCATATGAATGATCCACTCTTGGTTAGTACAGCAGGAGAGATAACTGTAGCGCCTGGAAAGATCTATGTGGAGGCCGACACGCTTGAGGAGACGGCGAGCAGTGCTCATGGCTATAGCCATCTCTACACATATGATGCCAGCAATGGAGCGTTTCTCTGGCACACACCAGATGCACTGAATCCTATTCTGGGTTCTCTGCTGCCAGGAAAACAGACAGCCTTTGCTACTTCAGGAGCTTTCTTGTATGCACTTCATGAGCAAAATGGGCAACTCCTCTGGAGTTATAAGAATAAAGATGGAGGACCATTGAGTTGTTCCCTGACACCGCAGACACAGGACATCTTGTGTCTGGAAACCGAAGGTTCGAGCACATACATGGTTGAATTGGGTGCGAATGATGGTCAGGTGATAGCCAGACATCTGCTAGAACATTTTGGAGCTACGGGCATACCACTGACTCCTTCACCATCTGCAAACAAGGGAAAGCTTCCCCAGTCTACCGCTGTGAGCCGTCCTACAAGTCCCTCTCTACTCTTATTTCCCATCCTCCTGGCTGGCGAGAACGTCAGCTATGTCGTCACGTCAGCGGGCTATCTGGATGCCTTCGATAACCAGAGTGGAAAGCATCTCTGGTCAGTACGCTTAACAGGCATGCCAGGACCGGTGGTTCTCATGCCAGAGGACTGAAGAGGATTTGCGCTTCTTTACAACGGAACAACCTGACTACGAAAGCCGGGCACTTGGGGCTGGTAGTCCGGTCCTGCGCCACTTCTTTGGCTCACCTGGCCGGGTCCATGCCGGACGCTCATTCGTCTAAATCTGGTGAATGGAGCTGGAGTGTGTGCTGTCAATTTTCAAGGAACCTCTCTTCTCTCCCAAAATCGGCAAAAAACCTCTATTTGTGAGGGGATGGTACCATCATAAATAGGTAGAGGATCTTAGTGACCCGTCACACGTCACTTGACGGCTCATAACAGCAGGGATGCAAGGGGTGCAACCCCTTGACTGGGATCCGGGGCTGGCCCCTGGTTCTCTCCCCCTCTCCAGGGGTGGGGAGGCAAACCGTCAAACTTCGTTTGACAGAGCTATCTCTTTTTATTGCTCAGGTGACTTTCATCAGAAGAATACGTTGTTTTATTAGGGGGGTCTCATCAATACTTAGTCGCAATCAAGAGAGCAACATGCATAGCCTGAGAAAAGTCTCCTGATCGCGGTTTGAACCAGATATATCTATAAGCCGAGAAAATCCAACATTTTCCTGCGGTATAGCTTTATGCACACTTTTTGCGCTCGACACCCATTTTCTCTGCTGTTTTTTCAGCTTCTTGCTGTCTTTTTCTTTAATTTTGTCTATGTATGTATCTAATAATGCACTGTTTAAGCAACCATTCAAAAGTGTTCTAGCGAAACAGAATTGGGGAAAGTGTCTACATCGTGTCTCTACAAAATGAACAACAGGTCAAACGACCATCATGGCAACATAGATATCCTCGTCTTATTCTCTTAGCACTTGTCATAGTCGCTATTACGCCTCTGCTGGCCTTTATCTGCGTCTCCTGGAAGGCAACGCATAGCAGTATTGCTACCATCGGACGACCAATGGTTCGAAATATGGAATCTGGTGGTCCCTCTCAGGCCAGGCAAGTAGTTGCCCCTCAGCCTGAGGCCACACCTGATGTCACGTCTGTAGCCTACTCCGAGATTGCGGCGCAAGTGGATAGTCTGATGCAGAAGGATCTGGCTCAGCAACAGTTCACCGGGTCAGTGCTTGTGGCTGTGGGTAAGCAAATTATTCTGGCCAAAGGGTATGGTCAGGCCGACGACGACAATCAGATTGCAAATACACCGGATACCCGCTATTTTCTGGGTTCAGTCACCAAAGAATTTACCGCTACAGCGATTCTTTTACTGCAACAACAGGGCAAACTGCATGTGCAAGATCTGATTTGCACCTATATTGCGAACTGTCCGCCGCCCTGGCAGGCCATCACGATCAAAGAACTGCTCACTCACACCTCTGGTATCCCTCAACCGGACGACTCGCAACTCTCCGGCGCTTCGCCTGAGGACTGGATCGCCAGCTTCGACTCTCTTTCACTGGAGTTTTCACCGGGGACGCAGTTCGATTACTGTAGCGTCTGCTATCAAATTTTGGGGTATGTGGTCCAACAGACAGCCGGAGAATCCTACGATCAGTATATCCAGAGCATGATCCTTGATCCGCTCCACATGGACCGGACCGGCTTTGATCCAAACGTTTTCTACTCTCAAGCTGAGCACGCGACCGGTTACGCAAGCTGGCAAGAACCAGCCGATGACCTGGGCTGGTCATCGGATCCACAATGGGATTTTCTCAATGGCTCAGGCCTGCTCTACTCAACCGTCAATGACCTCTTTCTCTGGGACCAGGCGCTCTACACTTCGACGATTTTACCCCAGCAGGTTCTAGCAACTGCATTTACACCTTATACAGATGCCGCGGAACTCTTTCCTGGCTCGGAGTATGGCTATGGCTGGTTTATCACAAAATCGCCTGTGGCTGGCCATCGTTTGATCTGGCACGATGGGGTGATTGATGGGTTTCGAAACTATATCGGTCGCTACATCGATGACCATGTGACTGTGATCGCACTCAGCAATCTGGCGACCGTCGATCCGGTAGCTATCGGCCAGTCCATCGGACAGGTCGTCTTTCAACAGTTGCCAACCTGATAGCTCGCCTGCTCTTCACCCATCCTTAAGCGGCCTGCAAAGCCACTCCACTCACGATCGTTTCCGGCGACAAAGAAGAAGAAGAAGAGGAGATGGCCTGTCCAGGCAGAGTATGTTATATCCCGTCAGATAGACCATCTCCTCTTCTTCTTTGTGCTCACACCCTCAGAGATCGCTGAGAAAGCGACCCTGATTGGGCCGCCTGCCTGGCTATCATCTTTTATGTAGCTGCCCCGGAGGAAAACCACATCTTCCCCACCAGAGGATTTCTACCGATGAGGGTGCTAGTCTGAGAAGCCCCGGCTTTAGCCGTGGAGAATTGTCACATAGCCTTCTGTTCCATTCACGCGAATGCGTGCCCCATCTTTGATCAGTCCGGTAGCATTCTCTACTCCGACAACTGCTGGCAAGCCATATTCACGTGCGATAACTGCTCCATGGGTCATCAGTCCACCAACTTCGGTGACCAGGCCTTTTATGGAGACAAACAATGGTGTCCAGCTAGGATCAGTAAAGGAGGTGACCAGGATATCTCCATCTTCCAGATCAGCATCTTCTATGTGCAAGATGACACGTGCTCGTCCCTCTATCACTCCTGAAGAAACAGGGATACCTATCAGAGCTTCGGCTGGGAGATGTTCTCGTTTGTACTCACCTGTAATGATTTCACCATCGGACGTGAGAACACGTGGGGGGGTGAGTTTTTCATAGAAGGCGTATTCGTCTTTGCGTTGGCTAATGATCTGGTGATCCAGGGTATGCGTGAGTACGACTTCGCGAAGTTCTTGAAACGTGAGATAGTAGATATCTTCTTTTTCATGAAGAACGTTGGCCTGGACGAGTCGTTCGGCTTCTTTCAGTAACGCCTGCTTGTACACGAAGTAGCGAGTAATCATGCCGTATTTTGGATATTCACGATACCCGATGAAATTACGGATCAGGCTGATCATGCGTTTTGTCTCTTCAGCTTTTTGTTTCCCATCCGGTAATTGCTGCAACCGATCTATTACCTCCTGTTCTTTTTGCAACGCTTCCTGCCGTCCTTGCTCAAATTTCCGCTTGCTAGCACCTGGTTCAAAGTTTTTGATGTTACTGAGAAGCAAGGGGACAAGAGTAGTCGGTTTTTCGCTCCAACGAGGTCTCGTAATATCGATTTCCCCAGCACAACGCATGCCGTATTTGTTGAGATAAGCAGAGAGGGCGTCCCGGCTTTCCTGTCCACCATCAAACTGAACCAGTTCATCTAAAAAGCTATCATCTTTTACATGCTGTAAGTAATTGATTACTTTCGGATAAGGACGAATTACATCTGCGACATCCAAGAGCTCCAGACCCATTTCCGAAGTAATATTGTTTGGCACCGATTGAGAAAGCGTGTCTGCTACGTTTTTTTCACCTAGCCACTCCTTCATCTTTTCATTGATCCATGAGGAAGCATTCATAGCAGTCATAATCACACCAAAACCTTGCGGACCAGATATACTCTTACTTAATTGCTGAATGTCTTCCAGGACGAAATCCATCAGCTCCAATCCTGATTTCGTCTGGATGTTTTGTTTTAGCTCTTCTATTAATGTTTCACTACGCTTGATCAAATCAGAAACGATTGCCGGATCGTATTCTTTTAGTGTTTGAAAATCCGCAAGCGACGGACCTTGATTGCTTTTACCGGGAGTCTTTTCTTGCTTATCATCTGGTAACGACTGGACAAAATCACCCCGTTCCAGGATGGTCATCAATGCATCTTTTATAAGCGGATCGCCTTTTCCCATAACATCCAATATACTTTCTCTGCTAGCCGGTGAAGCCAGCAGAGGTGTAATATCAACAAACAACCTTCCACCGGCTGTACGCATGCGTGCATTCGTGGTTAACAGGAAAAAAGACAATCCCAATGGTTTCATGGGGTCAGTCATCATTTGTCCGTGACCAACGGATACATAGACGTGATTTTCTTGCTCATTCGCTTCAGGGATGGGGAACAGAGTAGTGATTGGCCGACTCTGGACAATAGAAAATGTCTCATCAACCAGACACCATTCGACGTCCTGAGGGCAACCGAAATGTGCTTCGATCTTTCTGCCTATGCGCTCAAGCTGCAACATCTGCTCATCCGTCAGCGCTGGCCTATTCTGCCACTCAGGCTCGATCTCCTGTTCTTGCGTACCGCCATCTTTCAGGGCATAGATAGCCAGCTTCTTGTTGGATATCTTCTTAGCGATAACCTTACCGTTACGCACTTTATAGCTATCAACATTCACCAGACCGGAGACCAGGGCCTCACCGAGTCCGAAGCTGGCATCAATGGAGACCACCTTCCTATTAGCAGTGACGGGATCGGCAGTAAACAAAATTCCGGCCACCTGCGGGCAGACCATCTTCTGAACAACCACAGCCAGAAGAACTTTACGGTGGTCGAAGCCGTTTTGCAGACGGTACGTTACTGCCCTCTCGGTAAAGAGCGATGCCCAGCACTTGCTGATATGCTTGAGGATGGCTTCCTTTCCGATAATGTTCAAATACGTATCCTGCTGACCTGCAAAGGAGGCCGTCGGTAAATCCTCTGCGGTTGCGCTGGATCGTACTGCATAGGCATATTTTTCATTTTTTCCATCAAGTCTGGAGAGGAGGCGAGCGATCTCTTCATGCATATCTTGAGGGATGACTATCCCTTCGATGACTCTGCGAATCTCACCGCTCAGTTCACCGATTTTATCCCGCTCTTCCACCTTTAGAAGCGCTAAACGATCAAGCAATGCGTTCATAGACGGCGCTTCCCCCATGATTCTTTGAAAGGCTTCAGTAGAAACACAAAAGCCATCTGGTACATGTATTCCTTCAAGCCTGGATAGTTCCCCCAGGTTCGCGCCTTTCCCCCCAACAAGCATGCGTTTTGTTTCGTCAATGTCCTGAAAATCAAGCACATATGAACTCATATTCTTACCTCCTCTGGCAATGCCTTCTTTGATACTTTTGATGACATCCTGTGGGCTACAACGATTTACCGAAGTATTGTACGAACCTGGGACAGCCCCATTAAACGAAGCGGTGACGGCACGTACAGGCTCCCTTTCGCATACAACACGAGTCTGGCACACGCCTGCCGAAGCATGTGCTGATTTCAGCGCACACAAGAGGTATTTTGCTCAAAGGAGAGCTTTCCCTGCGGGTGTGCCAGACAGAGGTAGCATCGCTTCCACCTGAGTATAGAGGAAGGAACGCTAAAAAAAATCGTCCAAAAAGGCAGTGTGCTCGTAGACAGGAGGTGATATAATAAGAGTGGGAGGAACTACTCTTCTGGAGAAAGCCTCCGTTTTGTTCGTCTTTCTCCGAAAGAAAGCCTCCAATGGAATGTCCAAACTGTAGTGGAACTGGCAAAACCCCTATCACAGAACAGTGTTCTTCATGCCATGGAACTGGAACTCTTCCCCTTATTGACGACTACGGAAAAAGCAGAAACATTCCTTCAACCCAAGCATGCGAGGGTCATCTTGATCACGGCTGCCCCTATCCGTGAGTGATGGCAGAATCGACCCTGTCACGTCGTTTTACTCAACGATGGCTGGATGTCTGTGAACTCGAAAAACAGGCAAAAGCAACAGGAAACCAGGATGCATACGATAGTACATCACGGAAGATGCTGGCCTTCGAGCAAGTGTGACACGCTGGAAGCAAGAAGACGAAATGTATCAGAGCCTCAAGGGTCTGCTTGATACCTTCTATACCGGACGGAATACCCCTCCCGAACTACTTACTCTCGCCCATATGCATCCTGGTCTTATGCGGTTGGAACCCTGTTTCCATCGGTACATGAAGGATATTCCAGCACATCTCAAGCCTGCATACTTGCTACGAGGCAGGCATGAAACAGAACAGTTTACGCTCTTTCTCAAACAAGTGTACCTGGGACAGGTCAGCCCAATCCAGGGATAAAAGACTCCAAGAAGTGCCTCCCAAAAAAACTCCTAAGCATGGCAACCTGCATCGAATATGCGGCGAGTGTCTGGCTATCGTGACGATCAATAAAAGTGACGAGGACATGGCTATGCTATATACATAATCTTATCCGCTCATCGACAAAAGTCACCATTTTATTTACAATCCACATTATCTATATACTTCCACTTCTCAATATGTTATACTACTGCTAAGATATCTTAACTGTAGCAATGGAGAAAAGAATGGATGCAATTTTCGGTTTTCTAAAAGTCCTTGTCATCTGTTTCACGGCCCTTACCGCCCTTTTCATCATTCTCATCGTGCTTGTCAATTTTCTCCCAAGGAGTCCGCTACGGGATATTCTTGGCGCCCTCAGCAAGCGAGTTGGAGTGACAGCAGCGGTAACAGTTATCTCTATCCCCGTTGACTTCGTGCCGGGGGTCGATGTTGCTTACGATGTTTTAAGCGTCATTTTTCTCGCATGGTACTGGTTCCGTATCATCAAGGTGATACAGGAAAGTTTTGACTGATACATTTAAATAAAGATAGAAGTATAATGACAAGTCTTATCCGCTTTATCTCGCTCATATTCTTTCTTCTTAGCCAAAGGATAGGTCTCATACCCCAATGCAAAAGAGGAGGAGTTGGCAGGGCGGTGGCCTTCGCCATCGCCTGCCAACTCCTCCTCTTTAAACTCAAAAGTTGGAGTCTCTAGACATTCTCCGGCGCGAGTGGCAGAGAGAAAAAGAACGTGCTACCCTTGCCCGGTTTGCTCTCCAGCCAGACCCTTCCCCCGTGTTGGGCAACGATTTTAGAGACAATAAAGAGTCCCAGGCCCAGACCATCAACTCTCTCTGCACTCTCATGCGCTACCCGATAGAAGCGTTCAAAGATCAAGGCCTGATCCTCAGCACGAATGCCAGAACCAAAATCCTGCACCGAAACTACAACCTCACACGCTGACCCGGTTTGTCGCGCCACGCGGATTATCACCGGTTGATCAAAAGAACTATACTTTAGAGCATTCTCAAGCAAATTATTGAGCACCTGCCCCAGACGATCAGCATCAAACGTGCCCTCAAGAGGCTCCTCTTCTGCCTCAATTCTGATCTCACACCCTGGTTGTGCGTACTGCTGTACCACCTGACGAACAACTCTGACAAGGTCTACTCCTGGCTTGCGATCCAGTTTAATCTTCTGGAAAGCTTCAAGGACTATCTTCACTATAGCCAGATTTCCATACACTTGCCTCCCTAAATAAAGAGACATAGGCATGTTACTTTTTGAAAATACTCCCCGTGATAATTATGTCACTGGAATAGTGCCAGTGATATGCTAGAATTATTCCAGCATATGAGTGGCTTCCGTTCTATTTGAGAAGAGAACGTCTTTGAGATCTTCGAAAATAGGGAATACCATTTTTCTCGCTGAAAAACCTCGTTTCAAGTCCAAACTCCTAATTTCAGGAAGGAATTGCTCTATGGTCACAGACGTTGACCAGAAAATAGCGTTGACGACTCTGTCAGATGGTTTGCTGGCTCGCCAGTCGCTTGCAGGAGACGATCAAGCGTTTGAAGTATTGGTGACGCGCTATAGCACACATCTGTTCAATTTTATCTATCACTTGCTCAAAGATTATGATCTCTCCTGCGATATTCTTCAGAAAGTGATGGTTCAACTCTATCTCTCCTTACCCTCTTTGCATCAGGAAAAGCCCTTTAAATCCTGGCTATTTACCGTTGCCCGCCACTACGTGATTGATGAAACGCGCCGAAAACACCTGATCTCTTTGTCGGAGGGAGAGCCAACAAATGACGAGGAGGAGAATGGGGTCTTTGCAATTGCCGACCCGGCTCTCGCACCTGAAGAGCAATGTGAATACCGCGAGTTGCAACAAAATCTCGCTCTGGCAATACAAACCCTACCTGCGCATTATCGTAGGATCGTCCTCCTGCGCTATGTACAACAGTGTACGTTTCCAGAGATTGGAGAGGTGCTCAATATACGCCCTGATACAGCCAAGACATATTTTCATCGCGCACTACCACTGTTGCGTGCGGTCTTGCAAGTCGAACATGTTTATGAGCTATTGACATAAATTGTTGCTCCAGAAAGCGTTCAGCCTGCTATGCAGGCCGCCTCACCCTCTTTTCCTAAGAAGCGAGCATGTTTGGCTGGTCATTAGCCCAGCCAAACATGCTCGCTTCTTCTGTTTTCGGGGTGAGGAGCAGCTTTGCAAGCCGCAGAAAAATCAGGGATGGTAACTACTCAGATACCCTCTTTTCGCCGCCTGCGGCGACGAATAAAAAAGGGATGCCGAGCAAAACGGGCTAGCTGCTCTAAAAAACGAAAAAAAGACATTGCCGACTGCATCTAAAATCAGGTATGATCTATAAGAGGGAGAAACATTGGCTCAGGCCCGTACTGCGGCGGCAGAGGGAAAAGCGAGAAGAAACCTCTACTTGTAAGGGCCGCCCCACCCCCTTTTTTCTCAGAAGAAGCGAGCCTGGTTGGCGGGGCATATGTCCCACCAACCAGGCTCGCTTCTTCTTTTTTCGGAGAGGAGGGTCTTTGCAAATTCCAGCAAAGGTAGGGATGACTCATAAAGAAAAAAGGGAGAAAGATAGCGGCGCAGCCGCCAGAGAGAGGTTTTTCCCGCTTACATCATGAGTGTAGCACAAGCGAAAGATCGTCGGCTGAGCCATCATTGTCGGAACCACCAAATCTGGTTATCGTGAGTTTGACGTTGACTTTGATCGTGCCTGCCGGAACAGCGCCATCGGTTGAGCGTTGCACCAGGCCATAGGTGTTGCCGCGATCTTTGGCCAGCACAGGACCGACACTGGCGGTACTAAGAGTTTGACCTGTGAGGGAAACAAACTCGACAGTCAATTTACCACTATCGTCCTGACCAAGATAGCCTCCCAGCCATGCGGAGAGTGTGAAATGAACATTCCCCTGAGCGAAAAGAGCTGCGGCTGTGGTGAGATCTATGGTCTGAGTCATACTGGTGACCGCACTGCTGCCGAGATTTTGAGAGTTATCACTTCCGCCCCAGAAGTAGTTTTTGCCGCGATCCGCTGGTCCAGGATCGGTTGGAGAAATATAGCCGCCACTATTGGCTGGTGAATAGCGTATGACATCGATAGGCCCCTGGCGTGTCCAGCCGGGGATAGGCTCGATAATTCCGCCGTTTGCTGCTCCAGGTCCGGCTTCTGCATTCCCATTCGTAATCAGATTGATATTGAGCAAGGTATTGTGAGTGGTGACAGTAACTGGTGGTGTTGGGATTGTGGTGACAGTGACGGTTGGGAGCGCGGGTTGTGTAGGTTGTGAAGCGCCATTGGATGTACCCGTTGTGGCTGTAGGCGTTGCGCTACCCCCTACGTTAATCCCGATAGGTAGACTTGCGCAAGCGGAGAGTATAAGCATAAATCCCAGCATGAATACCAGACAAACAGGCCGGGTAAACACAGAAAAGTGCTTTTTTGTCATAAATGCATACCATTGAGCAGCGATCCTCATCAATTGTCTACACACGAATAAGGTTGCTTGCTCGTTATCCTTTCAGTCAGTTAGAAGATATCTTTTCGCTTATTCCATTTGGAGCAATGGCTCTACTTTTAGTATGCCTGTTTAGGAGTTACGAGACCAGGAAAAAAGCACAGAAAAGTCACAGAAAGACTTGAAAACTTGGCAAATTAGAAAACATAGGTGATAATACATTCGTCTTTTCCATCTACCCCGTTTGGGTAGACGCCAGCATATCTCTATCTAATTCGAGGGAGTTTGTTTTGTATGCCGAATATAGCAGGATCTTCCCTGGGTTCGTTGCTCAGACAGTATCGTCGCGCCTCCAATCTGACCCAGGAAGGTCTGGCCGAACGTGCCAGGATCAGCGCACGCTCGGTCAGCGATCTCGAACGAGGTCTGAGCCGCATGCCTCATCCTGATACCATGCTTGCACTGGCTCAGGCGCTTTCATTGTCAGATGCGCAACGCACGGAATTTTTGGCCGCCGCGCGTTCTCAGCCCGAGGTTTCCGTTTCACCAATGGAGCTTCCACCTTTGCCTGTGGCACTTGCTCCACTTGTGGCGCGTGAGCGGGAGGAGGCGGCTCTGTTTCATCTGCTCCAGCGAGATGCCACCCGCTTTGTGACGCTTACCGGACCCGCAGGTGTAGGAAAGACACGTCTCGCTTTTCAGGTTGCCCAGACGGCCAGGGAATACTTTACTGATGGTGTTGTTTTTATCTTCCTTGAAGCTATTCGCGAGCCTCAGCTCGTATTATCTACAATCGCACAGGCCCTAAAACTGCAAGAGAAACGTCAGAAGGATCTTTTGCAGGCCCTTGTAACCGCGCTGCGCGATCGACATCTACTGCTCGTGCTGGATAACTGTGAGCAGGTGCTTGAGTCAGCGGAAGCTGTGCTTGAGCTGCTCACCAGTTGTCCCTTGCTCAAAATTCTGACGACCAGTCGCGCCAGGTGGCGTGTGCGTGGTGAACAGATTTTTCCGCTTGCCCCTTTATCTGTGCCAACGCTGCCTTTCTCGGGTCCACCCGAACAGTGTGAACAGTATGGATCGGTTTCGTTGTTTCTCCAATATGTGCGTGCCATCCAGCCAGATTTTCATCTGATCACCGGCCAGGTATCCGTCGTGGCGGAGTTGTGCGCACGACTGGATGGTTTGCCGCTGGCTATTGAACTGGCAGCCTCGCGTTTCCCTCTATTCTCCCCGCCACAATTTCTTGAACGGATGGGGAGTAAAACCGGTCCCGGGGTGCTACAGATGTTAACTGGACGCTTGGCCAATGGACCAGAGCGCCATCAGTCTTTGTGTATGGCTATGGGTTGGAGCTACGAACTGCTCAATAAGGTAGAGCAACGACTCTTTCGTTCTCTCTGTGTCTTTGAGGGGAGCATTTCTCTCGCAGCGATCCTGGCAATATGTGTCCAGGATGGAGTAGAAGAAAACATTCTGCTGGCAGGTCTGGAAACACTGCTGGCTCAGAGCCTGATGCACCGCACAGTTCAAGATGAGACGCGTTTCCAGGTTCTTGAAACGGTTCGTGCGTACGGCCTGGAGCAGTTAGTGATTGAGGAAGAAGAGCCGAAGCTGCGTGCTGCATATGCCAGCTATATGCTGATGCTGGCGAAACGCGAGACGCAACGTCTGGCTGGTGCAGAGCACATGCAGGGACTGGCCCAACTTGGCAAAGAGATGGACAGTGTTCGCGCTGTCCTGCGCTGGTCACAGGACCATCACGAGCTTGAGCAGGGCCTGCGGCTGGCGGGAGAACTATGGCGTTACTGGTTTTTTCAAGGAGCTTTCAGCGAAGGGCGGGACTGGTTTGAGCGTTTATTTGTCCAGGAGGAGCAAGAGCATGGAGTTCAGGCGCTGACACTGGCACGTGCCTGCTACGGAGCCGGCGTGCTGGCGGCTGAACAGGGAGATTATGAACGTGCTCTTGAGCTGGGAAAGAAATGTTCAGGTGTAGCCGAGCAGTTGGGTGAGCATCTCTTGCAAGCACAGGCTCTGAATCTTCAAGGGAATATAGCCAAATATCAGGGCACTTTTGCTCTGGCAGCTCAGTGCTTCGAGCGAAGCCTGGCCTTATTTCGCTCTCTCCAACAGACGACGAGTGTGGCTGTCTGCCTCAACAATCTTGCAACTCTGGCTCAGGAACGTGGAGACTATCGCCAGGCACGCCGGCTACAAGAGGAAAGCCTTGCGATCAAGCGGAGCCAGGGCAATCAACGCGGCATAGCGGTAGCTTTAACGAACCTGGGAGACATAGCTCGCGATGAGGGACATCTGGCTGATGCACATCGATGGACTGAGGAAAGCTTGAGCATATTTAAGCTGCTAGGGGATGAAAAAGGGATCGCCATGACTTTGAATAATCTGGGTGAAGTCGCCTGTTTACAAGGTGATTACGAACTGGCGAAAACCTGTATTCAGGACAGCCTGAAGATCTCAAGTGGAATTGGCTATCATTGGGAGATGGCCGTCGCTCTCTCCAGTGCTGCTCATCTAGCCTGGACTTGTGGCGAGAGAGACAACGCGCAAAGCTTCTATTTGCAAAGCTTACAGCTCTCTATTGAGGAACAGAGCCAGAGTGGAATGATCGAGTGTTTAGAAGGGCTACTCATTCTTTCTGTAAATAGTGAGCCTGAATTAAGTGCTCGTCTAGCAGGCCTGACTTCGAGTTGGAGAAGCCAGACAGAGACACCACTGCCCCCCATTGATGCGCCCGTTCTTGAGCAGGCTACTCGATCGCTACAGACCATACTGGGAGAGGAAGCTTTTGCTCAGATTTTTTCTGATGGACAGGCAGCATCGCTTGCGAGTGAAGCGTTCGCGCTCTCTGAAAAATCTTCTTCTGCATGGAGAACACAGCACTCTTAAAAAAGCAGCGGCCTCTGTTTTCCACAGATCACAAAGCTAACCGTTTGGGTCTATCATTACCCAGCCATACTTTAAAGAAAGCCAGCGCAACGAGTTGTCGCATTTCAGACTATTATTGTTCACCTGATCTTCAGATCAGAGGCTCTATGCTCACAAGCTCATTCATTCGGGGCAGATAGTAGAGTTGGTAGCGATTATTGGGAATAAGGGCTTTGTAGACTGGCTCCTTGACCTGGATAGTGGTGGTATCGATCTTAAAGTAGTATCTTGTTGGAGTATCTTCGTCTCCTTCTTCTTCATAAGTATGGACCAGACCCATCAGAATGGTCAGTTCCGCCTGGCGAATTTCTCGATAACGAACTCTACTTCCCCGTATCAGAAAGTAGAGAGAGCCCAGAAGAATCGACGCGCTGATGTAGTAGAGGAAAATGAGCAAAGGAAGGTCGTTACTGTCGTGGCTATTGGCCTGGAGAGCGAAGCCACAGCAAAGAAGAGTTACTCCGATAGAAATGCCGATCAGACTGCCCACAACTTTCCAGAAAAGCTTGCGATAGAGACGTTGCTGCTGCCCCTGGCTGAGCATCCGTTTGCGATTGCAATCCAGATCATACACATTGAAATGCAACGTCTGACAGAGGGCATCTTGCAAGGCAATCCGCGCCTGCTCGCGACCCGGGAGACCGGTGGCTGAGAGACTTCCGGGATAGGTGATCATACCGGTATAGGTCCTGATGGGCTCGGCGGAGAGCAAGATAGCTTTTTCTGGCAGATAATAGAAGTGATAAGGGCCTGGTGATGGCAGACCGAGGTTATTATAGGCTGTCACAAGTTGACGGGTAGGGGTACGAGCGATATACTTGTTGTTTTGCCAGACGACCTCGCCTTGCTCCCGTACAATTCCACTCGCAGAAGCTGCTCGCAACCGGTCGGCACGCTTCCGATAAGGGAGTACCAATAAAAACAGTATCAGTCCAAGTGGCAGAGCAAACAGGAAGAGAATCTCTTCATTGTCCAGCATAGTAGCCAGCAAAAAGAGAGGAATTATGGTGAGTAGGCTCAGAATGGCTGTAAATCCAGCAGGTGCAAGTTCTAGCTTTCCTTTGAGCATAGCTAACTGCTGTGGCGTAATTACTTGCTGCTGGTTGGCTGCGATCTGCGTAGCATCGCTCCAGGAGACGCTCGGCTCTTTGTTGTTACTGGTGGCGTTGCCCCTGGACCGATGTCGTCGTTGAACCGGTTGGGAAGACATATGATAACCTTTCTGTAAAAAATCACTCAATCCAGGGCTTTTTATTGTTTTGTTCTCTCTTCACTATTACGTACGAAAAATACTCCATTTTCTTAAATTTATCACATCTTACTATCCTATGTACCTTCTTCTCTTCTCGAAACCATTCGCCAGGACTATCAAACTGTGAATACAGAGTTTCGCAAAAGACGTTTTTCAGACGTTGCCAAACCCCTCCCCAGGAAAAAAGAGAATGGGAGGCAGCGCAGTCGCGCTGCCTCCCATTCTCCAAAACGGGTGGGTGGGCGGGAAAAGAAAGACTTTTGCGAAACCCTGAGCAGGGATACAGGGCTATTTCATTCTCGTGAGAAACCCCTCCCCAGTTCAAAAAAAGGAGGAGTTGGAAGGGCAGTGTCACCGCCCTTCCAACTCCTCCTACACTCAGAGGTGGGGCCGAAAGCCTTTGGCTTTCGGAGCATTAAATAGC
>DAOTTL010000497.1:0-7550 GCA_034438135.1 Ktedonobacteraceae bacterium | reverse complement strand
CAGGTAGCAGCCGAAAGATAATCACGCTAAAGAGAGGACCGTCTGGCTGGGCATTCGCCCAGCCAGACGGTCCTCTCTTCTATGAGCAGTGGCATACTGCCCCGCCGCATGCTTTTTAAAGGGTTTCGATCAGCAGTGTCTTTCGCTAACGAAGTCTCATAAAAGAGCAAGTGGCGTATTTGGTGGAGCAAATGCCCCGCCAAACACGCCACTTGCTCTTTTATTCTCTGTCGCCAGAGGCGACAGAGAATAAAAGATAGAGCGACTCTTAACGCTTTGTATACTGTGGAGCCTTACGGGCGCGTTTGAGGCCAGGCTTTTTGCGTTCCTTCATACGAGGATCGCGAGTGAGATAGCCAGCTTTGCGCAGCACAGGTTTCCACTCAGGGTTTACGCGGAGCAGGGCACGCGCCACGCCATGGCGGATAGCACCGGCCTGACCGCTTGTACCGCCACCGACCACGCGCACTGTCATGGTGTACTGTTCGGCCAGTTCCAGCAAGCGCAGCGGAGCAACGACTGTTGCATTTAGAGCTTCACGTTGTCCAAAATAGGACCTGGCATTTCTACCGTTCACGATCACGCTACCGTCACCGTTAGGGAAAAGGCGGACGCGTGCAACAGCCGTCTTACGCCGTCCCATGCCATAATAATACTCGCCTTTAATGGTATCGACCAAAGTAAGATCTCCTCTTTTTTTACTCTGCTTCTGTATGCTGCTCAGGTTTTTTCAGCAACGCCTGGGAACCAGTCCACGGAACTGGTTTCTGAGCCTGATGAGGGTGCTCAGTACCTGCATAAACTTTTAGATGAGTCATGAGAGTTTCACCCAGGTTGTTATGCATCACCATGCCTTTAACAGCATGGCGAAGAGCCCGGTCAGGAAAGCGACCCTCCAGCGTTTGACGCAAAGTGATTTTCTTCAGTCCGCCAGGGTACTGGCTATGACGATAATACACTTTCTGGTCCAATCGTC
Organism: Ktedonobacteraceae bacterium; assembly: GCA_034438135.1. GTDB lineage: Bacteria > Chloroflexota > Ktedonobacteria > Ktedonobacterales > Ktedonobacteraceae > Paraktedonobacter. The sequence continues at coordinate 6,574 of DAOTTL010000497.1, read as the reverse complement.
TGCCGGTCACAGCAATCTTGTCAGCGTTTATCACAACGACAAAGTCACCACAGGGCATATTGGGTGTAAACGTTGGTTTATGTTTACCGCGAAGAATCTGCGCGATCTGTGATGCCAGGCGTCCCAGGATCTGCCCCTCAGCGTCGATAATGTACCACTGCGGGTCCAGTTCTGAGGCCTTGGCACTATACGTTTTTTTCATTTTTTTGTCTGCCTTTCAAAATGTGTTCAGACACATTTGATTCCCTGCCAGGCATATTACCCGCAGAGCAGGGGTCTAGCCTTTGCCAGACCAGAGGACTGGATCGGTGGTGTACCAGTCTTGAGAACCAGAGATAGGTGCTCTCTCTGAGCCACGCAGTTACACCTGTGATCTTCTACATGCATGAGTTCTCTTGCGTGGCCATTTCATAGTCCCCAGCCATCAGGATAACCCACTGCCACCAGGCAAAGTCCTTGCGGCGGAGCCGCGAAACCAGCATGTGTCTTCCGCGCAAGCTGTACGATCGAGGCAAATTCGCCAAGTTCCATGCGTTTTTGCCCCACGCGGAGCAGTGTACCTACCATCCTACGAACCTGCCCTGTAAGAAAAGCGTCCGCCGTAAAGTGACAGGAGAGAAGAGCATTCTGGCTCACACATTTCGCCTCAAGCATCGTTCGTACACAGGAATGGGGTCCTGGTTTCAAGGGATTGTGCTCATCAGGACTACTTCCAAACGCACCAAAATCTTTGCGCCCTAACAGGATCTGGCATGCGGCCTGCATTTGTTCGATATCCAGACTTTTCGCATAATAATAACTATATCTGGCCCGCAGCGCTGTAGGAGCAAGATCATTCCAGATCGTATAGCAATAGGAGCGACTCCTGGCACTATAACGAGCGTGAAAGCTCTCAGGAACCTCCCGCACCCAGCGTACAGCCACCGAGTCAGGCAAGTGCGCATTCATGGCCCTTAGCCAGGCCTCAGGGATCAGATGAGAGTCAACAGAGAAATGGATCACCTGTCCACTGGCATGAACTCCAGCATCTGTGCGGCCAGCACCATAGACCGTTGCCATAGAGCCAGAGATGCGAGCAATCGCGCTCTCAAGCGTCCCCTGGATTGTCGGTCCATGGAGCTCGTGCTGGCGTTGAAAACCATGATATTCAGTACCATCGTACTCAACCCCACATGCCAGCTTTTGCATGCTCCACCTGTTCTCGGCCTAGACCAGAGCTATCTGCGCCATATCCGAGTTATCTCCCAGACGTTTTCCTAGCTTCGTGATACGTGTGTAACCGCCAGCACGTCCGGTATAGCGAGGAGCCAGCTCATTAAAAATCTTCTTTACAACCAATTCGTCGGGCAATGACTTGAGAATCTGACGACGGGCATGCAGTTCAATAACCATAGCCTGATAGGCTGCCAGTAATGCCTCCTCGGCATCAGCTTCGTTCGAGATGATATCCAGCAATTCACCTCGACGCCTTTTGTATTTATCTTCCAGGAACTTGCGCCCCTTGGCAGTCAAAGGCGGTAACCCCAGTTGCGCACGCTCCTCGTTTGTCTCAACCTTATAGGAGAGTGAGAAGCGGCCCCTGCGGGCAAAATCCAGGATCTTGGTAGCCTTCTCGCTATCGGTGACGATCGAGGCCAGATGAGCCAGAGCAGCACCCTGTCCCTTAACAGCCACGGTAATCAACTTTTCCGTCTCTCCGCGGATAGCGCGTGCACGCGCTTCAGTTGTTTTTATACGGTCGTAACGAATGAGGCCTGCCATCAAACTGCGACGGGCAGAAAGTCTACGCGCCCCAGGCATGCTCATTCGATTACCGGCAACTCGGTGCCTCAACTCAGTCCTCCATTTCGTGATCGCCGTCCATGTCGGCCCCAACGGTGCTGGTACGCGGATTCGGTAGAAAATTGCGTGCGAGCAACCGTTCGCGCAACTCTTGTAAGCTCTTCTCACCAAAGTTGCGTACACCTAAAAGATCCTCTTCATTCATCGAGAGCACCTGGCCGACCTTCGTAATATTACTGCGCTTTAAACAGTTATAGGCACGCACTGAAAGGTCTAATTCCTCTATCGGAGTATCGTAGACCTTCTGTGGGATCGGCATACTACTCAGGGGCGGTTTCTCCGGCTCAGCCAGCGTAGCGCGGTAATTCGCGAGCTGCGTAAAGTGGCGTACAAGAATATCCGCACTCTGCCGCAGAGCCTCATCCGGCGGAATAGTCCCATCTGTCAGAATGTCCAGGACAATTTTATCGTAGTTTGTCATCTGCCCTACACGCGTATGCTCAACAGAATAGTTCACCTTCTGAACCGGCGTATAAATGGCATCGACGGGGATAACCCCAATGGGCTGATCCTCTTTTGAGTCAGCCGGGACATAGCCCTTCCCAGCCTCGACTACCAACTCCATTTCGAGACGTGCATTCTCATTATCAAGAGTCGCGATATAGAGATCAGGGTTGACGATCTCCACTGTGCTGGGAGCCACAATATCCGCAGCGGTCACCACGCGTTCTCCTGAAACTTCCAGACGCATCGAGACGGGGTGGTCAGAGAAGGAGCGCAGCCGCAGTTTCTTAATGTTCAGCACGATATCTGTGACATCTTCCATCACATTGGTAATATCTTGAAACTCGTGCTGTACCCCATCAATGCGAACAGAAGTCACCGCAGCACCAGGCAATGATGAGAGCAAAACGCGACGCAAGGCGTTGCCCAGAGTCATACCATACCCGGCCTCTAATGGCTCAATGTCATAGCTCGCATAGTTTCCCTGTGTCTTCGTGTTTTTAATGCGAAGAATCGATTCTTGCAAGGTCAAACCTGCCTTTCTTTTCCTATCGCGACCAGATTATCTTTCCAGTGAGCAAAAAGATAAAAGCCTGATAGTCCAAGAGTTCTGCGCCCTGTAGCGGCCCTTTGCGCGGACCGCGAAGGCATATACCCATCCGCCAATCAACTTAGCGCTGATAGTATTCAACCACCATCTGCTCTTCAAATGGCAGTTCAAGGTCGGTCCGAGAAGGCAGTGACATCACACGGCCAGCCATAGAGTTGATCTCCAGGCTCAACCATGCAGGAACCCCTTTCGTGGCCAGAAGCAGGGCACGAGTTTTGAAAAACTCCAGACCTTTACTGCGATCGCGCACTGTAATCACATCATTCGGTTTCGCAATAAAAGAAGGAATATCCGTTTTGCGACCATTAACAGCAAAGTGTCCATGGCACACAAGTTGACGAGCCTGTGCCCGAGAGTCGGCAAAGCCCAGTCGATACACCAGGTTATCCAGGCGCATCTCTAAGATTTGCAGCAGGTTCTCGCTGGTACGACCAGGACGACGAGCGGCAATAACAAAATGTTTGCTAAACTGGCGCTCCAGGATACCATAGGTGCGACGCACCTTCTGCTTCTCACGAAGCTGTAATGCATAGCCCGAAGCCTTACGTGGACGCCCGGAACCATGCTGGCCAGGACGAGTGTTACGACGCTCAAGTGTGCATTTGGACATACACTTGTCGCCTTTTAGAAAGAGTTTTACCCCTTCCCGCCTGCATAGTTTACAAACGGGGCCGGTATAACGCGCCATGTAGTTCTATCCTCCTCAAACGTAATCCGGTTACACGCGACGCCGTTTCGGCGGGCGACAGCCATTGTGCGGAATGGGTGTAACATCAGTGATAGCGGTAATATTCAGGCCTGCCTGCTGCAAAGAGCGAATAGCCGCCTCACGCCCGGAGCCAGGGCCTTTGACAAAGACCTCAATCTGGCGCAGTCCGTGCTCCATTGCCTTACGCGCTGCCGTTTCGGCAGTCACCTGTGCAGCGTAGGGAGTGCTCTTGCGCGAGCCCTTAAAGCCCTGGCCGCCTGCACTTCCCCAGGAGATCACATTCCCATTGGGATCGGTCAACGTGACAATTGTGTTGTTAAATGTTGCCTGAATGTGTGCCTGGCCTCGCGGAATCGATTTACGTTCACGCCGCCTGGGCTTGGCTGTTGTTTTCTTCTTGTCTGCCATATACGCAATACCTCCCTGGCGTTACTTCTTTGCAGCTTTCTTCTTACCTGCTACAGTTCTCTTGGGACCACGACGAGTGCGTGCATTCGTGCGCGTACGCTGACCACGCACTGGTAGATTGCGACGATGGCGCATCCCACGATAACAGCCAATCTCAATCAACCGCTTAATGTTCAAGTCCACTTCGCGGCGCAGATCACCTTCAACTTTGTACTCGCGGTCAACTACCTCACGCAGGCGATTAACCTCTTCTTCTGTCAAATCTCTCACCCGTGTATCCGGGCTAATACGTGTCCGCTCCAGGATCTTGCGGCTGGTCGTCAGCCCAATCCCGTAGATATAGCACAGCGAGATTTCCACGCGCTTTTCTCGTGGAATGTCAACGCCAGCGATTCTAGCCATCTTCTCCTCCAGATTTGGGTCTCGCCTGGTGAGTAGCAGGCCTGCTATTCAGGCCTGCTACTCACTATAACCAAACCTCACTTATTAACCCTGCTTCTGTTTATGCTTTGGATCTTTGCTACATATAATCATCACAACACGATTGCGCCTGATGACCTTGCAATGTTCACAACGCGGTTTTACAGAGGCTCGTACTTTCATGAACTTGCCCTCCATAGGTAAAAAAACAAACACTTTAGAAAATGCTTCAGGTAAACACTCCAGCCGCTGAGTAGAGATATTTTTATCACTCGCCTACCTGATTGCCGCCACCAGCCATTCATTATGATGCTATTGAGAGGATCGCAAGGGTGAAGAATGCGGAGATATCACCCCACTACTTCGCACGCCATGTGATACGTCCGCGTGTCAGGTCGTAGGGAGACAGCACAACTCTCACCTTATCGCCTGGCACGATGCGTATGAAGTTCATGCGCATACGCCCGGATAATACTGCAAGGACCTGGTGTTGCTCATCAATCTCAATCTTAAACATGGCATTTGGGAGGGCTTCAAGGACTTTGCCCTCGACTTCAATTTCATCCTTCTTGGCCATAGCATCCTTTCTTGCAATGACGGCTGTATGAGAGATTATTCCGAATAGTGATGACTCCTCAGGAGCTTTTCACCAGTATTAAGGTACTCGATAACTCCATGTGAGCCTGATAAAATGGCAACAGTTTGTAAGACCGCAGCCAACTTCGAATTATAGCATAAAAGTCAAAAAAAGTCTAGAGTTCAGGATTGGATCCCCAGGAACCTTTCAACTGCCTCTAACCTGACTATCACTTCGTCGCTACTAGGCCCCACTGATATTCTATGTAGCATGTCATCATTTACATGACGCGTGATACAAGATCAGGTAACCGCTATAGCCCAAAAGGCTGGAAGCTGTACTCCTATCAATGCAAAGATGTTCTCCCCTGGTAGGAGCACAGCCAGAAAACTCTCTATCGCCGCAGCCCCAGCCTTACTAGCAATCCTTGCAGATCATCCTCAATCTCACATCCGTCATCCCTGGTGAAAAACCTATCCATTCATGCGATCCCGAATAGCTTTCACAAGCGCGTGATGTACTTCTTCAATCTCCTGATGACCATTCACCTCAACGACTTTCTCTTGCTCACGATAATAGTCCAGCAGGCGAATTGTCTGATTAAAGAAGATATTAAGACGACGGTTTACGGCCTCCCCAACATCATCAGAACGTTGGTAGAGTTCACTCCCATCCAGATCGCATTTCCCTGCCACCTTAGGTGGACGGGAGTAGATGTTATAAACGTGTTGAGCAGCTCGACAGATGTAACGACCGGAGAGTCTCTGTAAAAGTTCCGTGCGTGGAACATTCAAATAGACAACGACGTTCACCTGCTTGCCCGTCTCTCGAAGACCTTTATCCAGAGCACGAGCCTGGGCTATTGTACGAGGGAAACCATCCATAAGAACACCTGGCTGACAATCAGGTCGCTTCAAACGATGCAAAACCATCGCAACCGTCAGATCGTCTGGAACCAACTCCCCGCGATCAATATACGTCTTAGCCTGTAACCCTGTTTCAGTACCTTCGTCAACCTCCTTGCGAAATAAATCCCCACTAGCAATGTGAGGAACGCCTAGAGCCTGCGCGAGCATTTCAGACTGCGTCCCTTTTCCTGATCCCTGCGCCCCGATCAGAATAATTTGCACGTTTACCTCCGATGGTGTTCGCTCGACCTTGAGCGTCAGGTCAGGAAGCCAGAATAGTTACGCATGACCATCTGAGACTCGATCTGTCTGACTGTGTCGAGCACCACGCCGACGGCGATTAAAAGCCCGGCGCTACTGAGTAGCTGGTTGCCACCCACAGTTGCAAAAAACGGCAGAATAGCGACTATCCCAAGAAAAATTGCTCCTGCCAGAGTAATACGATTGAGAATATCATTTAGATGCCGACGCGTTGTCTCCCCAGGACGATAGCCAGGGATATGTGCGCCCTGCTTCTGCAAACTGTTGGGAATATCCTGCTGTTGCCAGACTACGTACGCGTAAAAGTACGTAAACAAAACAACCAGTACAAAGTATATGGCCCAATAATACCAGAGCGCCGAATTGGCAATATACGAACCAACCCATTGCGCGGA
>DAOTTL010000496.1:0-7709 GCA_034438135.1 Ktedonobacteraceae bacterium | reverse complement strand
TTTCAACGCAGGTTTCCCCACATTGCCCGCTGTGTGGTACACCATCGACGCGAGTCCATAGTTCCTACCAGCGTCAGGTAGCTGATCTCCCTTGTCGCGGGCAACGGGTACAGGTGTTGCTACATGTTCGCAAATGGTTCTGTCAGGTTAGTACCTGCAAACGGAAACTCTTTGCTGAACGGATCACGTCCTTTGCGGCCCCGTGGGCACGGGTCACTCAGCGCTTGTTTCAGATTGTGCAGGGAATTGGTCTGGCAAGCAGAAGTAATGCGCTATCTTGTAAAACTGCTTTAGAAGCGACTCTCAATGTTCAACTCCTGTAAATTCGAGTGATTGGTGAGCGCACGGTCTCCAGGATATGTATCAAAAAGAGTAAAACGAAAGATACCTCTATTTCGCTCTTCTCGCCGATGGTTCACGATTGTATGTGTGAACATTTTCTCTTTCGGGGTTCACTAGCTTGACAGAGGCAGACCTACTCTCAGGTCCTAGAATGGGTTGAGAGCAACTGTTTTTGTTGCAAAAAGGGGGAAAGCGGCATTGTGAAGATATTGCAAAAGAAACACGCAAGGGTTTCACTCCCTGGACGCTGGTAGTACGCAACAGTTTATCGTTTCTCGAAATGGTGAGCGGGCAAACAAGAGCTCTTATTTGCCCGCTCACCATTTCGAGCATATCCTTTCTCGCGCTTAGCGGCTGCTTGTAGGGTCCCAGGCTAGAGAGAGGGTATTTTTAAAAACAGACAGGGTCGGACCCACACCCGTGTTCGCTCCTGAGATTGGTTGTGGTGTGGACCAGGTCGTGCCATTAGGAGAGCTGGAATACCACAGGTTCTGACTCGCCCTCTCTTTCCATGCCAGATACAAAGTATTGTTGAAGGTTGTCAGAGCGGGGCCACTATCTGTTGCGGTCCCTGAGACTGGCACTGGTGTGGACCAGAGAGCGGAGGTGCTAGCACCAGTAGTGTTGTCGATGGTCACGCTCATGCTGGCACAGAAGATGGCCGTACTGGCAGCATCTTTCCATGCTAGATAGATGATGGGGGTAGTGGAGTTTGAAGCAAGGGCAGCCAGGGCCGGGCTATTATCTGTAGCTGCCCCCAAGACCTGTTGTTGAACTGCCCAACTCGCACCGATATCCTCAGAACTAGAGAACCACAGACGCAGGTCATTATCAGAACCTTTCCATGCCAGATAGAATGTGCTTCCAACGCCAATCAAGGCAGGGCCAGTGCTCGTGTTTCCTACTTTCAGTTGTATCGAACTGTCCCAGGTATTGGTGCCGCCAAGGCGAGACCACCACATACTTTGGTCATTCCCAGCACCTTTAAAGGCGAGATAAAGTCTGTAGCCTATGAAGCCAGGGCCGGGCTGGCGTTTGTGAACGCCTGTGATATTTGCTGCGGCACCTGCCAGGTGGTGCTGTCAGAAGAACTGGACCACCACATTGTCTGGTCCCCAGTATTCTTCCAGGCCATGTAGAGATTATCCGGAGCAGCCAGGGATGGGCTAACATCTGTGCGTGCGCCTGAAGCCTGCTGTGCCGTGGAGCAGGTAACACCATCTATAGATTTAGCGACATAGATGTTAGGATCGAGGGCGTTGATGGGCACTAATGGGAAAATCTGATCTGTTGTGCCTGCTACATCGATTGTAACGGGAGCTGCAGATTGTACCCAAGTTTTGCGCTTTCGGTACCTGAGTTTTGCGCACCACTGTGCTGATTACCCCAAAGGTTGACCGTAAGTGCCCCTTGCTCGTTTCACGGCTCAATTCCGCACCTGCATCTTGGGGGGTTTGACAAAAATACTATGGCGGCTTACAATAGTGAGAGAAGGAAGTGCATAATGGAACAGGCGAAGACCCTGAATCCCCGTTTCCAGTTGATCCTGAATGAGTTCCGTCAGGTGATACCGGGGGAAGATGTGACGCGCGTCGAACTCTATCTGCTCTTTTTGCAAGTTGCCGGGGAGAGTTTCGCAGAGCGGCAAACCTTTTTCGATCGTTTTGCCCTCTCTGAGGGAAAGATAGTGGTGCTTGGGTTGCTCAAAACGAGCGGCCAGATGACGCCTTCTGAATTGGCTCAGGCAGCAGGTGTGACGCCGGGAACCATAACTGGTCTACTGGCTGGCCTGGAACGTCTGGGACTGATCCGCCGCGAGGAACATCCCAGCGATAGACGCAAAGCGACCATTGCTCTTGCGCCAGAGACTCCCGCTTTTCTTGAGCGGGTTCTGGCAGAGCGTTTTCAACGTATGGAAGACCACCTGGCGTCGTTTACGCTTGAGGAACAGCAACAACTACGCAGATTGCTCGGGAAACTGGACGATCAATTGCGTGTTGACCATTCATCCTAATTTTTTTAGCCAGATAGTAAGGTGCCATAAGAAATGTGGTTGCCTTTCCTGGCCTTAAGTAAGAAAGAGATTCACCATGAAAATTATTACGCTTGAAGAACATTTTCAGATCGCTGCCATTGAGAAGGAGGTGGAGAAACTTTTTCCCACTGCCCAGGTTCAGATGGGAGACTATGGTTTACCCGCTCGCCAACTGGAAGATCTGGGTATTGGACGCTTGCAAGCGATGGACAACACGGGCATCGATGTCCAGGTGCTCTCCTATACCGCGTCATCCAGGCTCTCGCTGGTTCCGGCTGCTGAGCAGATTTCATTGACCAGGGAGATCAATGACCAGCTCGCAGCGGCCATCGCTGCTCATCCTACCCGTTTTGTTGGGCTGGCAACCCTCCCAATGGCCGCTCCAGAGACCGCCGCAGCGGAATTGGAACGCTGTGTAAAGACCCTGGGTTTCAAGGGGGTGATGGTGAATGGAAGAGCCAACGAACGTTTTCTTGACGATCCCGTGTTTTCGCCTGTGCTCGCCGCAATTACCGCGCTTGATGTTCCCCTCTACTTGCACCCAACGCTCCCAACAAGAGCGGTGCAAGAAGCCTACTATGCAGGCTTTGAGCCAGCGATCAGTAGCGTTTTTGCCGGATTTGCCTGGGGATGGCACCTGGAGACAGGCATTCACGCGCTGCGCATGATTCTCGGAGGCGTCTTCGATCGCTACCCCGGTTTACACCTCATTCTTGGCCATTGGGGCGAGATGATCCCCTTTTATCTGGCACGCGTTGATGAGGCATTCAAACCAGTGGCAAAACATCTCCAACGGTCTGTGGCCGATTACGTTACCCAGCAGATCTATCTCACGCCCAGTGGGATGTTGACGCTGCCTCCCTTCCAGCTTGCGCTCCAGATCATGGGAACTGATCACATCATGTATGCGCTTGATTACCCCTTCATTGCGGGAGATCAGGGGAGGGCCTTTCTGGAGAACGCGCCCATCAGTCCTACAGATAAAGAGAAAATCGCGTATACAAATGCTGAACGGCTCCTCAAACTTTGAGCCAGATGATCTGAGAGAAGAGGATGAGAAAGGCCCAGGTGAGGAGGAAGCCGTCGATATGCGGGTCTGTTCTGACCGCTTTTGCTGGTACTATGGGGGGAAGAGAAGCAGAAAGGCAAAGGGGCAAAAACGTGACCCCTTGACCGGAAGGAGAGCAGAGATGGCGAAGCAACTTCGTGTGACGCTCGAAATCGGACCGAAAGGCAAGAAGGTGGTGGCAGTGGCACCGGATTGGCCCGGTCTTGAGCGTGGGGCGAAGACCGGGGAGGCCGCGATTGAAAAAGTGCAATCGTATCTTCCACGCTATGCTCCGGTGGCGAAGCTGGCTGGGATGGATGGAGCGTTTGCAGCGATCACCACGCTTGACATGGTCGAGCACTATCCGGGCACTGGCTCAACCGACTACTGGGGCGTCTCGTTCGCGTTCTCAAGCATCGATAGGCAAGACCTCTCAAGCGCAGAATTGGACCGGGAATTGACCCTGATGCAGGCGTGCTGGACGTTTTTCGACGAGGTACGTTGGCGCGTGTCGGTTGAGATGCAGAAGGGTCCGCGAGGGGGCGGGCGGGATCGGGACCGCATCGTTGGGCATACGTTGGGCGCGGAGCAGGATATGGCTGCCAGGCTGGGGTTGCGCACTCCTGAGGGGGCAAAGCTGACCGACGAGGGCCTGAGAGCGCACCGCGAGGACTATTGCCATGCCATTCGGACGTTCCATGCTCAGGGCACACCGGCTCGAACCTGGCCGCTGCGGTATCTGATTCGGCACACCGCCTATCACACGCTCGATCACGCCTGGGAAATGGAAGACAAAGATCTGACCGTCGCAGTCAGATGATGTCCCCCAGGCTTTTTGGCCCAACGGGGGTAGCGCTGTCGGGTGGACGGCTGGAAGGCGTTTGACCCAGTGGTGCGCAAAACTCAGGTACCGAAAGCGCAAAACTTGGGTACAATCTGCAGGAGCGCCTCCGGTGTTCGTCACGGGATATGGCAAGGATTCGTTCCTGGGACAGCCATATGAGCCGCTCAAGCTCTAGAAGCATCTTTTACCTTCTATCTCTCCTTGCGTGCGCTGCTCCAGCCCCGCAAGGCGTCAGCGTGTCGCTGGGGGCGTCCTCTTACTTTCTGTTGCTTCTCTTCATACTTGCTAGCAACCACACGCGTGATTTTACTCATTAACTCCTTGACCTTCGCTGAAATCTGCCCGCTCTTCGTCTCATTTCCCATCTGGTTCAACTCCAGCTTCGTTGAACGTCATAATGCCTGCCAGATGGAGGAAAGAGAGCATGTCCACCGCCTCCTCTTCCACTATAGCGCGTGAGCGTGTGCTCAGGATGTGGCCAGCGTCTCTTGCCACACGCAGACAAATCAGGCCCGGACCTGCCTGCGCCTCCTGGAGCGCTTCAACCAATTTGAAGGCGTGTTGGGGCACCACTTGCTGATCGTTCTCAGCTATCAGAACAAGCGTTGACGGATAGGATGTGCCACGTTTGACCCCATGGAATGATGAAGCATCCAGCAGAAATGCGGCGTGCTTCGGGTTCTTGGGGTCGCCTATATCCTTTAGCCAGTAGAGGCTGGGTCCTCCATATAACACCTCGCCGTATGATGCTTGAAAGGGGGGCGCACTCAAATTGGGCATAAAAGTTGGTGTCATCGCCGAGGTTGAGAGAGGGCCTCTCATCTTTTCTGGGAATGGGTGCTGACTGTAAGTAGAGAAGAGCAAGATTGAAGAAGTTTTTTTCGCGCCCTCATGCTATGCTAGGAAAGCGAGCAACGTTCGTCATGTGGAGCCGAGCAGAGAAGAAACGCGTAGAGCTTTGTCGCGGACACATGAACACGAGATCCAGAGGAGAGACTTGGCGGCATCGCCTTTCTCCCATCACCCAACAATTGAGAAGGAGTGCTTTTCATGAGAAAAATAATCATCTTATCATTCATTACATTAGATGGAGTAATGCAAGCACCTGGTGGGCCTGAGGACACTTCTGGCGGTTTCAACTATGGCGGTTGGACTGCGCCGTATTTTGCCGAAATGGACGAAGCGGCGGGTTCGTTCATTGCGAAAACGATGAAGCCTGCAGATCTTCTTTTGGGCAGGAAAACATTCGATACTTTTGCTGCTTTCTGGCCTACACATGCAGAGATGTGGCCCGGTATCAATGAGATCACAAAATACGTCATGTCCAAGACTATGGATGAGAATAAAACAGATTGGCCAAACGTCGTTTTCCTTAAAACCGTTGATGACATCAAAAAGCTCAAGAAGTCAGAAGGCACTGATATCCAAGTTCACGGTAGCAGCGTCTTGGCCCAGACACTCCTCGAACATGATCTAGTCGATGAGCTATGGCTCAAAACTTTCCCCATCACACTTGGCCAAGGTAAAAAATTGTTTAGTGAGGGCACTCTTCCTGCAGCCTTTACAGTAACAGACAGTTTGGTGACGCCAAATGGTGTGATTTTTGCCAATTATGAGCGAGCCGGAGAAGTGAAGACAGGCACTGTTGGGGCTTGAAGAAGCTGTCTCTCTAAAGACGCGTCATGACTGGAAGTTGTACACGCATCTCGCAGCAAGGTTTGGGCCAGTTCTCGTCACTCATAAATAAACCTGCCGCTGGTTTTCATCGAGATCAGGTAGAGGAAGTCAGATGTGATCCAACTTCCTCTACCTGATCTCGACGAGAAAAAGCCTCAACAGATCTCATCATAATTTGAGGGGAACCTCCTCAAAGCTCGACTATTGAGAGTTGACAGGTCGATAATGAAGCCGAACCACCCCGGAACTCAAATGCTGCACGCTTACCAGTTGCCGCTTTATTCTCTCCTTCATGCCTTGAAACAAAGGTATTCCACTTCCTAACACCACAGGAGTCACGTAAAGCAGATAGTCATCAATCAAACCTGCTCTCGCCAGGACTGAGACGATCTTGCTACTTCCACATATGACCAGATCTTTTCCTGGCTCTTGTTTCAATTTCTCGATCTCTTCCTCAAGATTTCCTTTCACCACTGTGACATTCCTCCACTCTCCCCACTCGGCCTTCTCCAGCGTTCTCGAAAACACCACCTTGGGCAACGTATTCATCTTCTCAGCGATGAGCGGATCATCCGCCTGAGCAGCTTCGGTGGGCCAGTACTTCACCATCAGTTCATACGTGACGCGACCAAACACGAGTGTGTCTACGGAACGGAAAAATTCGAGCGTACGCTCATTAAAATCTTCATCCACGACATGCCAGTCGATCTCTCCATTAGGCCCTGCAAAGAAACCATCAAGGGTGATCATCTCCGACACGATGACTTTCTCATTCTATCTTTCTCCTGTCTTAGGAACAACATCTGCTTACCTGTTGCAAGCAAAAATACCCTACCACCTTGCAAAGAAGAAAACTTCTCCTATCTTGCTTTCCTCCAGCATTACAGTCAGCAATCCGTGCCCAGAAAACGTCGCAGATGACGTCAATTTTTTTGCCCACTTTGCACTGACCACATACGTCAAGCCTCACGTGGCGAGGTGTCTTGCGGTGGTCCCCTCAGGATTCAACTCGTTGGGATTCAGGATGGCCTGGGGTTTCCCCATCAGCCCCTCTTGCCGGTAGAAAATTGGTTGATTGCTTTCTCCATCCTGGCGTAAAAAATAGTAGTTTTTATCTCTTCTCGCTGGTGCAGCATACAGGTCTTCAAGAGCAGCTGCACCGCTGCTCAAGGTGGAAAGGGGAGCGGGACCAGAGAAATCGCTGAGCTGCTTGTAACGGGTATGAAGACCCTCACGTAGAGGCGCCGCGACGGCATCTAGCAATAGACGCGTCCAGTCGGCCTGCCTTGTGACCCACGCCCTGAAGCTCGCAGTAGGATTATCAAGCCACATATGTCGTTGCGCGTCCCACCTTCGGCGATCCCCCCTGGTGTATATATCGTTGGTCGCCTGCAGGGTTTCGGAATGCTCTCGCGCCAACATAAGAGCTTGTGATCTTAAAATGTCGGGTGATGTTAAAATGTCGTGACCCCAATTTGGTCGTTCACTCTCTGAGTGCCTCCAGGAGCATCGCTTTCACTTCTTCTTCCCAGATCTCCGCTCAATAAGGCCTCCTTGCACATCCGCTCTACTCTATTTGACCTTCTCTAGACTGACCACATATTTATAGAATGTGGCCCTGCTCTTGAAGCCAGTGAGAGCCATGATCTCGGCTATGCTATTTTGTCGAGCGGCGTAGAGTTCTTTCGCGCGAGCGAGTTGCTCGGGGCGCAGCGACTCAGTTGCCTTACGCCGACCCCCTGTACGCCCACGAGCGCGAGCAG
>DAOTTL010000495.1:0-3267 GCA_034438135.1 Ktedonobacteraceae bacterium | reverse complement strand
CTCTCCGCGAGTGAACGCTACGTCCAGGCTGGCGGGAATGATCTGCTCGGCATGGGCATCAGCAGTAAGCACGTTACCTTTGACTGGCATAAAATGCAGGCCTGGAAACAAAGCGTCGTCGAACGACTTTCCAGCGGCGTGACGCGTCTGCTTAACACGCACCATGTTGAGCGCGTCCATGGCACGGGCTGGTTTATCAACGAACAAGAGGTGCGCGTCGAAGGCGAGCATGGTTCGTTGCGTTTCAAGTTTGACTTTTGTGTCATTGCCACAGGTGGCAGTCCCCGTTCCATAGAGTCCCTCCCCTGCGATGCAGACAACATTCTGACACCAGAGCAGGCGCTTGTCCTGCACGAATTGCCCACTAACCTGGCCATCGCAGGCGACGATTATATCGCGTTGGAACTGGCAACTCTTTTTGCACGTCTGGGAGTCAATGTCCATCTCTACTCGCCCGGTTCACACATCCTCAAAGGAGGCGATCCCATAGCCCTACGCCTGGTTCAAGCCAGCATGCGCAAGCAAGGGATAACCATCGGCACAAACAGCACCATAAACGAGATTCAAGAACGTCCACTGATCATCTCAGCGGGCGTTGTTCCGAGAGTTACCGGCCTACACCTCAACGACGCTGGTCTCACACTCAATCCCAGCAGCGGAGGCATCGCGGTGGACAGTAGCCAGCGTACCAGTCAAGCAAACATCTTTGCCGTGGGCGACTGTACCGGCGGAACTCACTCTCTGGCAAGCTACGCAATTAAACAGGGAAAAGTAGCCGCTGAGGGGATCGCCGGTAGGCGGATTCAATTCGCTCCACAGGCTATTCCGCAGGTGATCCATACCACACCCGAAATCGCCTTCATCGGCATTACTGACGCAGACTCCGCCAGCGAACCAGTTCAAACTATCAGCGGTCGCTTTCCCCTGGCAGCCAATGGACGAGCGCTGACACTTGGAGCTGAAAATGGTGTAACTCGTCTGCTTGCCGATGAGGAAGGGGTATTGCTTGGAGCAACCCTGGTGGGTCCGCGTGCCGGGGACCTGATTGGTCAGCTTGCGCTAGCTCAGGAGATGGGAGCTACACTCACTGATCTGGATGAGATTCTCTATCCACATCCCACGCTAGGAGAAACCATCCTGGAAGCCGCCGAACAGGCTCAAGGCAAAGCCATCCACACCGCTAACCAGCCGCAAAAATAAAGACACAATCAAAGAGATAAAAAGTAGCCATACGATGCAGTACCTGCCATATAGAACTTTTTCGCTTTGCTTTTCACAAAACCCTTTTGATATAATTTGACCGCCAAATAAAGTTCTTTGCCGCGTTCTATAAGTGGAGCTTTGCAGGATAGTTTGTAGTTGTTGTGGTTTGGACATCCAGTACCACATCGCGGTGTTAACTGTAGTCATCCGCTGATGGACGACTACATCGTATGTGTTATGAAGGAGATAATACCTATGCCTCGTAAAATTCAACGTTATGGATGGATTCCCGATCTTCCCGACCACCGAGATCTGCTGTATACCGCCCCCAGCGCTTTCACGGAAGCACTCCCCCTTAGCGTAGATCTACGTGCTCAATGTCCACCAGTCTATGATCAGGGTCAACTTGGGAGTTGTACGGCAAACGCTATCGGGGCGGCACTTGAATTTGATCAAATGAAAGAAAATCATCCCAATGCCTTTGTTCCCTCGCGCCTGTTCATCTACTATAATGAGCGCACCATGGAAGGCACACCTGCCACCGACAGCGGCGCACAGATCCGCGATGGCATAAAATGCGTCAATCAGCAGGGAGCCTGTCCAGAAACCGAGTGGCCCTATGATATCACACAGTTCGCAATCAAACCGTCAGATGCCTGCTACGCGGACGCACTCAACTATCAGGCGACAGCGTATCAGAGCGTGGCACAGAACCTTACTCAGATGAAAGGTTGTCTCGCCGCTGGCTATCCTTTCGTCTTTGGCTTTACCGTCTACGACAGTTTCGAGAGTGATGAGGTAGCGAAAACTGGCATCGTTCCTATGCCGAGCACGTCAGAATCTGTCCTTGGTGGACATGCCGTAATGGCAGTTGGCTATGACGAGAGTCAGAAACGCTTCATTTTTCGGAACTCATGGGGAGCGTCCTGGGCGCAAGGTGGTTATGGAACAATACCCTACGCCTACCTCACTCAACGAAATCTCTCCAGTGACTTCTGGACCATCCGCATGGTCAAATAATCTTTTTAGAAAAGAGAAATGGATGAGTTTGCCAGCAGCTTCGCTGCTGGCAAACTCATCCATTTCTCTTTAAGAAACTGCTGGTTGCTGGATGCTTTCGATCAGACGCAACTCGCGTCGCAGCATATCGCAAAACGCCTGAGAGGCAGGAGAAAACTGCTTATCCTCACGCCAGATCATCCCAATCTGAGGACGTATCTCTAAATCAGTTATGGGAATACGCAGTAGCTCACCACTGACCAGTTCACGTTGCACACTTAAAGCGGAGGCAATCGTCGCTCCGACGCCCTTGATGGCCATCTGTTTAATAACCTCATTGTCAGGCACTGTCAGCAATGGACTGATGGAGATACCGTGGTGAGAGAAAGCGTGCTCAATCGACTTGAGATGACCGCTGCTGGCCTCGCGCAAAATCAGTACACCGTCGCGCAGCTCTTCAGGTCGAATGGACGAAAGAACGCTCCAGGGATGACGAGGCGAGACCACCAGAATTAACTCGTCATGGGCTACCGTCTCATAGGTCAGACCCAGGGGCAGGTCCGCCTGTTCAAGCTCAACCAGACCAAACTCCAGACGCCATTCGAGTGTATCCTCGATGATTTCACGAGATTTGAGGATCTCCAAATTGATCTTGACACAGGGATAACGGGCGCGAAACGTGGCCACGATCTCCGGCAAAAGATAGATCCCCATCGTAGGATTCGCTGCCAGAGTCACCTCTCCCGTCTCAATATCACTCAAGGCGGCCAGCGACTCCTCCATCTCACGCTCCAAAACAAACATCCTACGAGCATATGTCCTGAGCACATGACCGGCATGAGTCAGAGCAATACGTCTCCCCTGACGCTCCACCAGCCGTTGCCCGACTTCCTGTTCCAGATTCTGTACAATCTTAGTTACTGCTGGTTGACTCAAAAAGAGTTCCTCAGAAGCACGTGTGATGTGTTCATGTTCGGCCACTGTCATAAAAACTCGCAAATGATTAAGATTCACTCACATCACTCCTTTTGCAGCACATAGATTCGCTTTAGTATTTTTATTTAA
>DAOTTL010000494.1:0-8823 GCA_034438135.1 Ktedonobacteraceae bacterium | reverse complement strand
GCATTGCTTGGTTGTATTCCCGAAATTCTTCCACTCGTCCTGGAAGAGATTGGAGATTCCCCCATCGCACTTGTTTTTGAAAATGCAGCGGCGTTCAGGACTGCCAGTCAGGTGCTTCAACGGTACCAACATTCTCCCTATGGCCTGCTCGGATTCGGCGCAGGAAGAGGCTTTGAGCGCTCCATTCTTCACTTCCACTATGTACACCATCCCCTAACGCACATTGAGTATGTTGGAGATCTGGATAGGCCGGGTTTACATATTGCTCGTGGAGCGGCTCGGCTGGCTCAGGCAGAAGGACTCCCACCAATTCTGCCAGCATCTGGCTTCCATCGAGCCATGCTCATATCAATCCAGCAGTTTGGCTATCCCGAAGGGCTAGAGTACCAGAAAAAGGAACAGAGGAAAGACTCCATCGATAAGGAACTTTGTTCCTGGTTACCAGCAGACGTCCGCGAGGAGTGCCTGACAATTATCCAGGCAGGTAAGCGCATTCCAGAGGAAGTGTTAGGACCAGATGAATTACAATGCCTATGGCAAACATTTTTGCGCAGAACCGATTGAAAACAGTTGTGCCCAACGCCAGTCAGATGAGCATGAAAGCTGTCTGGCGGGGCATCCTTGACCCTCATGGACCATACACACCTGGCTATGCTCGTTTCCTGTTCACCAATGCAGTCACCGAGGCTCATCTTAACCATAGGGAAAAGAGGACAAGGCGAGCGTACGTGCTGCGCCTGGCGGATGACGACCGCCAGCAGTTGCTCACCTGATCGAGCAGCGACAGTGGCAGAGCACTTTGGACTCAAACGCTATTGCTCCCGAAATCTACGCGGCTCCGAAACCGTTGGGAGTAAGCCAGGAAGGTCTGTTGCGCCGAAAAGCGCGGCGAACTCGGCCAGTTTGAGGGGCCGAGGATCAGAGGTAGGGGTAAAAAGCTTCTCTCTTTTCCAGCGTCTTGGATCCAGCCCGACTCCCCAGGCGTTGAGCCACAGGGGAGAGGGAAGTTGTGCCAGCATTGTGGGCATCGTGTCGGCGATGACAATCAAAAAGATGATCTGGAGCAATTCTTCGAGATAGACCAGCGTTGCCTGATGGTCAGTAAGCAATTCCTCCCGCGTTTTGTTGCCTCTAAGATTGCGCTGGTAAAGTTCCAGAAGGCCAGGTAGAGCAAAGTAGTTAATAAACCTGTAGGTATATCTTTTCTCTGGAAAGGCGGCCCAGTCTTTAAAAAGCGTTTCCGCTCGCAGCGTAAGTAGAAAGATTTGAGAGAGGATAGGCTGTAAAACTTTACTTTTTTGCTCATCAAAGTAAATACGGTTCAATCTTTGAGGTGCATTTAAGGCGAAGCCCCGGACAAAGTCCCATAAGAGTTTCATCCCCATTACTAATCCATCGCCATAAAAGTGATATGCTCCCTGAGTGCTTGCGACTGTGCCATTGTGAAAAGTGAGAAATCTTTTGTTGAAATTTTCCACTATTTGCTCGTCGAAGAGATTGGTCCGCTCACGTTTGATCAGTTCGGTAATGAGCGTGTTGCCAAACCCAGCCTGATCTATGCCAGGTGAAAGAAAAGGATCAGAAAAGGTGGCCGCGTCGCCAGTGCAGGCCCAGCGTTGGTGGGAATAGACTTGCCTGGCGCTATAGCTGTAGTGGCGCAAACATTGAAAATCAACTGGCGAAAGTGTATTAATGCTGTGCCAGAGGAGCGGCTCATGCTTTTGTAACCATTGCATCGCCCGTTTGTAGGTGTTGTATCCCGAGAAAGGAAAAAAATCTTCGCGAGCAACAATGCCTATGCTGGTGTGACCGGATGAGAGGGGAATCAGCCATACCCAGCGTCCATTACCCATCAGATGGTTGGTTGAGTAATAGCGCTTATGGTCGGGTACGCGTGCATGCCATGCTGCGTCGCTGCGTGGCACGAGATCGCAGACATCGATGCGTCCTGGCAAACGAAACCAGGCTGCGCTATAGAGTGGATTTTGCGGTTCAGCAATGTCAAGCTTTTTCTGCAAGAAACGTCGCCGCCCCATAGCGTCTATGATCCAATGGCACCGCATAAGCCGTCTCTGACCAGTGGCTACCTTAAGCAGAGTGACTTCATGCTGCCCACCATTCTGAGAAAGCGTGATATGTTCAACTTTGCTTTCCGCTACCATGGGGATGCCTATCGCTGTGTTGAGGCGCTTGATATCGGCCTCCAGGAGTGCTCGATCTAATTGGTAGGAGGGTAAAGGAGATGCATGAACTGTTCCGAACTCTGGCCGATCCTGCAATGGCATATGCCCGTCTCCAAAGAAGAAACGCAGTCCCCATTTGCGTATGTGTGAGGTTTCCAGATAGTCATGTAAGCCTACTACATTGGCCAGGTAGTGGGCGGAAATTTCAATCGTGGATTCTCCCACCTGGATAGCATTCGTGCGGCTCTTGTCCTGGCATCCTTCGACAAGAAGCAGTGAGGCTTCAGGTATCTCCCTGGTAATCTGGCGTGCCAGAGTCAGACCGGCAATACCTGCTCCACAGATGATAACATCATAGTCATCCTTCAATGCGTCCGTTATGAGGTCCATATATTCTCCCTTCTGAAAGGAACCATCTGTCTATCAGGAAATGGAGGAGGGAACACTCCCCTTTTTGTGCCAATCTTTCTCTCTGCTTCACTGATGGAAGGAAGCGTCTACGCCAGCGTGTGACGCGCGATTATCCAGGCCTGTTTTCTTCTCGTGGTAACTGTGAAAGAGCCTGTCTGGACTGGAGCGCCTGTGTCACTGCTTGAACGGCATCAACAAGCAGTGATTTCCCAAAAAGTGCCTGAAAGGAGAGGTCGAGATTATACTGTGCTCTGACATAGGTTAAAACATCGAAGCTTAAAAGCGAATTACCTCCCAATGCAAAAAAATCATCATAGAGGCTGATCGAGGGAGCCGCCAATACTTCGGACCAGATGGAGGCCAGGGACCTTTCGATCTCTGTTTGGGGTGCGACAAAAACTTCCCGCACACCCTCTTCAAATGGATCAGGAGCGGGCAACGCGCTGTAATCAACTTTCCCGCTTATACTCAATGGGAATGCGTCCAGGCTGACGAAAGCTGATGGCAGCATGTATCCGGGTAAATGCTCTTTCAGGAAAGAGCGTATATCTCGCATCGTTTGTGGGTGTTCCTGAGCCAGAATAAGATAGGCGACAAGTCGTTTCCTCCCTGGCATATCCTCGCGTGCTATAACCACGACTTCCTGTACCATTGGATATCGCATGATCATTGACTCAATCTCGCCTGGCTCGATACGAAAGCCACGGATTTTCAGTTGTCTGTCGGCTCGACCAATATACTCGATATCACCATTTGCCCGATGACGTGCAAGATCACCGCTTTTGTATAAGAGCTTCCCCGGAAGTGGGCTGAACGGATGAGGAAGAAACTTTTCGGCAGTCAGGTCTGGTCTGTTATGGTAACCTCTGGCCAGTCCCTGTCCGGCGATATATATTTCCCCGACACAATCAATTGGAACCGGCTGGAGGTGTCTATCCAGAATGAAAATCTGCGTGTGTGGAAATCTCTGTCCGCTGATTGGCAGGCGATAACTCTGGTGGGTATATGCTGCGAAGGTGGCACCTATGGTTGCCTCAGTTGGACCATAGGCATTGAACAAAGGATAATGGGAACCCCAGCGGGCCGCCAGTTGTGCTGAACATGCTTCCCCCGCTACAATCAACGCCCGCAGTGCCACAAAGGAGTTCTGCTCTGGTAATGTTCTCAGAATTGATGGAGGGAGCGTAACATGAGTAATAGCTTCCTCCATCAATAGATGAGCCAGGTCAGTTCCCTGTAAAACGCTCTCTCTGGTTCGCAAACACAGCGTTGCGCCAGCTAGCAGCGCCATCCCAATCTCAGAGAGAGAGGCGTCAAAGTTCAGCGATGCAAACTGTAATATCCGGCTATGGGACTCTACATGCCAGTTCTGAATCTGAGATTGGATGAAAACAGCCAGTCCGCTGTTCTGGATGAGAACGCCTTTAGGGGTACCAGTGGAGCCTGAGGTGTATATCATGTACGCGAGGGTATCTGATCGCCTCTCTGCGGTTAGTTTGAGTTCATCGTTTATGACGCTGCTACGTAAGATAACATTCATATCTGCACTTTGTACCGCCGTCGTGAACTGTGATTTTACTGTTGTCAGTAATAGTTTGAGCTGAGCGTCAGCTAGAAGAAATGTCAAACGAGCGGGAGGACAGGCCAGGTCCAGCGGCACATAGGTGGCCCTGACTTTGAAAAGCGCGAGCAGAGCTACGATTGCATTGATAGAACGTTCCAGGAAGATACCTATCCGATCTTCACGATGAACTTCCAGGGTGAGCAGATAACGCGCAAGATGATTGGCTCGTTCGTTCAAGTATGCATATGTGATATGGATTTCGTCATAACAGAGCGCAATCGCTTCAGGAGCACGCCTCACCTGAGCTTCAAAAAGCTGAGAGAACGTCTCATCTGTCGTCTCATCGTTTCCCGCCGTTGTGCTCCAATCGGTAAGCAACTGGTGACGTTCAGCGCTGTGGAGCAATGGGAGATCTGAAAGGCGTGAGGTGGGCTGAGCCAGGATGCTTTCTAAGAGTTGCTGGTAATGTCTTCCCATACAGACAATGGTGGACGCATCAAACAGTTCTGCGTTATATTCCAGGACGACAGTACCTTTCTTTCCCTCATCTATCGTCAGGCACAGATCAGGTTGCGACACAGCAGTATGGGAGGAAAAGAAAGGGTGTTTTCGCTCAGGCATGTCTGGCAATAGATCTAACTCGCTCTGAACTACGCCCTCAATCTGGCAGGGGGGCGGGGCTTCTCTCTTTTCCAAAAAGTGTCTGTCTGCTACTTCTGTATCAATAGGGGGATGCTGATAGACAGCAGTTGCCAGTATCTCATGGCGCAGACGCTGAAGCAATTGCTGGAATGAAGGGTCGTCTGCAAGCTTTGAGCGCACTAGCAGTCTATTTGTCTGACAATGCAGCGGGTTTTCCAGCTCAAGTGATATATGGCGAGACACGCATATGCTCATACTTATATCTGTCTGTCCGCTGTAGCGGTAGAGAAGAACCTGAAAGGCGGCCAGTAACAACAATGATAGCTCCACATTTTCTCTCTGGCTTAAGCTCTTGAGAGAGTCTCTCAGAATGGGTGAGATATGAACTTGCTCGGATGAACTGCGAAACGTTTGTGTAAGAAAAGGTGGACGATCAAAGGGTAAACGCAGCGGTACATCAGTCAGCTGCGTTTGCCAATCGTCCGAGTATTGCGGATTGTCTTTCTCCGACATCGTATCCATTTCACTTTATCCTGTCTGTTTCACTCTATATACATGTTTTTCTGCTCTGAACAAGCAGTGAACAAAGTCTATGCAGTCTTCTATCTCTTTCTTAAGATCTAGCATGCATCTCCTGGCGTACATGAGCCATAAGCTCTGTGAGTAGGATATGCGGATTATTCACTGCATGCTGGAAAACGGTTTCCAGACCGTGAGCTATCTCAGCCAGAGTGGCGGGGTCGAACAGTGAATGGTTGTAAAGAAAAACATTTCTCATACATGTTGCCATAACCAGTACGTCGAGTCGGATGTCATAAGGGGATACATTGCTTGTTACAATTGGACTCACCGTCATTGCTACTTCAGGATTTTCTAACGGTTTAGCTACCGATGGGCGTGGCTCAACGAGATTGAATTGTATTTGCCGGAGGAGATCCCAGAGAGATATATCGCCTGCTCACCCATTACCTATGCTGAACACATCCAGGTTCCGCTGCTCGTCATCCAGGGTCTCAACGACTTACGCTGTCCTCCTCGTCAGATGGAGCGATACGCTGAAAAAATGCAAACCCTGGACAAGCCCTTCGAGATTGATTGGTTCAATGCTGGCCATGGAGGATTAGCTGTCGAGCAGTTGATAGCGTTCCAGGAACGGATGTTAGACTTTGCATATCGTATTCTCACTCCGCGCAACGTCTAAACAATAGAAGATGCGAGTTTTCTTCCCGATAGTTTAAACCTTTATGTTTGCGATGCTCCTCTATCCCTGGCGAGATTTCGCGTTTCGCAGCCCCAGAGCTCTTCAGCGTGGCAGTAATAAGGACGCGTGGAACATACCGTTGTATATCCTTGCTTAGAACGTGCACTGCGGCTTCCTTCTAGTATAGAATAGAAGAGGAGTCAACCTAAAAGAACGACCGCCAGAGAAGACGCGTTCTGGTGAACCGGTACCGAGCGGCTAGCAAAGGGCGCTTTAGCAAAAGGCCAGAAAGAAGAAACCCGATGCACAATAGCGCACAGACCCCTTCCGCTCCCGAAGAAGTTCCTTTTCCCAGTATTGAAGAAGTGGTGACATTGGAACAACGGGATCGGATTGCGATGAATCTCAGCGATAGGATCGCTGCGAACACTACCGCTTTTAGTGGCAGCATGCTCTATGTGGGTCTCCATATCCTCTGATTTGGGAGCTGGATGCTGCTCAATGTAGGCTGGTTCAAACTCCCCCCTTTTGACCCATTTCCTTCAGTCTCCTGACGATGATCGTGTCGCTGGAAGCTATTTTTCCCTCCGCCTTTGTGCTCATTAGTCAAAATAAACAGGCAGTACAGGCAGATAAACGTGCCAAAATTGACCTGCAAGTCAATATAATCGCGGAACGCGAAACGACGAAGATCCTGAAAATGGTGACAGAGATCCAACAACACCTGGGTATCGCTGTCGCCGGTGATGCAGAACTCGCCACCTTTGGCAAACCCACCGATGTGAATCAGCTTGCCGACGCGCTCGATCAGGCGGAAGAACGCCTGCTGGGCAAAGAAGCAGAAAGCCCAAAAAGTGCGGCTGATACCAGCAGATAAGGTGAGGAGCCTCCATTTGCCTATCTCGGAACATCCTGCATAAAGCCATAGGCCGTACCGTAGGGCATGATGATTTCTCAGCAAGGTGCTGATTACCCAAATTTTGGGTAATCAGCACAGGATGAGGTTTGAGTTTTGACAGAATCATGTACTCTTCATCTTGTCGATTAGGAGACAGCGATGATTTGCCACTGCTGGTTGGACCCACTATTACTCGGCCACTGGATGACTTCAGCTCCCTGAGTGGTCGAAGCACCTGAGATATCAGCATCGAAACCACTCTTCTGGTTGACCAGATAATAGTACCCGCCCCCTGCGGAATTCAGGTTCCACCATTGATTCGAGCCATTTGTGTCGTTCCATTGGTCGAGCTGTGTCCCCTCGGTGGTCGAACCACCTGGATTGTCGAGCACCAGACCGCTGTTAACGTTGACAATTTTGTAGCCACCATTGATGGACGTAAAGGTCCACCGCTGATTGGCCCCCCCATTATTGGGCCACTGATCGGCCAGGCCGCCATTGGATTTGGACGCCCCGCTGATATCCAGCAGTTCACCGCTATTGCGATTCACAATCTCGTAGTGAGTTCCAGGCGTCGGCGTAAAGCCGCCTCCACCACCAGATGTGGGAGTAGGCGTCGGAGAACTACCTCCAGTCAGACCATAGGAATATTTGAGGCGGTCTATTCCTGAGGAGTTCGTATTGGTCAGGTAGAGGTTAGTGCCACTACCATTGAGCGTCTCCATACTATAGCTGTCCCCGATACGCAGACCCGGCCAGTAGACCGAACCCATGCTATACTGCCGCGTCACATCCGAGATGGCCTGAACGAAGGCAATATATTGGTTGCCATTGATCGAGCCGTCATAGTTCAACCCTGTCGTCATGGGGGCACCCCATTCATCGACTACCGTGCGGGAGTAGCAGTTGGACCCAATACGGCTGGTGATGTTGTTTTCCCACGAGGGAATATCTGTAAAGGAGTCATCGAAGCCGTAGATGTGTAGGGAAAGAAATGTTCCGCTGAGACGGCTATCCGCACAGACGGTGGTAACATTGTCGTTATAACCAGTGCCGCTGACGAAGATATGGTCCCTGGAGACCGAGGAATAGGTGCTGATCCACTGAGCAGCGATATTGGCCCAAGCGCTCTGGCTGTACCCATATGGCTCGTTCATTGGCTCAAAGTAGACCAGACTGTTACTAGCATATTTGGTTGTCACTGTCTTCCACATAGCTGACCAGGTCGTCATATTGTCAATCAATCCATCTTTCTCGGAGCCGGTGCCTTCCCAGTAACTCAGGATGACTTTGAAGCCATGAGCGGTGGCAGAGTCAATTGCACCAGTATAGGAACTCCAGAAGGAACCATTCACGGTGTAGGGATTGATTGGCATTCGCACCGTATTCGCGCTCAGATTATCCGCGAAGCCACTGATAATTGCGCTAGCTTTCGCGTAGGTCGTGGCACAGCTGTCCGAGGTTGACAGACCAGAAGGTACCACAGGATCATTGGCGTAGTTGTCTCGTGGATCTGCCCAGTTCACGCCCTTGAACTGGCTGGTATTCGTCGCTGCATGTGCAGAGGGGGTAGCCGAGATGTTTACAACCTGTAGAGCCATAAACCCTATGACTGTAAATAAAACAGCAAATGCACAGATGAGTTGCATCCTGTGCTGGCGCACCAACATATTCAATCCTCCTTGGATCTCATACACCATCACGGTGTCTTTGAAACTGAAGAGAGAGTACTCTCTTTTTTCTTCCCTGAAATCAGTTCAGGTGGTATTCATCAAAGAATATCTATCTTCGATGAGCGCTTGGTACGATTACTATAAACTTGCGCTAATTTCTCTAGAGCACCAATAATCTTTTATGCGCAGCTTCCTTTCTGGTTTGTTGTCACTGGTTCTTCACAAGAACTTGTTTTTTCCGAACCGCGATT
>DAOTTL010000493.1:0-2566 GCA_034438135.1 Ktedonobacteraceae bacterium | reverse complement strand
TGGCTTCAGCTTTGGCTTCAGCTTTGGCAGCTTCAGTTTCAGCTCTGGCTTCAGCTTTGGCAGCTTCAGTTTCAGCTCTGGCTTCAGCTCTGGCA
The DNA here is from genome assembly GCA_034438135.1 of Ktedonobacteraceae bacterium. GTDB lineage: Bacteria > Chloroflexota > Ktedonobacteria > Ktedonobacterales > Ktedonobacteraceae > Paraktedonobacter. Next base: position 2,471 of record DAOTTL010000493.1, on the reverse strand, counting down.
GCTTCAGTTTCAGCTCTGGCTTCAGCTCTGGCGGTCGCTTTGATTTTTTTGACCTTGGGATGTTCATCCCACAAGGGATCATACATTCTGAGAACCTCCTGAATATCCACTTTGTCTCTGGCATTGATGAGCGTCGTACGTTCCAGCAAGAGCTCCATCCAGACCAGTTGTTGCGAGAGCGTGACCTCATCGTCTCGATATAACGCTGCCAGCTCCTCCATCGCCTGCGTAATGAGTCGAGTATTCGCCCCCTCCATGGTCGGTAAGAGCGGATACATACAGGTGACATGCTCTCGCATAAAGTGCTCTGCCTCTAACTGGAAAAGGGGCAAGATAAAGAAATGAAAGGTCAGCAGCTCTTTTTCTTGCCCTAGCAGAATACGCAGGGGCGAGCACGCCGTCGTGGTCCGAAACGGATAAACAATAGACGAGATCACAGGGATAGTATACTCCATATGCAGGACCGCGTTATAGACCAGAAGCCGCTCACGCATGACGGCATCCGCCCCACTCTCGAATTCGATGTTCAAGAGATGCGGTGTGCCTTTATATAGTACTTTGAAGACGCGATCGGCCCGCATGGTGGGCTTGATCACCTCGATATCAACCGCTTCCTGAAAGACTGCTCCTGGCAGCAACACAGGAATAATCGTCTCGGGGTCATCTTTGACCCAACTTTTTAAGGTACTATCATACTTTTGCGCCCCTTGTTGCTGTTGGGCGCTTTTTGCTCCTCGTTTCGTCGGGAAAAAACGCTCCCCTCGCTTTCTACATGTTTCCTGTCCCGATCATAACAGATGCATTTGCCTCTGCCTATCCTTTTCTGTAATTATAGTACTATTGGCGAATGCTTGCAAGTAGCGAACACTCGCGAATAGCGCATATTTTCAGGGAGAATGGCTGATTTTGGAAGCCGCTTTGCTGCTTCCAAAATCAGCCATTCTCCCTTTTCTCGGAGGGGAGGGGCGGCTGCCAGGCCGCATAAAAGAGAGGAATGACTCATAGAAGGCATATTTTGCAGATAATTGGCGTATGGTTGCGAAACAAGTGCGAAACTTCTATGAAAATGCAACGGGTATGCTTTGACCGTGAACTACAACGAGGTAAAGTGAGGGGAAAAGAGAGGACATGGAGTGTATGGTTTTTTGCCTTTAAGATGCACAGAAAAGAGAAAACGATGATATCAACTACCATCATGACTTCCTCGGAGAGGTTTGAAGAGGAAAGTATCCATGGTCGGGAGCGACTGCATCAGAGCACTCAACCGGCTGTTCAAAGTCAACCAGCTCGCCAGGAGCGGCCAGTAGATGCGCTTGGACACACGATCGAAGCCTGGCTGGACCAGAGTTATCCAGTTGATTCAGGTAAATCCACCGCGGTTATCTATCGTAAACTACTCTATTCACTACGCACCTATTTGTGCTCTTACAACCTGGATCTCGACAGTCCCAGGGATCAGATCATCCAACCGATCCAGGTCTGGGCCAGTCTACGCACTCCCAATAGCAAACACCAGGGAAGTGTGGCCCCATCAACATATAACCAGCGCATCTCCGCCGTCAGCAGCTACTACACCTGGGCCAGTAAAGGCGGCTACTACGCCTGGGCCAATCCCGCTAATCAACTTGGCCGGACAATAGTTCGCAAGTATGAAAGATCGCATGTCCTGGACGTGCAAGAGGTGTGTAGACAAATCAAACAGATAGACCTGGGGAGCGAGCGAGGTCAGCGAGACTATGTGCTCTTGCAAGTTGCACTCGATACCGGTCGTAGCGCACGTGAACTTGCCAGCCTGACCTGGAATAAGCTCTCTTTCCAGGACACTCATGTTACTCTTCTCTTTGAGGGTAGAATGCGTGGCGAAATCATCCGCGATACTCTTGATGCACGACTCTCGCAGACACTCTTAGACTACCTGCGTACTATCTACGGTGAGGATCTCACAGATCTCAGTCCACATGCTCCCATCTGGATCTCTTTCAGTGATCGCTCTCACCGTCAGGCTATCGGGCAGCAAACCATAGCCGACATCTGTGAAACGCATCTAGGTATCTCGAAAGTCCATAGCTTACGTCACACGTTTGCCCTTACAATGGACCAGCTAGGAGTATCTGTGGACACTATTCAAGCACATCTTGGTCACAGGAACCGGACAACAACCGACACCTATCTCGCCAGCCTTAAAGAAGCTCATCAGCCAGAGGCATGAGCAGGGCCATTCCTGATTTTTCTGCGGCAAAGCCGCCACACCCCCTTTTTAAGAGGAACGGGCCTGTTTGGTGAGGTATGCGCCCCGCCAAACAGGCCCGTTCCTCTTCTTCCTCCATGAGTCATCCCTGGTAACTACTCAGGTACCTTCTTCTCGCCGCTACAGGCCGCGAACAAATATGAGTCATCCCTCACTTTTCTGCGGCTTGCAAAGCCGCCCCTCCCCCTATAAAAGGAAGATATGGATGAGTTTGTCCGCAGCG
>DAOTTL010000492.1:0-3080 GCA_034438135.1 Ktedonobacteraceae bacterium | reverse complement strand
TCTATTTTTCGTGGCGGCCAGTACTGCCTCCTCTGCACTATCGACTCCTGTCACGTGTTCGGCCCCCATATCTGCCAGTGCCCACGTATAGATGCCGTTGCCACAGCCAAGGTCTATCGCCCGCTTCCCACGCACATCTACGATTCCCCTGATCATCCTGACCCATGCTGTATGTGCTTTACGCCCTACATTTGCAAAACGGTTCTCTCCAGTCTGAAAATTCATTGACATGTCTCAGCTCCCTTCACCGGGTGAAAACAATCATCAGGTTCGTAGCTCAAATATTTCAGGAGTAGAGGGATATCCGTTACATCCTCTTTTTATTTTACTGCTAACCTGAGCGGTAAAATGAAAAGGGACAGATGTGCTTTACAATCAATGGATCATCAGGTTATACTTTCATTGTCAGACAGTGGCAGAGCGGAAAGGAAGGACATGCTAAATACGATTTGCCATGATATTTGGCACCGCCACTTTCACCCTAGTATTGTCGCCCATAGTTTTAATCGATGTGCAACAAGTTCACACATGAACGGGTTAGATCTGATGGAAAATATAATCTGCCCGATCACTAAAGGCAATAACTGTTGATCTGCTCTGCTGCTGGCTGACATCTAAAGTATGGGCTAAACTGACACATAACGTATAAGTTAAAATTGTGCGTCTCGTTTTCTGGACCACTCAAAGGTCAGGTGATCTACGACACCTGGATAACTGAGCCAAGCCTCGCGCTTTCTTGCGCAGCTTCAATAACATGTAGCACCTCTACAACCTCCAGCGGATCGACTGGTGCAGGACCTCCCATTACCAGAGCAACCCGCAGAAACGCGTAAAACTGCTCATATGCGCCTGGCAACATTTCAATAGGACCGTCGATATGAATACCACTTACGTCGGTCGAAAGAGAACCCCATTTCTCGCGTGGTTCCTTGCCCCAATCGGGATGACCTGGCCGTAGTCCATCCTTCAGCGCCCGCTCCTGCGGGTCCAGTCCCCACTTCTCATAGGTACCGCGTAACCCGCTGATGCGCATACGTGGACCAGGGATGCGAGTTACTGAATTCATCCACAAATGAGCACGCACACCTCTGGGACATTCCAGAGCGAGAAATGTATCGTCATCTACCTGGACACCTGCACGCCTGCGCTCGATCTCCGCGTAGACTCGTAAAGGCTTGCCAAAGAGGACAATGACTTGATCAATCAAATGACTTCCCAGATCATAGAGAAGGCCACCAGCCTCCTCCGATCCGGACAATTCCCGCCAGGCGTCGCGTTTAGGAATCGGCGCATAGCGCTCAAAGCGCGATTCAAAGCGTGTGATAGTTCCCAGGAGATCCAGATCTGCATCTAACAGAGAGCGAACGGTACGAAAATCATTGTCCCAACGCCTGTTCTGGAAAACTGTTAGCAACTTACCCGTTTTCTGACTGGTTTCGATGAGCTGCTCGGCATCGGCCACAGAGGCTGCCATGGGCTTATCGATAACCACTGGCAGTCCAGCATTGAGGGCAGCCATCCCTAATGAAAGGTGCAGGCGATTTGGCGTGGCAATAACGACCAGATCGTAGCGTCCGGCATCGCGCCACAATTCCTCTGCGCTTGTGTAAAGTACAACCCTGGGAAAATCGCGCAGAGCTTGTATCCGCCGTTCAGGGCTACCAGTGACAATCGCAGCTACTACCATACCTGATGTGGAGGCAATCAGAGGTGCATGAAAAACCGCCCCAGCCAACCCATAACCGATAATCGCTACACGCAGAGGTTTCTCATTTGCAAAGTTCTCGTTTGCTGAAGACATACACTATGTCAACTCCTATCAATATATTGGGAGCCCGTATGCTTTGCTTCCATCCTTGGGATCAGGCAGAGCATTTGAGTGGGTTCTATGATGCAAAGTATAGCATAACCTCTATCGTGTTGTTTTCGGCTTTCCTGGTTTCTCTCTCTACCTGCTCGCGCAAATTTGATACAAAAAGTGGTAACTGTGAATGCATGAAGACATACTCACAGTTACCACTTTCCCTCTTCTTTTTCTAGAGTGGAACAGTTCGCAAAGCCACAGAGAGAGGTCGCACGCGAACCTATCTATCAAGTGACCACAGCGCGGAAGCCAGAGGCTCGTTCCTGACCCGCCATGGGTTGAGATGAGAAGTCGCTTGAAAGGCGGCTCACCAGCGAGGAGGTACCGACGCTGGTAAGACAGGCAGGGTGCTTGTCTCGAATGTTGTAGGCTGTCTTTCAATGAGAGGATCAGATGGGCGGAGAGGAAGCTAGTCGCAACCTGCCTCATTCAATCAACTCTCGCAAAAATAAGCACTACCAGCGCGAACGACGGTTAGAACTCTGAACCTGATAACAATCACCACAATAGACAGGTTTATCTCCCCTTGGCAGGAAGGGTACTTGAGCCTGATTTCCACAGCTAGCGCAGGTTACACTGTACATCTGACGAGGCTCACGTTCACGCGAACCATAGCCGCCACGCCCCCCACTGCGCCCACCACCCATCTGCTTGCGAGCCGCACGACAAGACGGGCAACGGGTCGGGGCGTTTGTCAATCCTCGACTGGCAAAAAATTCCTGCTCACCGGCGGTAAAACTAAACTCCTGATTACAGTCGCGACAATACAAAACCTGATCCACAAAAGCCATATGTTTTCTCTTTTCCAGGGTCTATGCCCGATCGATATATTTCGTGTATCGCGCGGCCTGCAAGAGATATTCCACTTCAAGCCCCTATGCACCATACAACGTGGGCTTATTATAACACATTCTTTACAAAAATCTATTCTTAAAAATAGCTATTTTAAATATACGTAGTATTATCTACTTTTCTCTCAATGAATGTACGATCATTTATGGCTGCTTGCTTATTTATTCGATAAAGAAGCGAGCTGTGTAAGCGAAGAGCAGGAGTGCAGAGGGCAACCGCCCCCTGCACTCCTGCTCTTCGTACCCGTCAAGTGATGTTTGACAGACCAATATGAGTCCTTTCTGATGTTTCTGCGGCTTGTAAAGCCGTCCCTCCCCCGAGAAAAGGGAGAACTGGCTGAGTTTGGAAGCAGCAAAGCTGCTTC
>DAOTTL010000491.1:0-4058 GCA_034438135.1 Ktedonobacteraceae bacterium | reverse complement strand
AAATTGATTCTTGTTCTGGATCTATCATGGCAGTTTGTTCCTGTGGTAGATTATTTACTGGCTCCGTCATCACTAATATCCTCTTCTCTCAAAAAATATTCTTTCTACCCCTTTCTTTTAGCATAACATATTATTGGTAGGGCCAATAATGAGACCAGACAAAGATCCCGAACGTATACCGTGTATACTACATTACAATCAGTGGCGCAAAAGACTCATTTTGACGCCATCTATTTTATGAGATGAGAAAGGTTTTTGATCGTATGGAGGCACAAGAACAGGCAAAACTTAAAAAACTCCTGCTAGCTAAAAAAGCTGAATTCGAGGAAAGCACCACAGGTCTGACCGAGGCCCACCCGGAACCCGTCTCTTCAATCGACGCAAATGACGGAGCACATGACAAGGAAGATGTCGCCACCGACTTCATTGAAATGCAAAAAGAACAAACCCTGCTGGCCAATGAGCAGAGTCTCTGGAAGCTGGTCGATATCGCCCTGAAACGCATAAACACTCAGTATACACACGATGAGCCGCAAGCTAGAGAAGCTGGCAATACTTCTCCTAACCCTGAGGATCTTTCCATCAGCCAGGCCAACCCAACAGATATCCCCTACGGACTCTGCCTGCGCTGTGGCAAACCCATTCCACTCAAACGCCTGGAAGCCCTTCCCTGGGCCGAGCATGATGTACAGTGCGAAGCACTTCTGGAAGCACAAGATCCCAGCCTTGAGGATGCCTATGAAGAACCCCAGACCTTCTAAGCTAGAATTCTAAGCTAGAAGAAGAGAAGGATCTGGCACATAAGCCAGATCCTTCTCTTCTTCTGCCTGTTACTGCTGTTGCATGCTTTGCTGAGAAAATCTTTCGCCCTCTATCTCATAGCGTTCCTGTTGCTGCTGTGAGCCTTGCTGAAAGAAACTCTCTTCTTCCATCTCATAGCGTTCCTGCTTGACCGATATCCAGGGAGCCTCAAGTGAGAAATCGGAACTGGAAGGCGGCATATCAGTGGCATAGACCCGCACGCTGACCGCCAGCTCGCTTTCAGCCTTGCCACGAAAGATCCCATGCGTCGGCGGCACATCGGCATAGTCACGTCCTACCGCGACACGAATATGTCGATCTCCAACCAGCACATTGTTTGTTGGATCCAGTCCGATCCAGCCCAGCTCTGGCAAAAATGCCTCAACCCAGGCATGCGTGGCCCCCTCCGACGAACGAGCCGAGCGCTCCCTGCGATGAAACAGATACCCGCTCACGTACCGGCAGGGGATACCCAGTGAACGAACCAGCGCAATCATAATATGGGAGAAATCCTGGCAGACACCCCGCCGAATACGCAGCGCATCATCAATAGGAGAGTCCACCCGTGTATTCTTTTTCGCGTACTCAAAGGTCGTATAGACCGCGTGATTGAGAAACTTAAGCATCGTCAGAGGATCATCTCGACGATAAATCTGAAGTTCATCGATCAGTTCCGTGAGCAGTTCCGTGGGACGAGCAAAGTGACTTGGCTGCAAACTATCCCAGTACTCACCGTCCGCCGTCAGGGCATCCAGTTCATTCCAGACCTCTGGGGTCAGAGCCTCCGGCAACTCTGGCAGTGGTAAAATCTCTACGATGGCCTCAGCAGTAATCGTCAGATGGTTATGTCGATTAGGCACATCAAAATAATGCACCCGGTTGCCATTCTCCCCACGATAATTGAATATATGCGTCGAAGGACTCGTAGTCAGCCGAAAGTCAAGACAGCGCTGGGTTCCCTCACTGCGCGGCTGAATACGCACCTCCATGACACTCTCTGTAATCGCAGTGCTATACCGAAATTTCGTGGCGTGGCGCACAGTATAGTACATGAGCTACTTCCCTCCTGTCTGAACGTTTCCCTCAAGCTTGCGGCGACGCGCTCTCCATCAGAGCAACCTCAATAGGATAGGCCACATATGTCTGATAGATCGCATTGTGGATCTGCGAACACTGGCGCTGAATATTCGCCAGGTAGGTATGGACATCCTGCGTCACATCCTCCACCTGATCGTACTCCAGACCGGCATGAAAACGACCCGCCAGCCGCTCAAGTCGGCCAGGACGCCGATTGTGCACTGTCCGTGAAATCCCTTGCAATGCCGTCTGCAACATGCCAGCCGCAAAACTGATCGAGCGCGGCGATTCCAGATTAAAAAGCAAAAACTCGGCGATCCGTTCAGGCTGAATGTGGGCGGCAGTATAAACCTTACAGTAGGCCTCAAAGGCGGCACAGGAGCGCAACAGTCCCACCCAGTCCTGATAGTTCAGATGATCGATGGCCGCCTGAATATCCGGCTGCTCACGCTCAAAAAAGGTCTGAAAATGGACATCTAGCAGAATCGCCGTCGCAGTTGCACGCTCAATAAAACGGCCCGCCCGAATAAAGTGCCAGCCCTCACTATGATTCATGGTCGAGTCAGTGATGCCCTGAAAAAGCTGGACTCCCTCCTTGACACTCGAAAAAAAGGCGTTTGGATTTGTATACCAGAGCTCATCAATGTTTGTCTGCTTGATCTGCAAATAGAGCCGATTGATCTGCTCCCACATCTCCGAGCTTATCTGCTCGCGCACCTGCCTGGCGTTCTCACGAGCAGTCGAGATGGCATAGCTAATCGAAGACCTGTTTGAGTAATCAAAGGCAAACAATTCAGTGATACTGAACGAACTATCAATCTGCTCCTCAGAGTACGGCGTACTCAGGCTGGAACGCAGTCGCCGCCAGCGCGGCTGCTCTTCCTCCGCGCTGTGATCGAGCATCTGATGAAGACTGTTATCGATAAGCCTGGCCGTGTGTTCGGCTCGCTCCAGGTAGCGACTCATCCAGTAAAGATTATCAGCAACCCTTGAAAGCATTATGCTGGCCCACCAATCTTTGAGAATAGTTACTCATAGAGCACCCATGTATCCTTACTGCCGCCACCCTGGGACGAATTGACCACCAGCGACCCCTTCTTGAGGGCCACACGAGTCAGACCGCTGGGTACGATCGTGACCTGATCTCCATGCAGAATAAACGGGCGCAGATCGATGTGACGCGGCTCAATCTGGTTTTCCAGGAAGCAGGGTGCACATGAGAGGGCAAGCGTTGGCTGCGCGATGTAGTTGCGTGGATTGGCGAGAATACGTCCGCGAAACTCTTCTCGATCCTCCTCTGTACTATAGGGTCCAATCAACATTCCATAACCGCCGGACTCTCCTACCGCCTTGACAACAAGCTTGTCCAGGTTCGCCAGCACATACTTGCGCTCTTTCTCATCATCCAGCAGATAGGTCTCTACATTCTCAATGATCGGATCCTCGTCCAGATAGTAGCGGATCATCTTGGGCACATAGGCATAGACAGCCTTGTCGTCCGCAACGCCACTGCCAATCGCGTTGGCAAGCGCGACGTTTCCGGCCCGGTACGCATTTAACAGACCAGGCACACCCAGACGGGACTGAGAATGAAAGATCAACGAGTCGAGATAGTCGTCATCGATGCGCCGATAAATCACGTCCACGCGCCTCAGACCAGCCGTAGTCCGCATATAAATGATATTATCATGGGCAATCAGATCACGTCCCTCTACCAGTTCAATACCCATCTGACGCGCCAGAAAGGTGTGCTCAAAATAGGCCGAGTTGTAGACCCCTGGCGTGAGCAAGACAATCGTAGGGTTGGGCTGAGAAGATGGCGGGGCCAGCGAAATAAGGGTGTTGAGAAGCGCCTGCCCATAGTGCTCAATCGAGCGCACATCGTGACTGACGAAGAGCGAAGGAAAAATACGCTTCATCACCTCACGATTGGCAAGCATATAGGAAACGCCGCTGGGCACACGCAAATTATCCTCCAGAACAGCAAATTGTCCATTGGGCAACCGCACCAGATCCGTTCCCGCAATCGAAACATAGCTATCCTGCGGAATATTGATCCCACGCATCTCACGCCGATAATGCTGACAACTATAGACCAGCGCACGCGGAACTACTTTATCCCGCAGAATGCGCTCTTCATGATAAATGTCCTTTAAAAACAGATTGAGCGCCGTAATACG
>DAOTTL010000490.1:0-3408 GCA_034438135.1 Ktedonobacteraceae bacterium | reverse complement strand
CGGCTTCCAAACTCATCCACTTCCCTTCTTGCTAAATGGATTGACACAGGCTAACGCCTGGCCTGACCATCCTCAATTAAATCCACCAGGTACTGCAATTTCTGAATTGTATGTTCGACATTGCGTTTATTGCGCTCATACCCATCAGGAGCCAGTTGCTGAAACCAGGTCTGGATATCCTCTTCAGAGATATCGTACCATTTAGCATCTGCCTGTAAGCGCAGATAGACGCGCATCTGAGGGTCCTGTTTCTTACGAGTTGGTGTTTGAGCTGCTACCGGCTCATCGGCGCTCTCGCGTTCATCGGCCTCAACTGCCTCAGCCAGTTCTGCCACTGGATGAAGTTCGCCGTAGAGTGCATCTACATCGGCAGAGCGATAAAAAACATCTTTTCCAACGCCTCGATGGGCTTTAATACGTCCAGAACGAGTCCACTGCTCAAGAGTTACACGATCAACGCCCAGACGGCGAGCAGCATCACCCGCATCAGTAAAGGCAAAGCGCGAACTCCCCGATTTTCCAACCATTATCTCCTCCTCATTTATTGCTCTTCCCTACTGGCCGCTCGCTGCTGTAAAGTAATGCTAAAGCCATCGGGATCGTGCAGTACAGCCAGGGTCACACCAGATTGCTGTTTCTGTGGCTCCAGGGAGAAGTGAACATCCTCCGCCTTCAAAGTCTCATACACCTCTTGCAGATTATCGACCACAAAAACCAGCGTCGCCTGACCTGCTGTGCCTGAGAACGTACTCGTATCTCCGGCCATACGCCGATGGAGGGCAATGATGGTACCGACGTTATTAAACTCGGTCCAGCCGGGTGAGCTAAACTTGAGCGGCAGGCCAAGTGTATCGCGATAAAAAGCTGTAGAGCGAGTCATATCGGTGACATAAATCACCAGCCGCTCAGGACTCTGAAGTTGTATCGACATGGGAATTATTTTCCTCTTCCAGGTAGTGTAGCTTATAAAACATCAGCAGGGTGCTGCCATAACGACGCTCGTCAGTTTGGATCAGCCTGCTCAGTGGCACCGCAACTATACCTGATCGCTCCTTAGGATGAATCTGAACAATTACCATTCCATCCTCTTTCAGCAGAGGCGAGGTATCGAGTTCACCCAGCGCTCTGGCAGCCATTTCCTGGTATTGTGGAGGTGCTACATAGATGATATCATACACCCGTACAGAGTCGCTGGCAGAGGCACGCACGCTAAGGGCAGCGTTTTGCAGGAATTTAAACGAATTCATATGCAACACTTCAGCGCGGTCGCTAAGCTCGGTAATCTTTAAATTCTCACGAATCAACTTTACGATCGGGAAACTCATCTCGATAAAGGTTGTACCGGCAGCGCCACGGCTCAAAGCCTCGATACCAACACCCCCCGTACCGGCGAACAGATCCAGAAAGTAGATATCCTCCACACGCCAGGTAAGTATATCAAACAGAGCGGTCTTCACCCGATCGATTATTGGTCGGGTACCAGGAGTACGAGGTCCCTTCAACTTGCGGCCCTTAGCCGCTCCGGTAACAACACGCATAGCTTATATCTCCCCTTCTTCGATCAATGCCAACACTGCCTCAACCTCGTCTGCAAAAAAATCTTCTTTGGCCCAGGAAATGATGGACTCAACCTGGGGAGCCTTCAATTTCTTCCTATTGTTTGCGCTCCACACAGTTGAAATGAGCTGTTGCAGTTGTGCATCGCTAATCTGGCCACTGATGACATTGTTCAGGACAGCCAGACGTTCTACGCTGGCAGCAGTAGTTCCTCGCTCCCCGCGCAGTTTCTCCAATCTTGCCAGAGCGGTCACACGCAATTGATCGTCGCCCTCTGGCAATACATACTCTTCATCTTCGGTATCCTCATCCTCATCCTCATCCTCTTCCTCAAGATCCTCATCCTCTTCCTCTTCAAATTTATAGGTATGTGCTTCAACATCGCGCACATTTCCAAGTCTGATTGGAATAGGAGATTTAGGGGATCCCGCAAAATCGGTCTCTGGAACTGGCGATGACTGCATCCTCCTCTCCGTATCCACGGAAGAGACTGTATTCATCTCCCTCTTCGTTGGAACTGGCACAGTTGAAGAAACAGTTCGGGGCGCTGTTCGGGCAGTGGACCGATTCTGCATTCCTCCCAGGGAGGGGTCTTGCTCGTGATCATCGAGTGAACGTGAGATCGAAGGGGGCAAGTTCCCCCGTTCAATTGGACGCTGTGACCCGGTCACATGGGCAGTCTGCGCAGGATTGACAGGAACTCGATCCGCTGAAACCGGATTCTTTTGCTGCCTGACAATCTCCTGTAATTGCTTAAAAACTTTCAGGTAATTCAATCCATCCAGCGTTTTAACATTTAACAGTTCCATCGCCTCCTTTGGAGAGAGGTTTAGATGTTTATTAATAGCCTGCATAAAATCAGCGAGTCTGATGCTTTTTTCACCGCCTGCGGCAGGAGTGGTAGGCATACTTTCGCCCACCGGTAGCGGTGCACGGGCCGGTGCTGGCGGCGTCACAGATAAGCCACTGGCGGGTTGCCTCCGACTATCCGACTCATTCTGCTGAGATGGGACAGGTGCGCCAGGCCGGGCTGTCATTGGAACAGTAAAACTGCCCGATGCTCCCGGTCCGACCCTGCTGGGGGACTGTACAGATGGCTGTGAACTATGCTGCGTAATCTGCCGCACCAGCTGCTCTACTCCCAGTTCGGTCTCGCGAATAATCTGTTCCCGCAACTCCTGACTCGCTCCTAGAGGTATTGCACTCTCAGCATCAATCATGTGCGTACGCCCACCACTCTGCAACTGCGTGCTATAACGCAGCCGGATAGAAGCTCCTTCATCGGGATCTGTCATCTTTTCCCTGCTCATATCCATAACGATTTGTCTCCCTATAATTAATCCAGTATCAGGGTTTCCATACATTATAACAAATGCAACCAGACAGTTTCCGTATCTTTTCCTCACTATTAGAATCCTGAGAAAATTCGTTTCATAGAGAAGTCAGATCATTCCCTATGAAAATGTATGGTAAAATGAGCATAAAGTGCGTACACTGCCGTTTTTTCTCTTCTTTTGAGAACCTGGCAGAGAAAAACTGTCGCTTATATGAGCCAGGAGAAGCAATTTTCCTACATTTAACACTTTCTTTGTTTCTGCTTCGTTTATTGGAAATAGGAATAAGCGAAGAGAGTTCAATTTGTTCAGTGCTACTATTTGCAGTACTTGCTCTCTCAACTCACCAGGGAGAAATTATTATCTATGTCAACTTTTCTGGATCAAACACAAAGTACGAGAAAGACAGCGTTTAAGCTCCTGTATAGCAGAGAAATAGATCTGTTCTCTACCAAGAAGAGGTATATATGGTTCTTCTGGGGGACATTGATTGTGTTGATTCTTATCGCAGTCCTTA
>DAOTTL010000489.1:0-69695 GCA_034438135.1 Ktedonobacteraceae bacterium | reverse complement strand
GGCAAACGCCCCCCACAAATTCGTCAATAGCGGTGAGGGACCGCTGAGGCAGGTTGATATTCACCTGAGTAAGCGCTTCATCACCGAGTGGCTTGAAGAATGAACCCGGAGGCGACTCATTCCTCAACCGGAATGCGACCGCCGAAGAGAAAGGGTCAGCAGAGGAGCGCGTCGTGATCGTCTTCCCGCCAGAAGACAAAAGATGATCAAACAACTTGCCTTCCTGCACCTGTTCGTCAAGGGCTTGTCCCTCCCTTATGCACACTTGCTCGGGTGACAGACTCAAGCTGAACGTCCCCATCGCCCTCATCATCATTCAGCTACTTGCTTAAAGCCAACGAAAAGGAAGAAGAAATGACCCCATAAGTAGAGAAAAAAGTGTCCCTTGTCACAAAGATATGATCCCCGTATACTGCTTCTTGAAGTATACGGGATAATCATGTGTATGATTTGAATACACCACCTCAACACATACCGGATCAAATCGCTTTTCTGTAAGAATTCTGCACTGACAGCAAGAGATAAAATAGGAGAATAAATATACTATGACAACAAAGAGTCATATACTCGATATCAACGTCAGGGACATCACAAACGTTCTTCCCAAAGACTCTCTCCCTGGTTCATATCAGCTAGAGCTAAACGCAGATATCCGCGTAATAAGTCTACTGGAACTTGATAACCCTCACATTCTGGCGCAGCAGCAGTTTACCAAAAATGAGTGGTCCCTTCTCACTACCCTTCTGGTCAATTGTCCACGCTTCGTTTCACTTGACGCGCTTCTCGCAAGCATTACTTCTCTTTCGCCCGCAGAATGCTCCAGGAGAATTCAGATAGCCCAGGCAAAAAGTTTTCTGACACTCAAGCGAGAACTGAAGCCCGTTCATCGTGCCCTATCAGGCATACGCAGTAAGCTTAAATCTCTTCTTCCTCAATTGAAGATTATCTCTTTACACGAGACTGGATACATGATTGTCTTTGACGAGCCAGAGCACGACGACCTCAGCGACTATTCGATCTAGATAGCTATTGGTAATCGAGGCATTCACAAAAGCTAAACTCCTGTCCATATTAGATGCGGTACGTGCGTCAGGCCGGGTGCTGACGCACGTACCGCATCTAATGGATACTGCTCGCTTCTCGTTTTTTTAAGCTGAATGGCAGGTTGCCCTGTGGATAGAGATAGAGAAGAGAGGGTTTGGTCTGTTGTGCTACCAGTTCTGAGATCTGGAAGAGTTTAACGCTTATCTGATACCTCCACCAAAACGAAACAATTACAGACACGTTTTAAGAAATTTAAGCAAAGATTGAATGTGACGCGATGAATAAGAACAGTTTCTCTTTACCTCGACGCAATGAATGCCTGAAGCGGGAACGCGTTTTGCACAATTGGACTCAGGCAGATCTTGCTGGATTCCTTGGAACTGATGGATACACTGTCAATCGGTGGGAGTGTGGACGAACACGACCCAGTTTATTCTTTATCCAGAAGCTTTGCGATGTATTCGGGAAAAGCGCAGACGACCTGGGTTTATTGCATGAGCGGAGCGATGTCAGTTCGTCACAGTTCCCGATCCTTTGGTCTGTTCCCTATCTACCCAATCCGTTCTTCACTGGGCGTTCAGAGTTTTTGGAAGTGCTGCACGATGGTCTTGGAGTTGAGCATATGAGTACATCTACTCAACTGTGTGTTTTGCATGGACTAGGAGGCATTGGCAAAACGCAACTTGCTTTGGAATATGCCTATCGTTATGCTTCAGAGTACCGTGCTGTCTTCTGGATCGGAGCAGAAACTTTTGAGCAAATCCTATCCGATGTATTGGGTATCGCAGATCTTCTACAGTTACCAGAGCTAAAAGATGCAGACCAACAGTATATTGTGGCAACGGTGCGACGCTGGCTGACCACCCACGATCGGTGGCTGCTGGTCTGGGATAATCTGGAGGACATAGGCTTGTTACAGCGCTGGCTACCTCTAGGAATGCAGGGGTCAATATTGATTACCACGCGCCGCCAGGCGCTCGGAACTTTGACGCAAGGGATAGATCTAACCCCAATGGCGCGGGAAGAAGCGATGCTGTTGATGTTGCGGCGTGCCAAAAAGTTAGAGCCAAAAGCTACATACAAGCATATGCGGCAGTTTGCTATAAGCATGCCCGGGGAGTATAAGGCCTCCTCAAAATTGGTAGACGCTATAGCAGGATTACCTCTGGCCCTTGATCAGGTGGGAGCTTATATTGAAGAGACTGGATGTAGCCTTACGGATTATCTGCGGCGTTACGAACAACAACGCTCTAGTTTGCTGAATCGACGTGGAGCATTCGGAGAAGATCATCCATGCTCTGTGACAGAGACCTTTGTGCTGGCTAGTAAGCAGGTGGAACGAGAGCTACGTTCGGCAGTTGACTTGCTACGTGTATGTGCCTTGCTAGGGCCAGATGCTATCCCCGAGGAGCTATTTATGACCAGTGCTGTGCATCTGGGGCCGACGCTTGAACCTCTTGCTACAGATCCCTCTCAACTTGATCAGTCCATTGCTGTTCTGCGGAAATTATCTCTGGTGCAGCGTCATCCGATGACCCACACGCTTTCTATTCATCGTCTGGTACAGGCTGTGTTGCAAGAAAGAATGAGCGAGCAAGAACGAATCATGTGGCTGAGACGAGTCATCGCTGCACTCAACGCGATATTTCCAGATGTTGTTTCTGATACCTGGAAACAGTGTGAGCGGCTTCTACCTCATGTCCTGGTGGTTGTTGCCACTCTCCCTGACGATGGAGCGAATCGGGCGTTAGCAGAGGTTTTGCAGAAAGCTGCTGACTATCTCCGCGAGCAAGTTCAGTATAAGCAGGCGGAGGCTTTGTACCAGCGGGCTTTGCGTATTGGGGAACAGATGCAAGAATCCGGGTATCTTGTGCCCCATGTGCTCAATGGCATGGCGCTCCTCTGTGCTATACAGGGGAAGTATGTAGAGGCAGAACTGCTCTATAAGCGTGCACTCTGGGCCGGGAAACAGATGCTAGGACCGATGCATTTTGAGGTCGCCCGGTCTCTCAACAATCTGGGTGGCTTGTACAAAACGCAGGGAAAGTATGTGGAGGCAGAGATGTTGTATCAGCAAGCAATATTTATCATAGAACAGGTATTAGGGACAGAACATCCTAATATGGGCTATTCGCTAGTAAATCTGGCCGAGGTATGTCTTGAGCAAGGGAAATATGTGCAGGTAGAAGTGTTCTGCGAGCAAGCCTTGCATCTGTGGAAATGCAAATTGGGTCAGGAGCATTCCCTGATAGCCGACGCGCTTCTTGTGCAAGCAAAACTCTTTATGATGCAAGAGAAATATGAGCGGGCAGAACTTGTATATCAGCAAGTACTGCATATCTGGGAGCAGACGATCGGAGCAGATCATCCTCAGATAGCCTATCCACTCAATGGCCTGGCAAATCTCTACGTTCGGCAGAAGAAGTATCAACAAGCAGAACTGTTGTACCAACGCGCACTGGCTCTTCGAGAGTTGCACCTGGGTTCACATCACCCTGAAACGGCTCAAATACTGCACGATCTAGCTATTTTCCAGCATAAACTAGGGAGGCAGAGCGAGGCAATCATTTTCTCTGAGCAAGCCTTGAAGATCCGCGCTCAATCTCTGGGAGATGCCCACCCCAAAACGGTCGCAACACAGACGCACTACCTTCAACTTTTACAAGAGACGGGATATATTGGCACGCAGTCTCGGCAATTGTTATGTATCAGTGATGTTGATGACAGTGAGAACGCCTGTTTCGAACAAACAGTGACATTGAGACCTCAGGAGCTAAAACGCAGCCAGATTTTGAGTCAACTTCTTGCCGGAACTATGAGTACCGAGCAAGCGGCAGAGCTGCTTGGCTGCACGCAGCGACACCTGTACCGCTTGAAGGCCCGTTACCGAGAAGAAGGAGCTGATACTCTCATACACGGCAATCGTAGGAAAAGCATGCCTGACATGTAGTTGGTCAAGAACGAGCAAACATGGAACAGCCCAGATTTTAACACTGGGAGAGGTTAATCTAAGCTGAGTTAGACGCACGCATGGATAAACGATTGATCCGCATGTTGGTGCAAACTGTGGTTGTTTACCTCTTCCCTTTCTCACTTTTGAGATGTTCCATGTTTGCATGCCACAGGCCTCTGCTAGTTACGCCTACCCATGTGCCTATGATGCTTAACACACAGCCAAGTACAATGGTCAAGACGATAAGCGCCACGCCGCCAGTGGATGAGAGGCCTATGATGCTCTCGATGGCGTTAGCAATGCTCTGTACTGGCGCGTGCAGTGCGAGCAGAGCCAGCGGCAGCCCCCAACTGAGGCCGCCTGCGCAGAGCGCAAGCAAGAAGCCCAGAGCAACAGGGCGCAGGAACAGGCCGATCAGCAGGCCCACGACAGGGGTAATCCACCACCAGCCAGCCAGCAGGGCGAGCCAGTTGACTGCCACGCTGACAACGACACTCAGGATAGCCAGGGCCGTCTTTTTCATCTGTTGTCTCTTCATTTGCTCAATGTCCAGACGACGCTACCCGACTGTTGGCGGGCAGTTGCGCCATCGATCAGTGAATAGTATTGCCCGTTCCACCAGTGAGAGATCTGGTTCTCGTACCAGGGCGAGGCCGGGTTCTCATCCTGGCCGCCGGGATAGATACCCTCGGCCTGTCCGGTACCCCAGTCCACAATGATACGCCAGCTTGGTCCGTACGTGGATGGCGTGAGCGTTGGATTGGCTGCGCTGAGCGGGTCCGCTCCGGCTGCCAGCAACGTCCAATCATCGCCTCCACTGGGCTTGGGACCATAACTGAGCGATTTCACATCTAGCAGCGAGCTAATTTCGCGGGTGTGCAGCTTGCCCCACTGCCATTGAGCAGGATTGTTCCCCAACGTCTTGCTGAGAGCCTCGACGCTTTCTTGAAAGGCCTGGAGCATGACCGAGTTCGCGTCCCTTCTGGTGCCGTTGGGCAGGGTGAAAGCCGCGTTCTGCGGATCATGCAAAGTCCAGGTCTCCAGATCCTCGTCCAGCGAGGTCTGATCTGCATCTGCCGCCAGTTCAGGATGCTTCTTGGTCGGGACGTTTGAGACTTTCCACCAGGGGTTAAAGGTATCCGTGACGTAGTGCGTCCAGAACGTCCACCAGACCGAAGCAGCTGGCGAATTCACTGCCATATCGCCATTCCAGCTTTGCAGCAATACCTCCACCTGCTGGCCACTTGTGCTGAGCGAGCTTTGTTGCAGAGTCTTAAGCAACTCTGGTACAATTAAGCCTGCCAGGTAATCGTGTGTGCTGCTCTGCATGCTCTCTATATCCTGCATGGTCAATGGCGTTTTTCTGTGCAACTCTGCATAGATCTCATCTGCTCGGTATCCATTGTCGAAATCGTTCCAGGTGGTGCCAATATAATAGGGATACGCATTGCTCACCGGGCGCTGGTTGGTGGTGAAAACCATATGGCTGGGAGGATCATAGACCTGCGGTACCGCGCTATAAGGGATACTGCCCGCGATATCCGCCGCGCCGTTACCCGGCAGCGGCAGCCAGGGCGCACCAGATTTGACGATCGGGTAGTAGCCTGGCGAGATCATTCCAATATTTCCCTGGTCGTCTGCGTAGACGAAGTTTAGCGTTGGCGCGTCCCACTTGCTCAACGCATTGCGGAATTGGCTGAAATTGGAGGCCTTGAGCACATCCATCATGCCCTCGCTATCGGTCGAGGGGAGCGCTCCCATCCAGTCCACCGCTAGCGTCTCGCCCGCAATTCCTTGATCCGCTGGCAAGATCGGCCCATGCACCGTTACAGAGACATTCAGGTGGACCGTGGCCTGCCCTTTGACAGGGATAGTGTACACAATCTGCTGCATCTGACGCCAGGCACCGTCCCAGTAATACTGGTTAGGATGAGCTTTATCGGTCTGTTCTACATAAAAGAGCGTCGATTCATTCTGTACGTCGGTCATGCTCCACGAAATGTGCTGGTTGCGCCCAATCAGGACCAATGGAACCCCTGGAATGCTCACTCCGCTGAAATGGTAGCTTGGTGAACTGCCAGCTATCTCATACCAGATGGATGGGAGAGTCAGGTGCAGGTGGGGATCGCCGGCCATCAACGCCTGGCCCGAAGCGGTTAAAGGTCCGTTAATCGCCCAATTGTTGCTGGCCGAACTGTTACGCATAGCGTCAGGCAGTGCTTTGACCTGTTGCTCCAGCGCAGCAATACTTCGCATCGTCGCCTGACCAAACGCCAGTTGCGCTGGCAGTGGCGTCAAAGCAGCTGCTGGTTGATACGGACCTGTATCGTAGGGATGCTGCGTATCGGTGGGTAGGACGGGAAACCACTGCATGGTACGAGTATAACCCAGCGACTTGACCATCAGAGCATATTCGAGTGGAGTGGTCGAGAAATCCAGGTCCTGCGTCATCACGCCCTGGATGACCAGTGTATCGAGCGGGGTCCAACGTTTTGGCTGATAGTTCAGCAGCTTGAACAGAAAAGGCAACGAGTTACTCTGCTCGGCCTGATTGATCCAGGCATTTACCCCACTTGAGAAAGCCAGGAGCCCTTGTTGGGTGGGACTATTCTCAGGGAGTGCCAGCCAGTCGCGTTGTGCCGCGCGATCCAGACCTAGTATGACCTGGAACCGGTCAGATGAGAGGGCCTCTGGTCCAAGGACCTCGGCCAGGTGCCCCTCTCCCTGGCGACGCATCAGGTCCATCTGCGTCAGCCGGAAACGCGCCTGGAGATAGCCAATCGCCCAGAAGAGATCGTTATCTGTGGCAGCCTGGATATGCGGGGTCCCTTCAGCCTCAAAAACAATGGTCACCGGCTGTTGTAAACTGGCGAAATGGAGCGTTTCGCTGTGGACTGGCTGCGCAGAGCTCACCGAAGTCCACACGCCAGTGCCAGGATTTAAGACAGAACCCATTGGCGGAAGTGTCCCGACTCCGGCTGCCAGCGCATAAATACTGCCGCTCATGACACTCAACGCAATAACAAAATGCGCAAGGCGCCAAACGAAAGATAGTTGTCTTTTCATAAAAACGCAGTTTCTGCTTTTCATTAGCTTCTCTGGCTTGCAGAGCTATGATGCTTCTTATGCAAATAGTCGCGGTTAAATGTGGGATCAAAATTACCCGTTGTCCTGGCAATAAACATATGTCCTACTTTGATGCATCCATCAAAACGAAACAACTATCGAAAAAGAGCTTCAGGGACGTACTTCTTCCAGCACGACGAGATGTCCTGTGCCATCAAGGGTTGCAAGGTCGATATCTGCGACGCAACGGACCTTGACATAGTTTAAAGTAAGTGTGCCTTCAACATGCGCATTGCCAGTACGCTGAGCAAAATGAGCTTGACTGAGATCTGTCGTGCTCATATCTACCTTGACTCCTAAAGCGGTTTCTCCCCGTGTGCCAGTGAATTTGATGAAGACATAGCCCATATCCTCGATACGTTTCCGAAACTCTTCAAGGGAAGGGCTTGGACCACCTACACTAACGGGATGTTCCCCCTCTGAAAGATGCTGTACAAGTTCATTCATCAAAAACAACTCCTTGTCACTAGTAAGGATGAAGTGCTGCAACTATTTTAGGAAATTTGCCTGAATATAATCTGCTATTCTCTTGTTGTGCTTTGTTCTACTTCAGTTGATGAGCTAGTAATATTCTCATCTTTATCCTGCTCATAGGCAAAATGGAGGTCGCCTGGAATCTCAAATTTCAAAGACGCGCGGCAGAAGTTTTGCCAATCAGACGTGACCTTATCAAAAACAATGCCTTTGTCGGCGATGATTGGACTTCTTACTACGGTGAAATCATCCCAGAGGTAGACGACACTATCATCGATAAGTTCCGGTTCGTGTCTGTCGTGTTCCTCTGACCATTGGGGAAACTCCCTCAAATCTTTTAAGTAATATGCTTTACAGTATTTTCTTGTCATCCTTTTCCTCCTCATTGACCATTGAGAATGCGGAAAATGCTCTAGAGAAACCGTGCAAAAAAGAAATCGACCGATCCCCAACGGCCCTACTTTGCTAATTCTTCCATGCGTTTTCGTAAGCTGAGTGGACGCATATCGGTCCACACTTCCTTTATATGTGCTAGACACTCAGTTTTCACTCCGCTCTTTCCAGCATCGCGCCAACCGAGAGGATTTTCTTGATCATGAGGCCAGATAGAGTATTGTTCCTCATGATTAACTACTACTTTATAAATCGTTTTATCTTCCTGGTTGTCTTGGAGCATACTACATATCATCCTTTCGTCCTTATGGAAATTTACTTCTAAATTTGACCAAGTTAATAAAGATAGTATATCTAGTAAACCGGGTAATCTGTGAGGCTGTTTGAGTCATTCTTGAGTCAGGAATGGGACGTAACGGGTCGATAGCCTGCCTATGTTCTTTCCAGGCTCATTTTACCGAGGATACTGGCGGCCTGAGAACCCTGGCGCATGCGAATCTCCTTTTCTACGTTTGACATGGATCGTTGCTTGCATGACATTTTGCATGACATTTGGCAGAACTTGTTCTTCTTTCCTGATCTCACCGATCCGTGGCAAGAGCCTCAAGCTTCGTTGGGTGGTGGAATTGACCCGCAAAAATGGAGACTGGAAAGATGGATATCTCATCAGTTCTAGCTTTCAATTTAAATTATCGCGTGAAGATTTTTTACCACTTTAGCATGGTCTTTACCCTTCCCTGAAGAACCTTGTCCACTTTAACGGGTCAAGATCAATATGCAGTCTAGTCAGTAAAAAAGCCTGGAAGAAGCCTCAAATAAGCCTAACAGTTTTCTTCGATTTTAGAGTACATTTTCTAATGTATCGTAAGCCTTTTGGGAAGACGCTACAGTATATCTGTAGAAAAGTAGGTGGAGTTTTGGGGTTGATGAACCGTAAAAAATTGAGGAGACATAACCTTATATGGCAGATCTTGTAAGTATATTGCGCCAAAGAGTACTTTACCAAACTGAGCAAGAAGCTTATGCATTTTTAGGAGATGAAGCGACTGAGATAAGTAGACTAAGTTATGGAGAACTAGATAGGCGAGTTCGTGATCTGGCAGCAGCACTTCAACAAGTTGTACCTGCTGGCGAACGAGCCTTGCTCCTCTATCCGCCTGGTTTTGATTACATTATTGCTTTTTTGGGCTGCTTATATGCAGGGCTGATTGCCGTTCCTGCCTATCCTCCCAGACGCGCGAAAAACGACCGCCCATTCGAGCGCGTCAAACATATTATTCGGGATGTGCAACCTGCTATCGCCCTCACTACCTCTTCTCTTCACCCGCTCATAGCTGATATTTTCGGGCAGCAAGGGGGAAGTTATGCATTTGCCCTGCTGGACACTGACAACCTTTCCACGACCCGGGCCTGGCAGTGCCCGAAAATAGCAAGCGACTCTCCTGCTTTTATTCAATATACTTCCGGTTCAACCTCTGAGCCCAAGGGGACTGTGCTCACTCATGGCAACTTGCTCTCTAATCTGTCTATGATCGCTCGCCACTTTGGGAATAGCGAGAAGAGCCGGGGAGTCATATGGCTTCCTCCCTATCATGATATGGGCCTGATCGGTGGTATCCTTCAGCCCTTGTACGTTGGGTTTCCTGTTTTACTGATGGCACCGATCACGTTTCTGCAAAGCCCCATAAAGTGGCTTCAGGCCATCTCTCTCTATCGAGCGACGTCCAGCGGCGGACCAAATTTTGCCTATGATTTGTGTGCACACCGTGTGACGGCTGAACAGAAAGCAACGCTTGACTTGAGTTGCTGGGAGGTCGCCTTCAACGGAAGTGAACCAATTCAGGGCGCGACACTTGAACGCTTTGTTAAAGCTTTTGCACAATGTGGTTTTCGCCGTGAAGCATTCTATCCTTGCTATGGTCTGGCCGAAAATACCTTGATTGTCACCGGCGGGCAAAAAGCGGAAGCGCCCTTGCTGAGCACATTTTATGCAGACGAACTGGAGCAACATCGAGCTATTCCAGCTCTATCTCCTACGCCAGATCGAGCAGTGCGTCTACTGGTTGGATGTGGCAAACCTCTGCCTGAGCAGCGCCTGGCAATCGTGCATCCTCAAACGCTTCAGAAGTGTGCGGCGGGCAGCGTAGGCGAAATCTGGACGGCAGGTCCAAGTGTGGCGGACGGATATTGGCAGAAAGCGACAGAGACGGCAGAAACATTTCGCTCGTATACGGCGGATGATCACGATGGTCCATTTCTTCGTACTGGTGACCTCGGCTTCGTGCAAGATGGAGAGTTGTTTGTTACAGGACGATTAAAAGAGGTCATTATTCTTCGTGGTAGAAACTACTATCCTCAGGACATTGAGTTGACAATAGGGCAGTGCCATAACGCACTCATAGCCGGACGAGGCGCGGCGTTTGCTATCCCTATCAAAGAGGAAATGCAGCTTGTCGTCGTGCAAGAGATTGAGCGCCATGCTATGCCAGCAACGATAGACGAGATCCTTCAAACGATGGTGCGGGCAGTCGCTACTGTGCATGAGCTTTCGCTCTACGATATTGTGCTCATCAGGCCGGGTAGCTTGCCGCAAACGTCTTCGGGAAAAACGCAACGCCAACTCTGCGGCAAACTCTATGAAGATGATCAATTCCGTGTGGTAGCACGCTTGCGTAATAAAGCACAGGCAACTGAGGATATGCTCGACCCTGCGCTGCTGGCCCAGGCAGTGCAAACAAAGGATTTTGCGATTATTGAACAGTTTGTGCTAGAGCAGCTACAGTCTATTGCTAAGATACTCCTTCCACCGGATACACTCGATAGATCGTTTATCGAGCTGGGATTTGATTCTTTAATGATTACTCAGTTCAAAATGCAAGTAGAAATGTATTTGCCGATCACGCTTCAGATAGAGGAACTACTGAGTAATGAACATATTCACCAATTCCTTATCCAGTTGAGAGCAATGCTCTCTGAGCCTCTATCTCAAGATGCGGTTTCAACAATCTATGAGGCTGCGGTTACGCCAGATGGGCAAGTAATTATCCCTCTCTCTCATGGACAACAGGCATTATGGTTTATCTCTACTCTTCATCCCCGCACGGCTGCATACACGATTACTCGCCTGGCTCGTATCAGTTCAAGCATGGATGTTGTCGCATTCAAAAAAGCATCCCAGCACCTGGTTGATCGTCATGCTGCTTTACGTACAACGTTCGCGATGCGTGATAACAGCATTGTACAAATTGTACATGCACAGCAGAAGGTGGCGTTTGCGGTGGTGGATGCCTCGGGCTGGCAAGAGGACTATCTACAAGAGCAGCTTCAGGAGGTCTTCACTGCTCCCTTTGATCTTGAACAAGGCCCCTTATTCCGCATTCATCTTTTTGTCAGGTCATCACAAGAGTACCTACTCGTATTAGCGATGCATCACATTATCGTGGATCTCTGGTCGCTTGCGATTTTGATTGATGAGCTTCTTCAATGCTATACCTGTCTTGTCGCAGGAATGCCTCTATCGTTGCCCCCGGTGCTACACCAGTACCAGGAGTATGTGCTTCAGCAACATAACCTGCTTGCCGGACCGACAGGTGATCGGTTGTGGCGCTACTGGCATCAGCAACTTCTGTCTGTTCCTCCGGTGCTGGATATACCAACCGATTATCGGCGTTGCCAGGTCCAGAACTACCAGGGACGAACATATCACGCAACGTTGCCTGCTGACCTGGTCGCACAGCTCAAATCATTGAGCTGCGCTCACAATGTTACGCTGTATATTACGCTGCTCACTACATTTGCGCTCTGGCTCCAGCATTATTCAAGGCAACAAGATATGGTAATCGGCTCGCCAACTGCGGGACGAAAGAGTCGCGATTTCTCAGATGTTATCGGATATTTTTTTAATATCTTACCAATACGAGTTACATTCTCTGATGATCTTACCTTTGAGAAGCTGCTCCAGGTAGTGCAGAAGACGGTACTGGATGGACTACGCTCTCAGGAGTATCCGTTTGATATCCTGGTGCAAAAATTGCATATTGAGCGTGATAGTGCTTATTCACCACTCATTCAATTTATGTTTGTTATGCAGAATATGAGTCTGCTTGATAAACACGAACTATCACATTTCATATTGGGACAGGCAGGCCCTGCCATAAATATGGGTTCATTATCCGTAGAATCTCTTCCCGTAGACCTGAACGGTGCCCAATTCGACTTAACTATGAGAGTGGCAGAGACCGGGCGCGAGGCTATTCTCTCGCTAGAATATAACACCGATCTCTTTTATGAGAGAACCATACAATTCATGATGCAGAATTTCATGCATACTCTACGCTGTATCGTGGATTCTCCCTCTGCTCTCCTGACCTCTTTACCACTACTCTCAGCGCTAGAAACGAAACACCTTACGTACTGGCGAGATGCTTCTACTGCTCTACTACAGAGTCCGGGAATGCAAAATGCTAGCAAAGAGACGAGAGGGCAGGCGAGTAATTGTCTGCATCAGCGCTTTGAGGCCCGGGTGGTACTTTCCCCTGGTGCGATTGCGGTACGCGATGGCAACGAGACATTGACATACACCCAACTGAATGAACGGGCCAATCAGCTTGCACACTATCTGCACGGGCTAGGGGTCAACGCTGATACGCTGGTAGGCTTGAGTGTAGAACGTTCGCTAGATGTCATTGTTGGTATCATAGGCGTCCTCAAAGCAGGCGGCGCATATGTCCCATTGGATCCCACCTATCCTAAAGAGCGCCTGGCCTTCCTGCTCGAAGATGCGCATATCGCGGTACTGGTGACTCAGCAGCGTATACTGGCCTGCCTGCCTGCCTATGAGCGACCACATATCTGCCTTGATGCCGATCAAGATGTACTAAAGCAACAATCTATGACCAATCCTACCTGGCAGGTACGTAGCGATCAGTGCGCGTATGTGATTTATACTTCAGGTTCAACCGGAAAGCCTAAAGGGGTAGTAGTATCGCACGCGAATGTTATGCGGCTCTTTAGTGCGACTGAAGCATGGTTTCATTTCTCGGCACGCGATGTCTGGACACTCTTCCATTCGTATGCCTTTGACTTTTCGGTCTGGGAGATCTGGGGGGCTTTGCTGTACGGGGGCACGCTCATCGTTGTGCCCTATTGGATGAGTCGTTCGCCACAAGACTTCTATAAACTATTAGGCCAGGAGGGCGTAACCATCCTGAACCAGACGCCATCCGCTTTTCGCCAGCTACAACAGGTTGCGCTGCAAGTTGGGGATAATACTCTCCAGAACCACCTGCGTTATGTAATCTTTGGAGGCGAAGCCCTGGAGATCCAGCGTTTACGTCCCTGGTTTGAGCACTATGGTGAGTTGCGACCGCAACTGGTGAATATGTACGGCATCACCGAAACGACTGTACATGTGACCTATCGGCCCATCAAGAGGTGGGATGTAGAGCAAGAGGTGGGAAGTGTGATCGGGCAGCCGATCCCTGATCTGGATCTTTATATCGTAGATAATCATATGCGCGAAGTGCCTATAGGTGCACCAGGTGAGTTGTATGTGGGGGGCAAAGGGGTGGCTCGCGGATATCTCAACCGCACCGAGTTAACGCAGCAGCGCTTTATCCAAAATCCTTTCCGTCCAGACGTGAAAAACGTGCTCTACAAAACAGGCGATCTGGTGCGCTATCGCGAAAATGGGGAGCTGGAATACTTACATCGTGTGGATGCACAGGTAAAGATTCGCGGCTTCCGTATAGAACTGGAAGAGATTCAGGAGGCACTACACTGTCATCCGTTGGTCACCGATGCTGTAGTAACAGCTCAGCAGGATAGCGAGGGAGAAAAATCGCTGGTGGCCTATCTGGTTGTGGAGCCAGAAGGAGCCTCTATTGCTGTAAGTGAGTGGCGAGCATTTTTGCTCCAGAAACTGCCCGATTACATGGTTCCAGGCACATACTTCTTGCTGGATACTTTACCACTCACACCTCACGGTAAACTCGATGTGAATGCACTTCCAACGCATGAAACGCAGCGTTTTTCTCTTGAATACACGTATACAGCACCTTCTACACAAACTGAAACAACCCTGGCGATGATATGGGAACAGGTACTTAAACAGGAAAGGGTTGGCGTTGATGACAATTTCTTCGATCTGGGGGGAGATTCAATCAAGAGTATCCAGATAGTTGCCCAGGCGAACGAGCACAATATACATTGTTCTGTCTATACACTCTTCCGCTACCAGACTATTCGCGCTCTGGTTCAAAACCTGGAAGATATGGACAGCGTTTCATCTTCAGGTGAGGGTGAGCAGGTGTCTCTAGCGCCGTTTGAGCTTATTTCTCTTGAAGATCATCAGCTGTTGCCGGAAGATATTGAAGATGCCTATCCATTAACCATGCTTCAACATGGCCTGATTTTCCACAGTCAGTTTAGCGCCGATTATGAGGTCTATCTCTCCACACTTCATATACACCTGCCTTTCGAGCACGATACGCTTGCGCATGCATTAGATCTACTTATCGAACGCCACGAAATGCTGCGCACCTGGTTTGATATCACGAGCTATCAAGAGCCTTTGCAGCTTGTACATCGGCGCAGTCAGCAATCCTTGAGAGTTGTCGATATACGGCACTATGCAGTGGATGAGCAGGAGGCAGCCCTGGCAACCTTTATTGAGCAAGAAAAGAAGCGGTCAATAGAGTGGAATATGCTGCCGCTAGCTCGTTTCTCTGTGCATAGAAGAACAGATGAAACATTCCAGTTGACAATGAGTGAGCCTTTTCTGGATGGATGGAGCGTAGCTCTTGTTCTGACCGAACTGCTTGATTACTATCTATTATTGCTTCGTGGCGACGCAGTAACGCCACGCTCCCGACTACAAGCGTCCTTCCGTGATTATGTGTGGCTAGAGCTTCAACAGAAGCAATCTGAGACGGCACAGCACTATTGGCAAGAGATATTACAAGATGCTGTCATTCATACATTGCCGCCGCGCATAGAGGCGCAAACAGTCGAAGATTCGTTGCTTATTCAGCGCGTAGATGTGCCAGTTGCGCCTGAGATCTCTACGGCTCTCAGGCAGCTTGCCCGGCAGTTGCAGGTCCCTCTAAAGAGTATTCTGCTAGCCGCGCATATGCGTGTTATGAGCCTGCTCTATGGCAGTGCTGATGTGCTGACCGGCTTGATTAGTAACGGGCGTCCAGAGAAAAATGATGGAGACAAGATTATTGGGATCTTTTTAAATGCCCTACCTTTTCGCCTGAAGCTCTCTTCTCACGAGAAATGGAACGATCTTATCCAGAAAGTATTTCTTGCCGAGCAAGAGTTACTGCTCTATCGGCGTTATCCCATCGCACTTTTGCAGCAACAACGCAATAGGCAGATCCTCTTTGAAACGGTATTCAACTTTACGCACTTCCATGTTTACGATCTCATAAACGACGCGCATATTCTCGATAGTTATGCCTCAGAACAAACATTTTACCCGCTCACCATTCAGTGCAATATTGACCATGTGAGTCTTCAAATACGCCTGTCGCTTGATTACAGCACGAAGGTGCTGAGTAGGGAACAGGCGGCGTTGATCGGAGCCTATTTCTCACGCGCGTTAACAAGCATGGCAATAGACCCGGAGCGTAGCTGTGACAATCTGCAACTCCTCTCACCAGAAGAGCAGCGCACAATGCTACTACACTGGAATGATACGTACAGGGCATACGATCACACTGAAACAGTGGTGACGCTCTTCCAGAAACAAGCAAGAGAACATCCAGCGAAGCCTGCACTCGTCTTTCAGGGAGAGATGCTGACCTATGGAGAGCTAGAACGTCGCTCAAATCAACTGGCCCATGTGCTGCAACGCGCTGGCGTGGGGCCAGATAGTCGCGTTGCTATCTGCTTAGATAGAACGCTTGATCTGTTCATTGCCATCTATGCGACATTGAAGGCCAATGGTGCCTATGTGCCGCTTGACCCTTCATATCCTCAGGAGCGTCTCTCCTTTATGCTACGGGATGCGGAAGTGTTGTTGCTTATCACCTCGCAGCATTTGCAGGAAAGCCTGACCTATTCTTCTGCTCCTTTGCTTATCCTTGAGCGAGCCTGGGAAACTATGGGGCAGGAAGCGGATATTCCTCCTGTGTCGTACATCATGCCTGAGAATCTGGCATATGTAATCTATACCTCGGGCTCGACCGGCATACCTAAAGGAGTTGCGATCTCTCACAGGGCATTGGCTAATTTCTTGCAGGGTATGCTGCAACAACTGGGTGTTGGCTCTGCTGAGGTAGCGTTGGCTGTGACCTCACTTTCCTTTGATATCGCGGGGTTGGAATTATTCCTGCCGCTACTCGTCGGAGGGTGCGTTGAACTGGCTGGCCGTGAGGAGGCGAGTAATGGAACTGCACTGGCGGAGCGGATTGAGCGTTGCGGAGTAACGCTCTTGCAGGCCACCCCCGCAACCTGGCGCTTGTTATTGGGAGCTGGTTGGCGAGGAAACAAGCGCTTAAAGATGCTATGCGGCGGCGAGGCTCTCCCGCATGATCTCGCATCTCAACTAAGCACAATGGGTGCTGGCCTCTGGAACATGTATGGTCCGACGGAGACAACTATCTGGTCAACATGTTCTTTCATCGCGCAAGAGCAGGAGCGCATCACCATCGGACACCCTATAGCAAATACGCAGGTATACGTCCTTGATAGCGAGTATCAGCTGGTTCCCGCCGGCGTCGTCGGAGAGTTGTACATTGGTGGCGACGGTGTTGCACGTGGCTATCTCAATCGTCCAGATCTGACGGCTGAGCGTTTTGTGCCCCATCCTTTTAGCCAGCAAGCTGGCGCCAGGATCTATAGAACTGGCGACCTGGCACGCTTTTTGCCTGATGGCAGCCTGGATTTTCTCGGGCGCAATGATTATCAGGTGAAGATGCGTGGCTTCCGTATCGAGTTAGGAGAGATTCAAGACGCTCTGCGTGGCCATCCCCTGGTTGAGAACGCGGTTGTCATGGCCAGACACATGGGCGGGGACGAGGCTGTACTTGTTGCCTATCTGGTTGTGAAGCCGGAAGGAGAGACCATCGCTATAGATGAGTGGCGTGCCTTTGCCCGCCAGCACCTGCCATATTACATGGTGCCTGGCGTGTTTCTCCTGTTGAAGGCTCTGCCACTGACAATCAATGGCAAACTTGACCTGAAAGCACTCCCTGACCCACAACAGTTATCCACAGCCTCTCTAACTGCGTTCGTAGAGCCGGAGACGCTTGTAGAAAAGGCCGTAGCGCGAATTTTTTGCGCTATCCTGCATAGGGAACAGGTGAGTATATTAGAGAACTTCTTTCAGTTGGGCGGACACTCCCTTCTTGCTGTACAGGTTGTTTCACGCATTCGGCAAACGCTACAAATACAACTACCATTAACCGCTATCTTTGAGGCAGCTAATCTACAACAGCTTGCGCAGATAATTGAACAGATGCGTGCCGAACAGGACCAGAAGGAATTCCAGGAGATGCTCCTCTTTGTTCAGCAACTTTCCGACGAGCAGGTACATCAACGGCTCAGTGATAATAGATAGTCGTCAGACGCACTCAATTTGCAGAAAGATCTATAAAATGAATAAAGATATGCTGCCACCGATGGATAGCCTTTCACCGGAGAGGCGTGTACTTCTTCAACGTATGTTGTCAGAGAAACGGAGCAACGCCACAAAAAAATCTGTAATTCCTCGCCTGGAGACGCAGGAGACCTTTCCACTTTCATTTTCACAAGAGCGCCTCTGGTTTCTTGCTCATCTGGAACCGGACAGTGCAGCCTACAATGAAGCAGGCGTGCTCCTCCTGCAAGGAAAACTGGATCGGACATGCTTGAGAACTTGTTGTAACGTGCTTATTGCGCGGCATGAAAGCCTGAGGACGACGTTTGAGTTTGTTGCGGGCCAGATCAGGCAAAAGATCGTTGCACCATCATCTATAGCATTGCCCGTGATCGATTTACAGGCTTTGTCGCCGGAGAGGCGTACGCTAGAAGTGCAGAAACTGGCGACAGCAGAGGCGTGGCGACCATTTGAGGTGGAACAAGGACCTCATTTGCGTATTCATCTGCTCCAGATGGCCAGCGAGGAATATATCCTGCTTATTACAATGCATCATATCATCTCGGATGGCTGGTCTGTGAACATCCTGACGCAAGAACTCGTGGATCTGTACACACATATTCCGGATATGCATGAATATGCGCTACCGCAATTACCTATCCAGTACAAGGATTTTGCTCACTGGCAACGCACATCTTTCTCAGCGGGCATTTTTGATCAACAAGTAGCCTACTGGAAAGACCAGTTACATAAGCCACTTCCCATTACCGCGTTGCCTGCCGATTATCCTGTGGCCTCTTCTGGGAGTATACGGGGAGAATGTCAGGAGGTCTCTATCGCTCAGAACCTGGCACGCGAAATCTATGATCTGGGCAAGCGTTATAAAGTAACGCCCTTTATTGTTCTCCTGGCCGCCTTTGGCACGCTCATTGCACGCCTGACACACCAGCAGGATCTTTTAATAGGTTCACCAATTGCTGGACGTACACAGGTAGAAACGGAACACATCATTGGTTGTTTTATCAATACGCTCACACTGCGTATTGATACCAGCGGTGATCCTTCTTTTGAAGAACTGCTCAAGCGTGTGTACAAAATGAATGTCGATGCATATGAAGCGCAAGAGGTCCCTTTCGAGAAGATTATTCAGGAAATACAGGTGGAGCGAAATAACCTGCACAACCCATTGTTCAGTATATTGTTCAATTTTAACAATACGCCAAATGTCACATTGGAATTGCCAGGAATGCGTATCTCTAAAGTAGATCTGGCTCAGCCTGGTGCCAAATTCCCGCTTAGCGTCGCTATTAACGAGCAAGAGCAGACATTTCGTATTCGCTACATTTATCAGGCGGACCTCTTCACTTCTGAACATATGGCTATGTTGCTTGAGCAATATGTCGATCTTTTGAGGCAGTGTATCTCAGAGCCGGAGAAGGCCATTTCGGCATATTCACTGGTTACGTCCTCTGCTCTGGCACTCCTACCTGATCCCACTACTACCATCGTAGAATCGTCGTATCCATGTCTGCCTCAACTCGTTCTTGCTCAAGCCAGGCAGTATCCGACACAGGTTGCTCTCTGCCAGGGCGAAATCAGTTGGACATACCAGGATGTTGTGCGGCATGCAGCAAGTGTAACTAGAATGGTGAGGTTACATGGCGTAGGCAAAGGAGATGTGATAGCCGTTTATGGGCCTTCCTGCCCGGCCTTTGTCTCCTGCTGCCTGGCCGTTTTGCTCTCTGGCGGTGTGCTCTTGCTGGTGGACCCCGATCTGGTGCGATCCCGCCAGCAACAAATGTTACAAGAAGCCCGTGCTACATGCTTACTCTATATTGAGACGCCTGAGGTTGATAGAGCGTACCTCCAGGAACTTACTTCTTCTCCTACTCTTCCCGTTTCACCCCTCGTTCCTGCTCGGCAAGAGGCGGAACTTGAAGATGTTGAGCATCAGACAGCACTGCAAGGCAACGACCCCGCCTATATCTTCTTTACTTCTGGCACAACTGGTGTGCCCAAAGGGATATTGGGATCACATAAGGGGTTGAGCCATTTTCTTACCTGGCAACGTGAGACATTTCAGATTGAGCCAGAAGATCGTTGCGCTCAACTTATTCGTCTCTCCTTTGATGCAGTTCTGCGCGATATGTTTCTCCCGCTCGTTAGTGGAGCGACGTTATGTATTCCCGCTCGTCCCCACGAGTTAAGCGCTGAATACATCTTGCCCTGGTTGGACCAGCAACGGATCACACTTTTGCACACGATCCCCTCAATCGTGCAATTATGGATACAGCACTCGCCGCCACAGGTGACCTTATCCCATTTGCGCTTGCTTTTCTGGTCTGGTGAGCCAATGACGGATGTGCTCGTGCAAAAATGGCGACGAGCATTTCCAGCGGCAGGTGAGATTATCAATTTCTATGGCCCTACTGAGACTACGTTCATCAAGTCTTATTATTGTGTGCCGCGCGAAGAGCAGTTGTTGCTGCCTGTTCAACCAGTTGGGCGGCCCTTGCCAGAGACGCAAATGCTTGTTTGTACCGCCCAGAATACATTATGTGGCATTGGAGAGATTGGGGAGATTGTCATTCGCACGCCATTCCGCACGCTTGGCTATATCAATCAACGCGCTGAGCCAGAGAGCCGCTTTCGTATCAACCCTTTTACGCGGAGCGAGCACGATATTGTCTATTACACGGGCGATTATGGGCGCTATCGCTTTGACGGTGGACTCGACATTCTGGGGCGTCTTGATCAACAAGTAAAAATTCATGGCGTACGTATCGAACTCGGTGAGATTGCGGCGGTGCTGGCGCGTTATGAGGGGGTCAGTGCCTGTGAAGTTGTGGCTTTTAAGGGTGAGGACCAGGACTATACGCTGGTGGCCTACATCGTTTCAACGTCTGATGAAAGTGAGGAAGCACTGGCCACGGTCCTGCGCAAGTATTTGAGCACTCATTTGCCGTCCGTGATGGTTCCTGCGTTTTTCCGCTTCCTACCAGCATTTCCGCTGACTGCGAACGGAAAGCTAGATCGTAGCGCTCTTCCCAGGCCAGATCTGACGTCACGACAAGTGACGACCGCGATAGTTGCGCCTCGTACCGCAAGTGAGCGTTGGATTGTGGCTTGTTGGTGCGACATTCTGAAGCGCGATTCTATCAGTGTCGAAGAAAATTTCTTCACTCTGGGAGGCCATTCTCTGCTGGCGATGGAAGTCATCGCGCGTTTGCGTACCCACTTCCACATTGAACTGCCTTTACGAATGTTATTCGAGCATCCTACGATCGCGGACCTGGCTATGGTGTGCGAACAGGCGCAGGATGTATCTCCTGCTCAGGACAATCTTCTCCCGCAAGCGCAACTCCATCCCGAGCAGCTTTACCAGTCGTTTGAGTTAACGGATGTGCAACAAGCCTATGTCGTTGGGCGCAATAGCTCTCTTGAATTGGGCAACGTCTCTACCCACAACTATTCTGAGTTCCAGTTTCCCTTGCTCGATGTGGAAATGCTGCAAACCGCTGTCCGTAAGTTGATCCAGCGCCATAGCATGTTGCGGGCAATAGTCACAGTAGAGGGTCAATACATTCTGAAAGAGCCGCCAGCGTATACGATACGTGTTCATGATCAACGCAATGCCAGCGCTGAAGTGATGCGTAGCCACCTGGAGGCAGTCAGGCAACAATTATCGCATCAAATTCATCCCCTCGATCATTGGCCGCTCTTTGAACTGCAAGTCACACAATGTAGTGATGCTACTTCTCTCGTGCATATCAGTCTGGATTCTATCATTTGTGATGCCTGGAGCCGCCGTATTCTAGGGAAAGAATTGCTTGCCCTCTACGAGAATCCAGAGGTCAGGCTGCCTGACCTTGCAATCTCTTTTAGAGATTATGTACACACCGAGCAAGCATTGCGTGCTACTCCTCTTTATCAACGCGCAAGAGCCTACTGGTTGGAACGGCTCAAGGATCTGCCCGCAGCGCCAGAACTGCCCCAATCCGTTGCCATTGGATCGCTGCATACTCCCCACTTTACCCGGTTAAATGGCTTGCTAGAACCTGATGTATGGCAGCGGCTAAAAAAAAGGTTCGCCGCCTCACACTTGACGCCTTCCGGTTTTATCTGTGCGGCTTATGCTGACATTCTCGCCTTGTGGAGCAAGAGCAGTCGTTTTACGCTAAATATGACGCTTTTCAATCGATTGCCTGTTCATGCTCAGATAAATCAAGTTGTCGGAGATTTTACTTCGCTTGTTTTGTTGGAGGTGAACAGCTTACAGGCTACATTTCAAGAGCGTGCTGCCGCTGTGCAGAAACAACTTTTTGATGACCTGGATCACCAGTATTTCGGGGGTATCCAGGTGTTACGTGAACTCAATAGGTTACGCGAGGGGGTTCATCAAGCAGCGATGCCAATTGTGCTTACCAGCACATTGATAGATGATAACCACTCTGTGGACAAACCCCTCGCGACCTGGCATGATAACTTTCATTACGGCATCACTCAGACCCCCCAGGTTCTGCTTGACCATGCAGTTTCAGAGCAAAATGGAGCGCTGGTCTTCCGTTGGGACTATGTTGCCGAGGCGTTTCCCCTGGATATGATTGAGGATATGTTCGCCGCCTATCAATACCTCCTTCACACGTTGGCTAATGAGCAGTCCGATGCTGCCTGGCATCTACAAGGACGAGCCTTTCTGCTTCCGACCTGGCAACGAGAACTTTATGAGCAGGTGAATGCTACTCAGGCCACCATCTCTTCCGATCTGCTCTTTAGCGGTTTTCTGCGTCAGGCCGCAGCGCATCCTGAGGCGCTCGCCGTCGTCGCTGGTGCCCAACGCCTCTGCTATGGCCAGCTCGCTTTAGCCGCTCGTCAATTGGCCGTCGATCTGGTGGCGGCGGGTGTGGTGCCAGGAGACACGGTTGCAGTGATGATGGAGAAAGGGTGGCAACAGGTGCTAGCTGCACTGGCGATCAGCATGGCTGGTGCAGCTTACGTGCCGATTGATCCATCCCTTCCTCTGCTCCGACGACAGTTTTTACTAGAGCATGGCCGCATTAGCGTTACGCTCACGCGACCCGACCTGCTTGAGAGGCTGGAACTGCCTGCCTCAATGTGTTCTATAAGCATCAGCGAGCAGTCCTTGCAACCGCGTGAGTCTGACCATCCGTTGGTGCTACCTGTCGTCTCGCCCGATGCTTTGGCATATGTAATCTACACCTCCGGTTCCACAGGGGAACCTAAAGGCGTCATGCTGAACCATCGCAGTGTATGCAACACTCTGGAGGATATCAACGCACGCTTTAGCGTTAGTTCTCAGGATTGTGTGTTGGGATTGTCGTCACTTAGCTTTGACCTCTCGGTTTACGACATCTTCGGAACGTTAGCGGCTGGTGCAACGCTTATATTACCGGAAGAACAGGCGCGGCGCGACCCCGGGCGTTGGCTGCAACTGGTGCGTCGGGAGGGAGTAACGATCTGGAATTCGGTGCCAGCGTTGTTAGAGATGTGGCTCGAATATATGGACACAGTAACGGAGGAACTGGTCCCAGATCTGCGCCTGGTAATGCTCAGTGGGGATTGGATCGCACTGAGTCTGCCACAGCGCCTATGGGATCGGTGTCCACAGAGCCAACTGATCAGTCTGGGTGGAGCAACTGAAGCGGCGATCTGGTCAATCTACTACCCGGTAGTGCAGGTAGCCGAGCACTGGAAGAGTATTCCATATGGCAATCCCTTGCGCAATCAGAGCTGGCAGATATTGCACGAGGCTATGGAGCCATGCCCGGTCTGGGTTCCAGGTCAGCTTTATATTGGCGATGAGGGGCTGGCTCTCGGTTATTGGCGAGACGAGCAGAAGACAACTGCTAGCTTCGTGAAAGATCCGAGAACGGCCAAACGCTTATATCGAACGGGCGATATGGGCCGCTATATGCCCGATGGCACGATCGAGTTTCTGGGACGCGAAGATCTACAGGTGAAGGTACAGGGACATCGCATCGAACTGGGAGAGATCGAGACGGTGCTGGAGCGTCATGCAGGCGTCAAGCAAGCTATTGTGTTGATCAAAGGGGCCAGACTTGGGTCCAAACGCCTTGTCGCTTATCTCATTTTGAATGCGGGCCAGGCAACTCTTTCCAGAGAGTTGCTCAGTGATTATCTTCGGCAGTACCTGCCTGAATATATGGTTCCCGGTAGCTGGCTCTTCCTGACTGATTTGCCTCTAACAGCGAATGGGAAGGTTGATCGGAACGCATTGCTCACATTAGAAGATCAGGTGCAGAAGAACACTACTACCACATTGGCGTTGCCGCACACATTTACAGAGGCACAGGTCCTCATTGCATACCAGAAGATTCTCAAAACTTCCCCGCCAGGAATCCACGAGAACTTCTTTGGACTGGGTGGCGATTCTCTCTCTGCCATCCAGATGACCTCATATCTTAGCAATGTTCTGAACGTGAACATTTCCTTGCGTGGGCTCTTTGAGCATCCTATAGTTCAGGAGTTCGCTCGCTTTATTGATACACTGAGATCGAACGGGGATAGCAGTACACCTATTCCCTCTATCGACCGCAGCAAAGAACTGCCAATTTCATCTACACAGGAGCGTATATGGTTTCTCTGCCAGCTAGAACCGGATAGCTCCTTTTACAATCTTCCTACGGCTGTCAAACTCACTGGTCCTCTGCACCTGGACACTTTACAGCGGAGCATTCGAGAGATCATCATGCGTCACGAGACGCTTCGTACGATCTTTCAATCTCGACGGGGAAAGGCACACCTGATCATCCAGCCTGAAGCAATTTTTACCCTTACGCCCATCGATCTGTGCCACCTCCCATCCGATCAGAAGCAGCAGGAGATTTCGCGTCTGTTGCAGCAGGAGGCCAATCAGCCCTTTGATTTGCATCAGGATACGCTGTTGCGTATCCGGCTTCTGAGAACCGATGATACTGTGTATATTCTCATGGTTACAATGCATCATATTATCGCTGATGCCCGATCTATGGAGCTGTTTGTGAGAGAGCTAATGGCACTCTACGAAGCCTTCAGGGCGCAGTTGCCAGCGCCCTTGCCCCCACCCGGGCACCAATTTATCGACTTTGTCGGCTGGCAAAAGAGTCAGCTAGAAAACGCACAGTTCCAGGAACAGATGCACTATTGGCGGCACCAATTGGGGTTAATGCCGTTACAGCAAGAACTGCGCACAGATTATAGACCTGTAGAGCTTGCCCGCTCGTGGCGTGGAGGGCGCAAACCTGTGTCTCTGACAAAAGATCAGTTTGATCGACTGCGCACGTTCTGTCAGCGAGCGGGTGTGACCCCCTTTATCGCGCTATTGACTGCCTACCAGGTCGCAATATCATTCCATACTACCGGAAAATATGTACCTGTGAACGTAAGCGTTGCCAATCGACAGAGAAGCGAAACCGAAGAAATGATTGGCTTGTTTCTCAATACCTTGATTATGAATGTCGATCTCTCT
This sequence comes from Ktedonobacteraceae bacterium, assembly GCA_034438135.1. Classification (GTDB taxonomy): domain Bacteria; phylum Chloroflexota; class Ktedonobacteria; order Ktedonobacterales; family Ktedonobacteraceae; genus Paraktedonobacter. The sequence continues at coordinate 44,633 of DAOTTL010000489.1, read as the reverse complement.
GGCAATCCAACGCTGCAAGACCTGGTTCAGCGTGTTCGAGCCACCACGCTAGAGGGGTATCGGTACCAGGATCTGCCCTTTGAGCATATCGTTAAAGATCTGCAACCCAGACGCAGCCTGAATTACGCGCCGTTCTCACGGGTCGCTTTCGGGCTACACAATACGCTTTTAGGCGAACGCCGCCTGCAAGATATTGTGATCACACCCTTGGAAACCTATCGAGCAATGTCTAAATTTGATCTCGAATTGCAATTGACGAACGAAACCGATGGATTGATCGGCTCCTTCGAATACAATGCAACTCTCTTCATAGGAACAACTATTGAAACGATGATCGAGCGTTTTCACGCTCTGGTCACTGCGTTCAGTGAACGTCCAGAGGAGCGTCTGGAAACATTCAAACGCCAATTGTTGACGCAACAGCCACATATAAAGGAGAAAACTATGCAAAACGAACTCAATAAACCTGCCCCAAAGAAGTCACGCTTCGCGAGTGCTACACCCAGGGCTGTTAACCTGGCTGAGATGCAACTGGTGAAGACACATTCACTGTCCCCCGCCCAACCTATGCCGCTCGTCATCGAGCCAGCGCACAATGGCATCAATGTGCTTGATTGGCTTGCGCACGAGAAAGATTTTGTGGAGGCGCAACTACTTCAGTATGGTGCGCTCCTCCTGCGTGGTTTTCGCATTGGAGATGTCACCAGGTTTGAACAACTAATGAAGACTCTTACGCCGGAGTTATTAGAATATAAAGAGCGCTCGACGCCACGTAAGCAGGTCAACGGAAATGTCTATACATCAACCGAATATCCTGCCTACCAGTGGATCCCGCAACATAACGAGAACTCTTATGCTCATACCTGGCCGCTCAAGATAGGTTTCTGGTGTGCACAGGCCGCAACCGCCGGAGGCGAAACGCCCATTACAGATAGTCGCCTGATCTATAAAGCCCTCCCTGAAGAACTGAAGAAACCATTTCTGGCGAAGCAGGTCCTGTATGTACGCAACTACAGTAATGCGCTGGATCTCTCCTGGCAAGAGGGATTTCAGACCAGTGATCGCGCGGAAGTAGAGCGCTATTGCCGCAGTCATCAGATCGAATTCGAGTGGTGTAGTGCGGATCATCTGCGAACCAGGCAATTGCGCCAGGCTATGGCTCATCATCCTCGTACAGGTGAGCCAGTCTGGTTCAACCAGGCTCACCTGTTCCATGTTGCAGGTCTGGCCTCTTCTGTGCGAGATGCATTGCTTGCTGTCGTTGCGGAAGAGGATTTACCCCGCATGGCCTACTATGGAGATGGCACCAGGATAGATGATGATGTTATTCATGCTATTAACGACATTTATCAAAAACATAGCATCTTCTTTCCCTGGCAGGCGAACGATATGATGCTTGTGGATAATATGCTTGTCGCTCATGGGCGTGCACCGTTTGAGGGAACGCGCAAGATCCTGGTTGCGATGGCCGAGTCCTATCAGGCAGCAAACTAATAGAAGATCATAGCAATCGCTTAGAGAATAAGGTAGAAACTGATTATGTGTGGTATAGTCGCACTGTTCTTTTCCCAGATGCCAATCGATGCAGGCGTGCTTGAAAGAGCGACGCAGCAGTTGCATCATCGCGGGCCAGACCAGCAAAAATGTTGGGTGCATCCGTCTGGTCTCGTCGGCCTGGGGCATGCACGCTTAAGTATCATCGATCTTGACACAGGAGACCAACCAATCGCGAATGAAGATGGTCGTCTGCGCGTGGTTGTCAATGGTGAATTCTATGGCTATGAAAAGATCCGCGAGGATCTGGAGGCCCGTGGACACTATTTTCGCACCAGCTCAGATAGCGAAATTGTGCTTCACCTGTATGAAGAGATGGGAGTAAACTGCCTGGAGCATTTGCGCGGTGAGTTTGCTTTTGTGCTCTGGGATGAAACCAATCAATTGCTCTTTGCCGCGCGTGATCGCTTCGGCATTAAACCACTGTTTTATGCGCCGTCGCAAGATAAGTTGTTGTTAGCCTCGGAGGTAAAGGCGCTCTTTGCGGCTGGTGTGCCAGCAGCGTGGGATCGAGAAGCGATGTTTCAGCATCTCTCTATCTGCATGGACCAGGATCGAACGCTCTTCCACAATGTACTGCAAGTGCCACCAGCCCATTACCTGTTAGCATCGCGTTACCATACGCAATTGATACGCTATTGGGACCTCGACTATCCTCACGCTCCTATTCAGCAGCTACGCGAAGAGGAATATGTCGAGAAGCTGCGCTATGTGCTTGAAGAGTCAGTCCGACTACGTTTACGAGCGGATGTTCCTGTTGGCTGCTTCCTGAGTGGCGGGATCGACTCTTCAACCATTCTGGGCATGGCAGCTCAGCAACGACCGCAAGGTCTTGCAGCCTTTACCACCGGTTTCGATTCCGAAGCCTATGACGAAAGTCCGGTCGCCGCACGGATGGCTCAGGCGGTCGGTGTTCCACACCATATTCTTTCCATCAATCAGAACGACTTTGCCGAGCATATCTCCGATGTTGTCTGGCATGGAGAAATGCTCGGCCACAATGCACATGCTATCGCACGATATCTACAGAGTCGAGCAGTTCATGAAGCGGGCTATAAAGTTGTGTTGTCAGGAGATGGTGCGGACGAGGTCTTTGCTGGCTATCTCTATTCACACCTGGATTACCTCACAAGCAATCCAGAGTGCATAAACGAAAAACAGAAAAACGAGCACATAGAGGAGATTTCGCGTACAAATCCAGCATTTCGTGAAGTTCTACGCCTCAACCTCAATGGAGCACAACTGGCAGGTGTAAAACGTACCATCGGTTCAGTTCCAACCTGGCTACGAGCCATGAGTATTAGCCGGGGTGTTTTCCTTGATCTGTTTTCGCCCGTTTTTTTGCAAGAGTTTGCCAGGCGCGACCCTTATCACGTCTTTTTGAGCAAGTTCGATGTTCCTGGGCAACTTAAAGGTAGAGATCCAGTTCTTCAGGCACTCTACCTCTGGACGCGTTCGTTCTTACCCAACCAGGTACTCTTTGCTGATCGAATGGAAATGGCTCATTCTGTAGAAGTTCGCATGCCATTTTTAGACCATCATGTCTTTGAAGTTATGCGCGAAATTCCTGTAAAACTGTTGATCGCACATAATCAACAAAAATATATGCTAAGAGAGGTTGCTCGTCCCTATGTGCCTGCGGAGATCTATGGGCGACCAAAACATAACTTTACGGCTCCCCATACAACACTTGATCCCAAAAGCAGCATGTATGGACTGGTGCAAGATACATTGAGAAGCACTACTATCCTTTCTGCTCTTCCTTTTTTTGATCAAAAAGCCGTTGTGGACTTACTCGACAGGATCCCAACCTTGCCATATCGTCAACGTATTGCTCTTGATCAGATTGTCTTTATGCTCTTAGGTGTTTGCTTACTGCAAAAAGCATATGCAGTAAGAAGCGCATGACAGCGCTTTTGTTCTTAAATAACAGGAGAAAAATATGGCTACGCGCCCTTCTATAGAAGGTTTTCTTTTATCGTTAAATCAACAACGGCTGTGGACATTGCAAACGTCTGCAGAGGAAATATATCGTTCACAGATCGTTCTTCGCCTGGACGGACAACTCTATCCAGAGCAGCTCAAACGAGCTCTACAAGTTACTCTAAAGCGTCATCAGAGCTTGAAAACGTCTTTCTGTACCGTAGATGCGTTGGAATATCCACTGCAAGTCATCGCAGAAGATGTCTCATTGCAGCTGCAGATACTCTCCCTCCCAGGTTTGAGTGAGGAGCAGCAAGAACAGAGGATTGAGCGTATTCTGCGTGGTGAACGCCAGCTCGCTGTAGATCTGTCAGAGCACACATTTTTACGTGCTATCCTGGTCACGTATGCTGAGAATCTGCATTTCCTTGTGTTAAGCATACCAAGCCTGGTAGTCGATGGTCCATCGTTACATGTGCTTGTGCATAATATCATGCAATTCTATACCACAGAAGCTCTGCCGGGCGAAGAAGAAAATATGCAATATTTGCAGTTTTCAGAGTGGCAGCAAATGGTAACAGCAAATGGAGGCTTTGACGAGGAGAGCGAAGAGATGCTCTGGCAGAGAGAGCTTGCCTTTACTCCGCTGCCTCTGCGACTTCTTACGCATGTTGACGAAGCCTCTCGTGCTCACAGCGGTTCTTTTGTCACTACTGCTCTCACATTTGAAGAGAGTGCTCGCATCCAGGATATGGCGGCGCACTATCAGGTGGCTCCGACGACCATCCTCTTTGCCTGCTGGCTTATCCTGCTCCAACGGATGAGTAACCAGCAGGAGATCGAGGTTGGCTATCAGGTCAGCGGACGTACATATGAAGAGCTGCAAGAGTTGTGTGGTCTGCTGGTGCGCTATCTACCTATCAAGACTATGCTTCCTCCGGATCTGGCATTTACTACGTTTGTGTCGATGCTGGAGCAAACGTTGCGCGAAGAGGAGAAGCATCAGGATCGTTTTGCCTATCTCCCAGTTACTGGCGTAACCAGGAATACATCGGCGACTAATGCGGCGCTTTTTTCTGCCGCATTTGACTATCAGGATATGCAACTGCACCATCAGCTCCCTGGCGGAACATGGTCGCTCTGGAAATATTATTCCTGCACTGAACCGTTTGACATACGGCTTTCTTGCATGCGTCATGCTCATACGCTGGCCTTTAGTATGCAAAGCGATACTCATATTGTGCAGGAGGAACAGCTTGAGCGGCTGACAGATAGCTTCTTGACGGTCGTTCATCAGATCATACATCATCCCAAGATATCTCTTGAGCAGATAGAGATTATCGGCTCTCAAGAACGACAAAAAATTCTGACCAATCTTAGCCAGGGGCAGTCATGTTTGTTACCTGACAGGCACGTGCATCAGTTGTTTGAAGGTCAGGCGGCTCGAACTCCTGAGAACATCGCGGGCATATGTAATGCGGAGGTATTGACATATGCACAGCTTGATGTACGTTCTAATCAGCTGGCCCATTTCTTGCGTCAGCAGGGTGTAGGCCCTGAGACACGGATCGGCATATGTCTGGATAATACGTTGGAATTGTTGATTGGCCTGCTCGGTATTCTTAAAGCTGGCGGAGCTTATGTTCCCCTTGATCCGACCTATCCGCAAGAACGCCTGATGTTTATGTTACAGGATGCACAGGTACCTGTTCTTATAACGACCAGTCCATTACTCGCTAAACTACCGCCGTATCAGGGCCAGCAGATCCTACTTGATGTGGCAGCGTCCACTATCGCGAGTCAAAGCACAGAACATCTAGCGAATGTCGTTAGCCCGGAAAACATCGCATATATCATCTATACCTCTGGTTCAACAGGAAAACCAAAGGGAGCGATGGTGACGCATGCTGGCTTGACAAATTACCTGGCATGGTGTACTCAGACCTACACGACACAGGGGGGACCAGGCTCGCTTGTTTACTCCTCGACTGCCTTCGATTTTACTGTGACCAGTATTTTCGCGCCCCTGGTTGTGGGCCTGGCGGTGACACTTATCGCTCGTAGTAGTAGCCTGGAGGCACTCAACGCGCTACTCGCAACTCATGAACCTTTTACTTTCCTCAAATTGACCCCGGCGCATATCAGAATTCTCAGTCGCCAGTTGACGCCAGAGGTGTTATCACGCTGTGCCAGGGTGTTTATTGTGGGTGGTGAGGAACTGCTTGCGGAAGATATTGTTCGTTGGGACTCCTCGGAAGGCATTGCTATCTGGAATGAATATGGGCCAACAGAAACAGTTGTTGGTTGCAGTGTTTACTGTGTGCAAGATGATTTCAATGAAACATCGGTGCCAATAGGTTACCCGATTATCAATTCATCTATGTATGTGCTGGATCAGCGGCAGCAGCTTGCGCCGTTGGGTGTATCCGGCGAAATCTATGTTGGGGGCGCTGGGGTCAGTCGGGGCTATTTGCACAGACCTGACCTGACAGCTGAGCGCTATGTACCCGATCCATTCAGCACACAGCCAGGGGCGCGGCTCTATCGCACTGGAGACATGGGATATTATTTGCCTGATGGCAATCTGCAATTCACTGGTCGCGTGGACTCACAGGTCAAAGTGCGTGGTTTCCGGGTTGAATTAGGTGAGATCGAAGCCACTTTGAAGCAGCATCCTGCCTTGCAAGATGTCGTGGTCGTTGCTCGGGATGATCAGCCTCGCGTGCGCGGGAAACGCCTGATTGCCTACGTAGTGAAACGTCCGGAGAGACAGGACGTGGCAATCAGTGAATTGCGTGCCTTTGCTCAGCAGCAATTGCCGGACTATATGCTGCCAGCTGTCTATATGTTTGTCGCATCTTTCCCTTTGACGGCTCATGGCAAAATCGACCGCGCCGCTTTGCCGCAGCCAGAGTTAGAACGATCCCAACTGGAGAGTGCTTATGCCCAACCCTTGACTGAAGTGGAAGAAATCCTGGCAGGCATATGGTCTCAGGTGCTGGAGATTGAGCATATTAGTATCCACGACAACTACTTTGCTCTTGGAGGAGACTCTATTCGTAGCATTCAGGTTGTGGCCCTCGCCAAAGAACGAGGACTCAATCTCTCCGTTGAACGGGTTTTTGATGCTCCAACCGTTTATGAACAGGCACGTTGGTTACAAGCGAACACAACTCAAAACGAGACAAACATCTCAACACAGCCATTCGCGCTGATCTCTCCGCACGATCGTGACCGTCTTCCTGACGACGTGGAAAATGCCTATCAGCTAAGTGAACTCCAGGCTGGTATGATTTTCCACAAGGAATACAACCCTCACTCGCCTATCTATCATGATGTTGCCAGCTTCTATCTTCAGGCCCCATTACAGATAGATAAGATGAAAGAAGCTATCGAGCTACTTCAGCGAAGGCATCTGATACTGCGCACCTCATTCGACCTCTCCAGCTATAGTGAGCCATTGCAGCTCGTTCATAAAAAAGGGGGGATTGAGCTGGCTATATCAGACATGCAACATCTCTCTGAGGCAGAACAAAACGCGACAATCGCCGCCTGGTTGGAGGAGGAGAAGAGCAATAGCTTCGCTTCTTCCTCGTGGCCGTTGATACGTTTCTACCTTCACGTGCGTACTCGTGAGTCTTATCAGTTCACAGTGAGCTTCCATCACGCCATTTTAGATGGATGGAGTGATGCTTCGATGATCTCAGAGCTATTCCATTCCTACTTGAGCATTTTGAAAGGTGAGTCTGTCTCGGCGGAGCCTCCCGTTGCCACCTATCAAAGCTTTGTAGCATTGGAGCAGCAGGCATTGGCCTCCAGGGAACAGGAAGAGTTCTGGCAGCACAAGTTAGATGGCGTGCTACCCATGACTTTACCGCGCTGGAAAACAATAGAAGCTCACCAGGTGTATGTGCGCACAATCATTGAACACGAAGTTTCTATTCCTGAGGAGGTTTCTCAAGGTCTCAAGCGCCTGGCCCTGACAACCGCTGTACCAGTAAAAGATGTTTTGCTTGCTGCACATCTCTATGTGATGGGGGTATTGGGGGGGACACAGGATGTACTTACATGTATCGTCTCCAGTGGGCGTGAAGAAGAGCGTGACGGCGAGAAAGTTCTGGGTCTCTTTCTCAATAGCATGCCATTTCGCCTCCAATTGAGTGGAGGCACCTGGCAAGAGCTGATTCAAGCGACTTTTAACACCGAGAGAGAAATGATTCCTTATCGTCGCTATCCAATGGCGAAGATAAAGCGCGAGAAGTCAGGTGCGCCCTTATCAGAAACCTTATTCTACTTCACCCATTATCATGTGTATCAAAGCCTGCAAGATCTGCCCGATGTTCAACTGCTCGACGATTTCCTCTATGAGGAGTCAAGCTTTGCCCTGGCGACAAATTTCAGCATCAATCCCTTTACATCTCGTGTTCAGCTCAAATTAAAGTGCGATGGCGGGCAACTTTCGCTGGAACAGGTAGAACTCATGGGTGGCTATTATAGCCGGGTGCTCGCCGCAATAGCATCGACTGCCGAAGCACGCTATGAGACATTTTCTCCTTTAGGAGATCAGGAACGCGAGCTTATGCTCAGAGCATGGAATGCTACACAGGTACCTTATCCAGATGAGCAGAGCATTCAGCAGTTGTTTGAGCAGCAAGTTGTTCGCACGCCCGATGCTATTGCTGTTGTTTATAAGGAACAGTATCTGAGCTATTATAGTCTCAATCAACAGGCGAACCAGTTAGCTCATTATCTGCGCCAGGCTGGCATTGGACCTGATATGCGGGTTGGTCTATGTCTGGAACGCAGTATTGATCTCCTGGTAGGTGTGTTGGGCATCCTCAAGGCTGGCGGCGCATATGTCCCGTTGGACCCGGCTTATCCTCAAGAACGGCTGGCTTTCATGCTGCAAGATGCACAGATCCCCCTGCTACTCACACGGGAGCGTCTGGTAGCACAGCTGCCTGAGCATACAGCCGGTACAGTCCTTCTCGATGCCGATTGGGGTGCGATTGCCCGGCATAGTCAAGAGAATCCTTGCTGTCTGGTGAACGCGGAGAATCTGGCCTATGTGAATTACACCTCTGGCTCAACCGGGGTGCCGAAAGGTGTAGAAGTGCGACAACGTGGTGTTCTCCGTCTGGTGTTTGGCGGAGGATATGCGCAGTTGGATGAGCGGCAGACGCACTTGCAACTTGTTCCGATGTCCTTTGACGTCGCGACGTTTGAACTGTGGGGGCCGTTGCTTCATGGAGGGCGGTGCGTGCTGTTTCCAGGAGAAAAGCCGACTATCCAGGAATTGGAGCAGGTGCTGAGCATCCATGGGGTTAATACGCTATGGTTAACGACCTCATTGTTCAATGTTGTCATTGACGAGGCCCCCCAGATACTGAAGGGCGTGCGGCAACTCTTGATTGGCGGTGAAGCGCTTTCGGTGAGTCACGTTCGCCGGGCTCTGGAGTCCTTGCCGGACACACAAATCATTAATGGGTATGGACCGACAGAGAATACAACGTTTAGTTGTTGTTATACCATTGAGGATGCTTTGCCTGCCGGGGCGCGTTCCGTCCCCATCGGCTCACCGATTGGGAATACGCAAGCCTATGTAGTAGATCAGCACGGGCAACCGGTGCCAATCGGTGTTCCTGGTGAATTGTATCTGGGTGGCCCAGGCTTAGCGCGTGGTTATCTCAATCGACCAGCATTGACCGCTGAGCGCTTTGTACCGGACTGGTTGAGCGGCCAGCCAGGTGAGCGGCTCTACCAGACTGGAGATCTGGCGCGTTACCTGCCTGATGGCACCCTTGACTTTCTCGGGCGCTTAGATCAGCAGGTGAAGCTGCGTGGGTTCCGCATTGAGCCAGGTGAGATCGAGGCTGTGCTGGATCAGCATTCGGGGGTGCGTGAAGCGCTGGTAATGCTGCGTGAAGATATACCAGGCCAGAAACGTCTGGTGGCCTACGTAGTCGGAGAACCAGAGCAGCCTGTGCTACACCCGGAGGAGTTACGTCAGCTGGTGCAGGAACACTTACCTGATTATATGGTACCTTCATCTATTGTGCTGCTGGAAACGTTCCCTCTGACTCCCAGCGGCAAACTAGATCGACATCGGCTGCCCAGCGTTGCCATCCCACAGGCAGAAGAAAGTGTGGCCTTTGATAGGCCGCGCAACGAGATCGAGGATGCACTCATCGCAATCTGGCAGGACGTGCTTGGATTGAAACAGGTGAGCCTCTTTGCGAATTTCTTCGAAATGGGAGGCCATTCCCTTTTAGCCACCCGCATAATCTCCTCCATCCGCAAGTTGTGGCAGGTTGAGTTGCCTCTGCGCGATATGTTTGTCCATCCCACCATTGCTGCGCTGGCTGCGGAGATCGAGAGAGCTCGGCATGTTCAACATGCCTTACTCTTGCCGAGGCTTCAACCGTTGCCACACGACCGGGATTTACCTCTGTCTTTTGCTCAACAACGACTCTGGTTCCTGGATCAATTGGGAGCCGGTGCCATGTACAACGTCTTGAAGGCCGTCAGGATAGAGGGACCGCTCAACCTGCTCGCGCTACGTCATAGCCTTAACACACTGATGAGACGGCATGAAGCGTTACGCACCACCTTCCCTGTATCTGAAGGAGAACCCCGTCAACGCATTGCCGCTGCAACTCCCATTGCCTTGCCGTTCATCGACCTGCAAGCATTGCCTGATCCAGAGCGCGAACGGCAGGTGCTGTCTCTGGCTCAGCAGGAACAACTTGCTCCCTTCGATCTGGATCGGGGACCTTTAGTGCGGGTTTGGCTTGTGCATCTGGCTCCTCAGCAGTATGCGCTGATTGTAATGATGCATCACATTGTGACCGATGGCTGGTCCATAGGACTGATCCAGCATGAGATTACTGAACTCTATCAGGCTTTTTGCAACGGGCAGCCTGCCGTTTTGCCATCCCTCTCAGTTCAATATGCCGACTATACTCTCTGGCAGCGCCAATGGTTGCAAGGTGAGGTCTTGCAGCAACAGTTAAACTACTGGAAGCAGCAGTTGAGCGGAGCGCCTGATCTACTGAAATTACCCTGGGACCATCCGCGTCCAGCAGAACCAGATTCCCGTGGTGCTATCCATGCCTTCCAGATCTCTGCATCCTTGTCCAATGCTCTCAGGCTGCTCAGTCGAGAGGAAGAGGTGACCCTTTTCATGAGCCTCTTTTCAGCCTTTCAGGTGCTCTTGCAGCGCTATAGTGGACAATCCGACATCGTCGTGGGGACTCCTGTTGCCAATCGTATTCATCCTGAGACCGAAGGGATAGTCGGATTCTTTGCCAATACCCTGGCTCTACGTACCGACCTTTCGGAAGATCCTCCTTTACGGCAAGTGCTCAGGCGCGTCAAAGAGACGGTGCTAGAAGCCTATGAGCATCAAGATCTACCGTTTGAGCAAGTGGTAAAAGCTTTGCAACCGGAACGCACTTTGAGCTATGCCCCCCTTCTCCAGGTGATGTTTGTGCAATTACCGGCGCTTCCTCCTCTTAATAAGCTGGGCGAGATACAGATACACAACATGCCAATCGGAGTTTCCACGGCCAAGTTCGATCTGGATCTAGAGGTGCAAGAGCAGCAAGAAAGTATCATGGCTTTCTTCAAGTATAACACAGAGCTCTTCGATAGTGAGACGATCCAACGAATGGAACAGCATTATCAGAGAATACTCGCATGGCTGGTCAGCAGTCCGCATCAGCCCATCAGTACAATTCCTCTCTTAGGAGATCAAGAACGCAATCGTATGCTCATAGAGTGGAATGCTACGCAGATGCCTTTCCCTGACAATCAGTGCGTCCACGAGCTATTTGAACGGCAAGTGGATCGCACTCCCGATGCCGTCGCCGTTGTCTATGGAGAGCAACAACTGAGCTATCGTCAACTCAACGGACAGGCCAACCAGTTGGCTCACTATCTTCGTCAGGTCGGGGTTGGACGTGGGACGCTGGTTGGATTGTGTGTGGAGCGTAATCTTGACATGCCAGTGGCTGTGCTGGGTATCCTCAAAGCGGGAGGAGCCTATATACCATTGGATGCCAGCTACCCACAGGAGCGACTGGATTATATGTTGACTGATAGCCAGGTAAAGGTGCTCGTGACGCAGGTATCTCTACAAAGTCGCTGGTCAACATATCAGGATCAGGTGCAGGCTATTTGCCTGGATCGGGATAGATACCTGCTGGCTGAGTATGCTGATCAGAATCTGAAGTGTGCAGTGACAGCTCAAGATCTAGCCTATATGATTTACACCTCCGGCTCCACTGGCAGGCCCAAGGGAGTACTTGTCGAGCATAGCGGACTCTGTAATGTAATACAAGCTCAAATTTCCATCTTTAATGTGCAGCCAGGACATCAAGTTCTGCAATTTGCCTCCTTGAGTTTTGATGCCTCTATATTTGAGCTTTGTATGGCGCTTTTTGCTGGAGCATCACTTCATCTAGGCACAGCGGAAGCGCTCCAGCCTGGCCCAAATTTGCATCAATTTTTACAGGAGCGATCGATCACACATGTGACCTTGACTCCTACTGTACTCAAAATATTGCCGCCTCAAGAATTGCCGATGTTACAGACAGTGGTCTCTGCCGGTGAAATGTGTTCACCGGATATTCTCGCACGTTGGGCAATTGGGAGACAATTTTTTAATGCATATGGACCGACTGAGGCTACAATCTGGTCAACAATTGCAGCATGTAATGCTGGTGAAAAGGTAACTATTGGTCGCCCAATTTTCAATACTCAGCTCTATGTGCTCGATGCGGGAGGACAGCCTGTTCCGATTGGGGTAGCTGGCGAGCTCTTCATTGGGGGAAGCGGCATAGCTCGTGGTTACTATCAGCGACCTGAATTGACAGCGGAGCGGTTTGTGCCCGATCCCTTCAGCCAGAAGCCTGGAGCACGGCTCTACCATACGGGAGACCTGGTGCGCTATAACTCAGACGGAAGCCTGGAATTCTTGGGCCGCATTGATCAGCAAGTCAAGGTCCGGGGTATACGGGTGGAATTGGGTGAGATCAAGGAGGCTTTGTGCAAGCACCCGGCTGTACAGGATGCAGTGGTAAGCCTGCACGAAGATACCAACCTCGGCACATCACTGATCGCCTATCTCGTTCCCGCTTTCGAGCCAGTGCCATCTAGCAGTCAGTTTCGTGCGTTTTTGGCGAACAGCTTGCCAGTACATATGCTTCCTTCTCACTTTCAGATTTTGCAAGAACTACCACGTACGCCCAATGGCAAGTTGGATACCCATGCGTTGCCGCCCCTCGATTCTGCGAGGTATACGCCTCAAAGCACATCTATTGCACCGCGTGATCTTATCGAGCTACAACTTGCCGACATTTGGGAAAGCCTTTTACATCTTGATGCTATTAGTGTCACAGACAACTTCTTTGATCTTGGGGGCCATTCTCTTCTGGCTGCGCATATGATGGCTCAGATCTCCAGGCAGTTCGGGCGAGATCTTCCCCTTGCGACCCTTTTTCAGCAAGCAACGATTGAACATCTAGCCAGGCTCATTCGCCAACAAGGAGAAACGCCACCTCAGTCGGCCCTCGTGGCAATACGTTCTAGAGGGGCAAAATCCCCCTTCTTTTGTGTCCATCCTGTCGGGGGGGGCGTTCTCTGTTACCGGGATTTAGCCCACAGCCTGGATCAAGATCGACCATTTTATGCCCTACAGGCGCTTGAGTGGGATGTAGACCAGGGCATGTTCACCCCCTTAGAGGCGATGGCGGCGCACTATATCGCAGCTATTCGTGCTTTAAGACCTGACGGGCCATATCATCTAGGAGGGTGGTCTATGGGCGGCGTTATAGCCTTTGAGATGGCCCAACAACTACAGCAGCAGGGATTGGAGGTAGGCTCACTCACGTTGCTGGACAGCTATGTACCAACTCAGCTTTCAGGCGAGGAGGACATACTGGCGGAGTTTCTAGAGGATGTGGAAAGATTCCTGGGTGTGAAACTTTCTTTCACACTTACTGAACTCCAGCATATGTCTCCCTCTGAGCAAATAGAGGTCATTTTAGAACGAGCAAAACAGGCCAATGTACTTCCCCTGGACATGGAGCAGAATTATGTCTCTCGTCTGTTCCGCATTTTTCAACTGAATAAGCACGCTCTACGAGACTATATTCCGCGTCCTTATTATGGTCAACTTACGCTCCTGCAAGCCAGAAACAACCTGCCAGAGAAAGCTGAGGTTTCAGTGTCGGATTGGCGTGCTTTAGCGACGAGAGGAGTAACAGTTCACAATTTTGAGGGCGATCACTATACCATGTTGCAACATCCGCATGTAAAGAGTCTTGCCCAGTATCTGAGTAATGCCCTGGAGGAGGCAGAGGAACGTTAGCGCTAATCAACGAGCGAGTCTGCTGACAAGGTCGTGTCCTATGTACGTTGCATCGCTGACTTTCCATGGATGAGTCCGTGCCATGCTTCTTCACCTCTTTGGTTTTTGTTGTCATTGTATCATCGGTTTTCGGATAAGATCTTAGTGGGTTTTGCTTCCGCCGTTTGAAGAGACACAAAGGAGACCATCTATGCGCATACTTCCTCAAAACGAGAAGGATTCGGGACAAAAATTAGACAAATCGACAAAGACCATTGGCATTCTGGGAGGCATGGGACCAGCAGGGACTGTAGACTTTTATAGGCGTCTTGTGGAGAGCACGCAGGCAACATGTGATCAAGAGCATCTTCGTATATTCGTAGATAGTTACCCCCAGATTCCTGATAGGACAGAGTTCTTATTAGGGCGAGGGGAAAGCCCGGTTCCTCTACTCATCTCTAGAGCTAGAATGCTTGAGGAATTGGGCGCTGACTTACTTGTTATTGCTTGTAATACTGCGAATGTTTTTCATCAAGCTATACAAGCATCGGTCAATGTTCCTCTTATTAACTGGGGTAAAGAAGTATCACTGGCAGTCGTGAGGGCGATGAAAGATGTGAAACGTGTTGGCCTGCTCGCGACAACCGGGACCATTATCAGTAATTTGTACCAGGATGCCTTCACTCCTTATGCCATTAATGTTGTCTGCCCGATCCTCTCTATTCAGGAAGAAGTGATGAATGCAATATATGGAGCACAGGGTGTGAAATCCAGAACGACAGATCTGGATGCAGCGTGTCTTTGCGTTGAACACGCACTTACTTACTTATGCAATACTGGAGTTGATGTGATACTACTTGCCTGTACCGAAATATCATTGTTGTTCTCATTGTATTGTCTGGACAGGTCGGTATTCATACTGGATGCATCTCAATTAGTTGCTGAACGAATAGTTGTGTTAGCTGGAGGCCAGAGAAGAACGGAAGATCTTTGCTGAAAGGTTGAATAGAGAACTGTAGCTAAGTACAGGGCTTAGCAAAAGTCGTTTCTTTCCCCACCCTTTTTGGAGGCTCGGAGGCAGCGCGACCGCGCTGCCTCCGAGCCTCTTTTGTGCCTTGGGAGGGGTCTGGCAAAGGCTGAAATGCAACTTTGCGAAGCCCTGAGCTAAGTAAAGGCTAAAGGGGTCATATCCAGACACTTGAGCCACTCTCAACCAGCTGCCTGACGTGCGCGGCAACGCTGCGCGTAATCGGCTATCATACCCAGCGCACAGTTACCACGCTCACCGGGCAGCATCTTTTCCTCTATTTCTATCCTAAACAATAATGAAGCTCCATTGCTGGTTGGCACCACCATCCGATGGCCACTCAATCACGGCAGCTCCTTCAGTGGTTGAGTTTCCCGAGACATCGACATACAGACCGCTACTCTGATTGGCCAGCGAGTAGAAGCCATCGCTATTGGAAACGATGTTCCACCACTGGTTCGATCCATTGGTATCGTTCCATTGATCGAGTTGGGTTCCCTCCGTTTTGTTGCCAGCGGGATCATCAAGCAGCAGGCTACTATTGACGCTGATTAATTTGTAGCCCCCATTGACGGCGACAAAGGTCCACTCCTGGTTCGTAGCACCAGTGTCGGGCCACTGATCGATCAGTCCCCCATTGGACTTCGACCTTGAAGTTACATCAAGGTTTTGATCACTATTGTCATTCACTATGATGTACTGGGTACCAGCCGTCGGTGTGAAGCTGCTACTACCAGTACCGCCAGCGTTACTGGTCTGGCCCCAACCATACTGGAGGCGGTCCAGGCCGGACTGATTGGTGACGCTCAGCGAAAGGTTGGTGCCACTGCCATTCAGCGATGTGATCGCGCATGATGCGTTCTCGCAGGGGCCAGGGCCATTCGTCTGGGTGGTTTGCTTGACGCCAGTCCACAGGATCGAACCCATGCTCAGGCTACGCACGGTATCGGTGATCGCGTACAGGTACGACAGATTATTGTTGCCGTTCTTGGGACCGTCGTAGTTCACGCCAGTGTTCATCGGCACACCGAACTCCGTCAGCACTGCGCGGCTGGAGTAGCCGCAGAGTTCGTTCTCGAAGTCAGTGACCCAGGCCGACTCGGTGGTATGCGAGTCGCCGAACATGCCGTAGATGTGGATCGACAATAGGGTGCCATTCAGGCGCGAGTCGGCACCTACCGTGCACAGGTTCTGATCTGAGTACGCGCCGGGAACGAGGATCCGGCCCTTGGGGACGTTGGAGTAGTTCGCGACCCAGGCTGCCGCGACATTGTCCTCGTCGGTGGCGTTGTAGCCGTTAGGCTCGTTCATGATGTCGAAGTAGATGTGGCTGTTCCCGACATACTTATTGATCACCACATTCCACATATTATAGAACGACGTGGTGTTGCCGATATTCCCGCCTTGCAGCCATGGTGCCAGGACCACATTCATGCCCAGAGCGCTGGCTGCGTCCATGGCTCCGGTGTAGCTGTTCCACCACGACCCGGATACGGTCGCCGCGTTGAATGGCATCCGCACCGTATTGGCCCCCAGTTTCTGGAAGCCTTTCAGGACCGCGGTCGCCTTCGTGTACGTGGTCGAGTAACTGTCCGATGTGGATAGACCGACTGGGACCAGGTTGCCGGTGATAAAGTTGTCGTTCGGATTCGCCCAGTTCAGGCCGTGGAACTGGCTGGTGTTGCTTGCCGCGTAGGCAGTCGGTATGTTTCTTGCCTGCGTCGCTCCAAATAGCCCGATAAGCATAGCTATCGTGAGCGATACACTCAAGAGACAGGCGAGTCGCATCGTGCGTTGACGAAACATGCTGTGAATCCTCCTTGTGGCTCAGGACCTATCAATGTGCCTTTGAAAATGAAGAGCACGCTTCTTCTCTGCCAGAGCCAATCCTTTCTCTGGTGAATGAGACGCTGGTGCTCTGTGCAATAGAGGCAGATATGGCCCATTGCATGCTCTTTTAGGAAATGTGGACCAGGCTCCATTGCTGATTGGTGACACTATCCCGATGGCCATTTGACTACAGGACTTCTTGCGTTGCAAAAAGCAACGGTAAAGCACAAGCTCTTCCTCTTTGTACATGATTTAGACAGGCAGTGTCATGTATCTGCGAGCTTATGATTTTTTACGATAGGAAGCGGTTCTCTTACAGGATCAGACAAATTACTGTACCGTTTTCACACTCTTTCATGAATAATGAGCGATAAAACTGCCTGCTCAGGCAAGAGTAACATTTTTTTAGGGTATCTGTCCACTCTGTTTACCAATAATGGGCAATAAAACTGCCTACTCAGGAAAGAGTAACATTTTTATGATATCTGCCCACTCTGTTTACTAATATGGCTTATTAATCAGCACCTTGCCATGATTTACTATGCTGCTTGCGCAAAAGGATTCCTATACGAGTCATCCCTGGTAACGACTCAGGTGGCGTCTGCCTGCCGACTGCGGCGGCGAATAGAAAAGGCATGTCGAGCAAAACGGGCGTGCCACGCCCGTTTTGCTCGACATGCCTTTTCTCCTATGAGGTGGGGAGGTTTCGACGAGGCACCTGAGTCGTTACCATTCCTGATTTTGCTGCCGTTAGCAACATCCTCTTTTCATAGGTGGGATAGTTCGCCGTCCCGGCTCACTGGCGTTTTTTGAGTGGTGTGGTGACTCGCCACACCACTCAAAACGGTGCCTTTGCTCCGCGCCTGCGGCGCGAAGTAAAGGTACCGTTTTAAGTACAAGAAGCAGCATGACTCGTAACTGTGTCTACAAGAGTGACGTGACCAGGCTAAGCTGTGGTGCAGGTGGCACCATTGAGCTTGAAGCTGGTAGGTACACCATTGCTGCCACTCCCCGAACCATTGAAGCCTGGCGCAGAGCTTAACGTTGCGCCTGCCGCTATAGAACCGTTATACGAGAGATTTGTAATAGTCACCGCGCTGCCCGTTTGCGAGAAGTTGCCGTTCCACAGTTGCGTAATGGTCTGGCCATTGGGAAATGCAAACTGCAAACTCCAGCTGTTGATGGCGGTGGTGCCAGTATTGGTGATCGTCAGGCTTGCTCCAAAGCCACCAGTCCACTGGTTTACTACCGCGTAGTGCACACGACAGGACGCCCCACTAATCGGAGTGGGTGTGCTGGTTGGCATTGTTGTTGGTGTAACACCGACGGTAGGTCGTGAAGTGGGTGTACTCGTTGGCGTGGGTGTGACGCCACTGCCTGGACTTAAAACGACGGTTGTTAGCGAATACGGGGCAATGGTCACGCTGGAAGCGGAACCTGACGTTGAGGTAACGGTGCTGCTGTTCTCTCCATAGGTATAGACCGTCGTGTTCGTGCCCGCTGTATAACCATTGAGCGCGAGTCCAACAGTATAGGAGTTGTTGGGGTCTTTGTTGATTAACAGCACCGCCAGATCACCATTGGCCTGTCTGACTGCGTGGGTCGCAATCAAGGTCTGATTGGACGAGGAGGAAACCATTGTATCCCCCGCGTGCCCCAGGTCATTGAGCATTTGCAGCCCGTAGTACGCAGGGAACGGCGTATTGGCTGCTGGCTCACAAATTCCTGTGCCTGTGATGCACGTGTTGTTTGAAAGCACACCATAGTCACCATACTGGGCGTTCCCATACAGTGAAGAACTGGTATTGCCCGCGACCGCGTTATTATGTAGAGTCCACCAATCAACATTGGCGACGCCATTCTCCAACCAGTCCATGTAATCGTCGGCTTCATAGAGCGCATTGACCACACTGACCGTCTGCTTGCCAGGATCAGAAGAGACCGAGTTTGTTTCAGTGACCATAATCTGGATAGCGCTGGCGTGCGTGCCACAGTACTGCGAGAGTTCGGAGTGCACAGTTGATACCATACTGGCGATCTGGTTGGTGTCGGAAAGCAGGCTTGCGTCGGATTCGCTGCCTGGATTTTGAGGATACCAGTGTACAATGGCGAAATTGATTGAGGAGCAGGCGGTTGAAAGTACCGTCTGGTTCCAGGACTGAGGCGAGGAGGAATTAGTGACCCCGTCAGGCCAGTTTCCCGGCGCGGTTAGCACTGCTCCGATCTGAATGCTGGAATCGACAGCCTTCATGGCCTTGCTATAGGCAACGACATTGTTGGCATATGTGGCCGGGCTATGGGTATTGTTATTGTATTCCCAATCAGCACCATAGGTGCCATCACCATAGACCTCGTTGCCGATTTCCCAATATTTAACGCCATAGGTATGGCCGGTACTGCTACCTCCCGCGTAGGTTGGTACAGGACCGTTATAACCCGCGCCACCTTTGTTAGCGTATTGCACCCAGCCCGCAGCCTCCGCAGCCGTGCCAGCACCATAGTCAGCCGTAATGATAGGTTGAGCGCCGACTGACTGAGCCATACTCATAAACGCGTCAAAAGTATTGCTGGCATCGAGTCCTCCCTGACCCGCGACCAACGTATTCGACTGCCAGTGATACACATCTGACGTCGAGCCGCCGGGAAAGCGTAGCATGCCGATACCCGCGTTCTTGATAGCGCTGCTGGCCGCGCTGTCAAGCAGATCTCCATCCCAGACCGCCGTATTGAGTCCTTTGCTTATGGTACTTAACTGGCCCAGCGATTGTCCAGCATTGATCATCACCTGGGCACTGGTCGCCGCGAAGGCGTGCGGGGTTTCAAATGAATTTGCGACTGCCAGTGTGGAAATTAACAGGCATAGGAGTGCCACGCCCGCGACGCTGACACTGCGCTGCCTGGCCACCTGGAATCTGGTGAACATCCTTGTCATAGGTGTTTGTTCTTTCCTTCCTCAAAAAATCTCCATAAAACATTGTGGGATCGTTTTCCGGAATAACCATACGTTATCTGGACTGAGCATAGCAACGACACATACAAAGCATCTAACGACACATACAAAGCATCTACAGAACAGAGAAAGGGAAAATGGAATTGTCCTCATTTGGAGGTCATCATAAAAGGATTCTCTCAGATAACGTGTAGTGGTATAACATGATATATCTATCCCTGTTCTTGCTTGCAATTCAGGGCTGAGCAAGCCAATATTTTTAAGTACAGCCGCGTGATAGTGGCGACAGGCCCATAAGCTCTTTTTGCTCTCCCCTCAAAACGAGTCCTATCTCTCCAGAATATCGGGAAAAGGCATCCTTAAGGTAGGAGTGGCGTATGAGTCATCATCCCTCATTTTGGCAAAATGAGCAAACCCTCTTTCTGGCGGCGTAGCCGCCAGATTTTAAGGGAAGAATAGCTGAGTTTGGAAGCAGCAAAGCTGCTTCCAAACTCAGCTATTCTTCCCTTTTCTGGGGGGTGGGGCGGCTTTGCAAGCCGCAGGAAAGTGAGGGATGGTAACTACTCAGGTGCCCTCTGCCGAAACCGCCCCAACTCGCAGGTAGAAAAGGGGTATCGAGCAACACGGGCGGGTACCCCGCCCGTGTTGCTCGATACCCCTTTTCTGTTCGCCGCCGCAGGCGGCGAACAGAGGGCACCTGAGTAGTTATGAGGGATGACTCATATTTGCTCACAATGATCTGTGCGAGTTTCCACAGAAAGAGGGGTTTCCCGAAAGGATCAAAATCGGGAATGACTCATACACCCCTGATGGGTTCGGCAACCGGGCCTCATGCGTTGCCGTAACCATCGTTGCTCAGTCCGGTTGATTTTTGGGTCGTCCACAGGCTTCCGGTGTGGCCCAGCGAGGTGACGTTGGCGGCCACCTGACCATCCACCTGGTCGCGTGGTTGTGCACCTACATTAGCGACTACGTAGCTATACGCACTCGTCGCGCTACTGGTTGGAATACTCTTCGTCGTGGGGGACCACGGTGCCGACAACGAGGTGGCACCGCCGCCGAGGACGAGCGATTGCCCGTTGAGCTTGCCATCTTTTGTGCTGTCCAGATAGTTGCCGGTGTGGTACACCGCTTGGTTGTCCATCTGGAAGTACGTGTCCGAGGGATTTGTGGTCGCTGGCCCCGTAATGAAGTAGTTGCCAACCATGTCATGGGAAAAATGGCCACTGGAGTCGCCAGCGGTGTAGCCAGCCTGGTAGTCATACTCCACATTGTTGATGAACTGCGTGTTGTCCTTAGCCAGTAGATTGCGATTATGGGAGTTGGTGAACAAGTCGTGGTACCACGTGTAATGTCCGGTCTCGGTGTGTGCGCCGAACTGCTGGCCGATCGGATCAGCGATGATCGAATTTTGGATCGTGATGTCCTTCGCACCCACGCTGTCGATGTCATTCCACTGTCCGAACTCGACAGATATGTGTTCGAAGATCAAGTCGCTGGCGTTGAGCAGGTTAAGACTGCTTTTCCCGCTATCCGGGTCGAGATCACCCTGTCGGAAGCGGATGTTCCGCACAATATCGTTCGACGAGCCGCTGAAGGAGACTTCGCGGCCCATGATACCGATGCCGATACCTGGCGCAGTCTGTCCGTTGATGGTCAGGTTGCTGGCCACACTTACCGCAGAGGCAAGATCGATGTATCCGCTGACGCTGAAATCGATAACGCGGCTGCTCTTGCTCACTGCGTCTCGGAACGAGCCGGAGCCGGAATCCGCGAGGGTAGTGATGTGGTAGACCGAGCTATTGCTGCCGCCGGTTGCGTTGCTGCCGAAGCCGACCGCACCTGGGAAGGCCAGTGCGGTGAGCCGCGTACGCTCCGGGAATATTCGCCAGGCTCCCGACAACGGCTGACAATAGCAGCGCGAGCAGGATTAACACTGCGTAGAGGCGTCTCTGTTTCCAGAGACTTTTGCGCTTAGGTCGATATTCTGACATAGTTTTCCTTGCTTTCCTTTTCTTGCTTTGGTTCCATTAACTTCCATGTTCTCCAGAATCTTTCCCTGATCCTGTGAGTTACAAGGCAAATATTACATGCATCTCGGAATTGGCCAGGTTCATTCTGGGATTGATAGCCCCTTGCATATAAGATTTCTTGCCTATCTTTTGGGCGCTATGGGCAAAGTGTCTCGATAAAGGCGTGGCCACCGCCAGTTCTGGGCAGGCCAACGACCCAGAATTGCTGGCCGACAATCGCGACGGCATCCATTTCACCCGCGTTGCCGGTAGGATCTTGCATCGCCTGCCATTGAAGTCCGTTCCAATGTTCAATAAAGGATTGGTAACCACCCTGGCTGCTGGTAACTCTGCCGACTGCCCAGACACTGTCCGGCGAGTTAACTACTACGCTGGCCAGCCAGTTGCTGTTGCCTGGCGGTACGGCAGGACTAGCAACGATGCTCCACGCTCTCCCGTTCCAGTGCTCGGTCAGCAGTGCGCTGCCATTGTTCTGGTTGCCGACGGCCCAGAGGTCGTTGGTCGCGTCTCCACTTATGCTGTAGAGATTACCTCCACTTGCCGCGCTTAGATCTGGATTAATGACCGAACTCCATTTTGAGCCGTCCCAGTTCTCAGTGAGGGGCTGAACGAACTGTTTGCCCGCACGTACTCCATAAGTATAGCCAACGGCCCAGGCGTCCCGCGCTGTCAGCGCTTTGACGCTGGTCAACTCCATGCTGGTGGATGCGTTCAGGTGCACAATACTCCATTGAGTGCCATTCCAGTGTTCCAGCAGTGGAACGATTGATCCTTGAAGTGGCACAGCAAAACCCACGGCCCAGATATCGTTGGCGGCGCTGCCGGAGACAGAAACCAGGGAGTTTTTCCCGCCCTGTGCCGCGTCAGGAAGCGTTGCGCTCTGCCATTGGGTCCCATCCCAGTGGACAGCAAGGGCATGAGAAGGCATACTGTCTGTCTGCTGTTCACCGACGACCCAGACGTCGTCACGTGCCAGTTCTACGATGCTGCGCAGGGCATCCTGTGGCGAGGCAGGCGTGAAGCTCGTCTTCCAACTGGAACCATTCCAGTGCATGATCTGGGAACCCACGCTCCAGACATCATTGGTCGCCAGGCTGGCGATGCTGGTGCCGGAGAAGGTGGTAGAGAGGGCATCAGGCGCGGCGCACCAGGGTTTGGGGAGGGCAACATGCGCGTTGTTGGCGGCGCTACTCACCATAGGCGTGGGGGTCGCGCCATTATTATGGATGATAAAGAAGCCGCCTATCACCAGACAGAGCAGCAGAGCCAGGGCCACGCTGGCCTGGATAATTCTACGCACGCGCAAATCTGGTCGGCGTGGCGATTTGGGACCCGCCGCTCGCGTCTGAGAATCGATCTTTTCCTGGTGTAGCATATATTTCTCCTGAACAGGGGCACTTCTCTTGAGAAGTGCCCTTATTGCGCTGCTATAGAAAGGACGATGCCACCGGGATTTTCAACGCCGGTTGGTCCGACAGAGAAAATGGCATACGTGATGCCTTTGGTCGCATGGATGTTTTGAATGCTTGTGTTTGAATTATCAATATAGGTCGTATCTTTGACGGTTGCCAGGAGCTGAAATTGTTGATTCTGATCGGAGACCAGACGGTAGACATCATAGGCCACCGCGTGTTGTCCGCCTGTCCATTTGAGCGCGACTCCTCCTTGCGCGGTCAGTCGGTAAGCTCCATTGTCTGGTGCGGCAGGTATCTGGTCCGGAGCGACCCATTCGAGATGCGTGGTAAAGGTTACGTCGATATCGCTGGCCTGGGCATTGATGAGCATAGACGGAGTATATTCCTGTTCATAGTTGACCGCGATCTGCTTGCTTGATAAATGCGCGTTAAATATTATCGAGATCGTTCCAGCCTCCGAATCCACCGTCTGCGTATAGCTGATTGTGACGCTGCTATCAGTGTTGAGAGTCAGTCGAGCGGAGACTGGTGAGGTTCCTCGACCGTAGACCTTTATATTATTACTGGTATCGACAACGAACAGGAGATATTGCAGTTCCTGCGTCACCTCTTTCTGAATGGTCGGAGCATCCAGGGGGATGACATTTCCGTTATTGTCGGTCGTGGCCCCGTTGGAGTCGGTGAACGTAAAGGGCGCATTGAGCAGAAAGTTGGTGGGTCCGTGAAGAATGGGCGTCTGGGGTCCTGCGGATTGACGAAAGGATGCTGTGGGCGTAGCGGTTTGTGATTGGCCAGGTGTTGCCTGGCCAGAGGCCGTTAGCGGCGTCATGTTCACTGGAGTCTGAGCGTGGGGAGTCACACTGCATCCTGTCAGCGTTAAAATCGCACTGAGCGCCAGCAAAAAGCAAAGAAAGAACACATCCTTTTTGCCTGTCTGTGGTGGCTTCAAGATCCAACTCCTTCCGGGTCTGAAGATAGATGTGACATTCCCTGGAACTATACCTGATCCCATTCCAGGGCACCAGAACATCCATCAGGCAGATACTGAACATCTAATCGTCACACCACCTCCGCGACTCCTCTGGTCGAACCCTCCCACGCAAGCAAACAACCTGTTCATTGAGTGTCTAGTGTCTGTCATTGTACATAGATGGATGAGTAGCTACAATAGAGATGCAACCTGTACGTTTTATTTCTGCACAGTATTTACCTTCATATATATACACTACCTGAATAGAGAACGAAATACTATACTCTCCTTTCTTCAAAAAAATTCAGGTGAAGGAGGTAAAAGAAGAGCTACCTGGAGAACAAGTTATACATACTCAGACGGCACGCTATGATGGCATGCTGACATTTCTGGCGGACAAACGTGCAATGTCCACCCTAACAAGGAGGTTTGTGTGACTAAAAAGAGGATTGTACAATCCACATTCCTGGGAATCTTCGCCTTTCTGCTAGTGTTTTCAGGTCTGATCGAAACCCGGCAGAGCCTGGCCGCACAGAGGGGTACAAGCGATGAGCAGGCTACATCAACCTATACGCAAGAATATTTAAACCTGTACAACGAAATTACCAATCCGGCGAATGGCTACTTCAGTCCGTTGGGCATTCCCTACCATTCGGTTGAGACCTTGATTGTCGAGGCACCGGATTACGGGCATGAGACAACCTCGGAGACCTTTAGCTACTGGATCTGGTTAGAGGCCACCTATGGTAAAGTTACCGGGAACTGGCAACCCTTTGTGAACGCCTGGCAGACGATGGATAAATATATGATTCCAGATGCGTCTGAGCAGTCCAACACCAGTGGGTACAATGCCAGCAGTCCCGCGCAATACGCGCCGGAGTCCCCCAACATCACCGATTACCCAACTCAGCTGAGTACAAGTGTCTCAGTCGGATCGGACCCTCTGTACAATGAACTAACGCAGACCTACGGCAATTCTAACGTCTATGGGATGCAGTGGCTATTAGACACAGATAATTGGTACGGATACAGCAACTGTGGCGATGGCACCAGCAATCCTGCCTTTATCAACTCCTACCAGCGCGGAGCTTCAGAATCGGTCTGGAAGACCGTTGTGCAGCCGGAATGCGAGACCTTCCAATGGGGCAGCAACGACGGTACCGGTTTCCTGAGCCTCTTCAACAAACCTGCGGCAGGGGGAAGTTACTCACAACAGTGGCGCTATACCGACGCGCCCGACGCCGATGCACGCACAGTCCAGGCCGCTTACTGGGCCTATAACTGGGCCTCGGCGCAGGGCAAAGAGAGCACAATTTCGTCCGAAATCGCTGAAGCTGCGAAGATGGGCGATTTCCTGCGCTACAGCACCTACGATAAGTACTTTAAAACCATGGGCTGCACCAGTACCAGTTGTCCGGCGGGCAACGGCAAGAACAGCTCGACCAATCTGATCGGCTGGTACTATGCCTGGGGTGGCTCGCTGCCGACTGATGGAGATTGGGCCTGGCGTATTGGCGATGGTGCCGACGCACAGGGATATCAGAATCCTATGGCCGCGTGGGCGCTAAGTACAGTACCAGCGTTAGAGCCAAAATCTCCAACCGCGTCCGCTGACTGGGCTACCAGTTTGCAACGCCAGATTCAGTTTTTTACATGGCTCCAATCCAATGAAGGTGCCATCGCTGGAGGTGCGACCAATAGTTGGAATGGTCAGTACGGCACGCCTCCGGCTGGCGATTCAACCTTCTATGGAGAGGCTTACGACTGGGAACCAGTCTATCATGATCCGCCCAGCAACAACTGGTTCGGCTATCAGGCATGGTCGATGGAACGCTTTGCCGAATATTACTACGAGACTGGCAATGTGGCTGTCAGACCATTGCTGGATAAGTGGGTTGCCTGGGCCAAATCGGTCACGACAGTCAATGCCAACGGCACCTATGCTATTCCCTCGACCCTGAATTGGAGCGGACAGCCGGGTGGTAACTGGACATCAGGCACGACCTCGGTAAATAACTCGGGTCTGCACGTAACGGTGGTTAACACGACTCAGGATGTTGGGGTTACAGCGGGCCTGGCTCAGACCCTGTTGTACTACGCTGCCGAAACTGGCGACACCTCCTCGCGCACCCTGGCTCAAACCTTGCTTAACGATATGTTGAGCGATTACTCGGATAGCATCGGCGTCTCCAACCCGGAGGTGCGCACGGACTATAGCCAGTTCGATGATTCTGTCTACATTCCCGCCGGTTGGACCGGCAAGAATGCCCAGGGCGCGACGTTGAACTCGTCGCTGAACTTCGTTTCTGAGCGCCCGAAATATATGCAAGATCCCGAATGGCCCAAAGTCCAGGCTTACCTTAATGGTGGTGCCGCGCCTACCTTTGACTACCATCGTTTCTGGGCGCAGTCTAACATTGCCATTTCTCTGGCCGATGTCGATATCCTGTTTCCGCCTGCTGGCGGGACACCGACACCGACGCCCACTTACACGCCGACACCGACGGTAGGCACATCACCGACCGCGACGCCTACTCACGCGCCGACACCGACGGTAGGCACATCACCGACCGCGACGCCTACTCACGCGCCGACGGCTACACCAACAGCTCACCCACTGACGCCAACGCCCACCGCTGTCAATGGTGCGAGTTGTACTATCCATTATGCTGTGAATAATCAATGGCCCGGTGGTTTTGGAGCTACGATTAGCATTGAGAATACTGGAACCACGGCCATTAATAGCTGGTCCTTGCAATTCACCTTCCCCAATGGGCAGACGGTCACGCAAGGTTGGAACGGCAACTTTACGCAGAGTGGCAGTAAAGTCACCATAACCAACCTGTCATATAATGGCTCGATCCCACCAGGTGGCACACTCAATTCCACTCCTGGCTTTAATGGAGGCTGGAGTGGTAGTAATAATCCGCCAACCTCCTTTACCCTCAACGGCTCACCCTGTAGTACCTCCTGAATGAGTTTCCTGACTTGTTCGTAGTAAGACGCGAGGGTAGCTAACTTGCCATCCTCGCGTCTTTTGTGTTACAATGCTCTGTTTACAGACCTTGATAGAGGCAGTGTATATGCATTGACTTCTCTTTTCAATGCACTTCCATCTCAGCAAACGATAGTGAAAGGTGGAACGTAAGGTATTAAGGACAGGATGTCGATTTCTTAGCAAAGAACAAGGAGGTAATCATATGATGAAAGGCACGTTTATAGTCATTCTTGTCGCCCTGGTCGCTCTGTTTAGCCTCAGTAGTATCGCAACGTTTGCGGCATCAAGTCAGTCGAGGGCCACAAGTAATGTGACGGTCTCAGTAAACTCGGCGAGCAATGGGGACGTAGGTACAGGCTTCGCTGGCTTCAGCTACGAAAAAGATCGTGTAGGCGCTGGGATGTTCACGGTGAACAACACCAATCTGGTAAAATTGTTCAAGTTGCTCGGACCCAGTGTGTTGCGCGTGGGTGGTAATCTAGTTGATATCGTCAATTGGAATGCCAACGGTTCAGGTGGATCGTCCACCCAGATCGCGCCATCCGACGTAACGAAGTTTGCAGCATTCTTAAAGGCAACGGGCTGGAAGGCCCTCTATGGAATCAATCTCAAGACCAATACCAGTGCCAACGCTGCCTCGGAAGCACAGTTCGTCGCGAATGCCTTAGGAAGTAATTTGCTCGCATTTGAAATTGGCAACGAGCCGAATTTCTATACGAGTGAGAGTGGCTATGAGTCATCATACAATTCATATGTAAAAGCGATCATAGCAAAGGTTCCGAACGCGGAGTTTGATGGTCCTGGTGCAGCCGACAACAGTCCCAGTTGGGCAACAACCTTCGCTGAGCACGAAAAGAACAACCATCTCCAGATCTTAGCTCAGCACATGTACATCGGCAATGAGACGACTGCAACCATCTCAGGGATGCTTGCCTCCAATTCGTCCGGGAAGTTGCCCGACGCTGAGAGTATCCTGGGAAGCGCAAAATCGGCCAACGGGATTTCGCAGTGGCGGATGACCGAGGCAAATTCCTATTTCGATGGTGGTAAAGCTGGTGTGAGCAATGTGAAGGCGGCAGCGCTGTGGTCGCTGGATTTCATGTACGGGATCGTATCACACGGCGGTGCTGGCGTAAACTTCCACGGTGGAACCTCGACGCAGTATGTATTGAACTACTCTCCAATAACCTTCTCCGGGTTAACGCCTACAGGCGTCCAGGGCGTCTATTACGGCGAACTACTCTGGGAGCTAGCTGGAGCGGGTACACTCCACGCGGCATCGGTCTCCGGCGGTTCGAGCATTACAGCGTGGGGGATCGGGAACAATGTGATTGTGAACAATGAAAGCGATAATGTGCTTGCAACGACAATCACGCTCTCTTCATCGGCAAGCAAAGCCCATGAGTACGTTTTGACCGGTCCATCGCTCACTTCCACAACGATCACGATCGCTGGCTCTCAAGTGAGCGTGAGTGGTGGGTTCAGCCCCTCGTCAGTGTCAGTGAGTGTCTCTGGCAAAAAAATCGTGATCAGCATTCCCGCTCACAGTGCGGCGCTCGTCGTTACCCAATAATCAATCGCATGACACGTAGCATCCGTTCGACTCTACGTGTTCCATTCTGGCATCTGATCGTCGAGGCTCTGGTCTTTGGGGTCGTCGATGGCTTTTTCAATCCCGCCATCATGGCTATCACTCCTGATCTTGTAGACAAAGACGACCTGACCTCTGCAAACTCGCTCAATTCAATCAGCAGCAACCTGGCACAGTTGCGGGGACCATTGCTGGAACCTGGCACAGTTGCGGGGACCATTGCTGGGAGGAGTCCTTATCGCTCTGGTCGGTCCGATAGGTACCTTTGCGGCCAATGGTGTGAGCTTCTTTATCTCTGTCGGGTTTCTCATCTCGGTCAATATCCCTGAACGGCATGTAGTCAGCACGGCAGATGAACTTATCTAAGAACCCTTTTCGGACGGTCGAACCTCTTCGAGTGCAACTTGTAGGTTCTCTTCTCTCCAACAATGAGGTGTGGGGGAAAACGACGCTATCGATTCCTCACGTTGACATTCGGCCTTGACACACATTTTACGCACCATGCTATGCCGTGCGTGTGGGTCCTACTTCTTGTCTGTAACGTCACGCAGTATCTCTCCGCAGGGAATTATATGACGTGCTTCTGACTGCTAAGTGACTTCTACCTGTTCTGGTTTCCTCTCCTTCCGCCCTCTACACTGTGATCAGGATCGGTGAATGCTATTTATCGATTGTGCAGGTGCTGACGGTACCTGGTTTTTGTACAAATCATCTTCTGCTCGATTTACGTTGCATAGCGTAAATCCTCTGATAATTTTGAGGTACAGGCAGAGAGGATGGACGCCTGGTTTGCTGCGGCATGGATGCCTGGGGGAAATAGGCTTCTGACCGTATTCTAGCGGCGAGAAGAGCAGAGAAAATGCCAAACCTGAAAGGAGTACGCCACCAGGAGTGGATCAGGAAAGTAAAGGTACCACCAGCGAAGCAAATGTACCAACTGGAAGATGATAACAGGTTCTGTTATCATCCTTTAGCTACACCCGAAGGAGGGGTAGAATGCGCCGTCTCTCAGAGAGCAAACTGCCAGGTTTTCTCTTAAAAAACAGACTTCGTGGTCTGGTCTTACTAGCAAGCGCGTTGGCCTTAATTATCAGCGGTTTTGTTAGTATTAATGTGACACACGCAGCAGCTTCCTACTGCCAGGTAAGTTACACGGTCAGCAACCAGTGGCCAGGCGGTTTTGGAGGAGATATCACCATCCAGAACACCAGTACTTCGGCCTGGACGAGCTGGAGTCTGACGTTCGCCTTTCCAGCCAGTGGCCAGTCCATCACGCAGC
Organism: Ktedonobacteraceae bacterium; assembly: GCA_034438135.1. Classification (GTDB taxonomy): domain Bacteria; phylum Chloroflexota; class Ktedonobacteria; order Ktedonobacterales; family Ktedonobacteraceae; genus Paraktedonobacter. The sequence goes on along the minus strand of DAOTTL010000489.1, from coordinate 14,712 downwards.
TCTGGAATGGCAACGTGACGCAATCTGGCCAAAACGTAACTGTGACAAATCTCAGCTATAATGGCAGCATTGCGGTCAATGGGTCTGTGAATCCGAATCCGGGCTTCAATGGTGCCTGGACCTCCAGCAATCCTGTTCCAACTAGCTTCAAAGTGAACGGGAATGCCTGTAATGGTGGTGGATCGTCGCCAACTCCGACGCCAACGACCGCCCCGACGAATACGCCAACAAAGACTCCGACCAGCACGCCAACAAAGACTCCAACGAGTACACCGACTTCAACGCCGACCTCAACGCCGACCGCAACGCCGACCGCGATCCCGACGGGAACGCCAACCGGCGGTGGGGGTGGACACGTCATTAACCCGTTTGTTGGTGCTCAGGGGTTCATTAACCCTGACTGGGCTTCGGAAGTGACTACGGGTGCCGCCTCTGTCGGTGGTACACTGGGTACTGAAGAGGCAAAGGTCGCGCAGTACTCGACAGCTATCTGGCTTGACAGTATCGCAGCGGTTAATGGCACCAATGGCTATGCCCATAGCCTGACAGGGTACCTGAACCTTGCCGAGACACAGGCCGCCAGCAGCAGCCAGCCGATCGTCATGACCATCGTGGTTTATGATCTGCCCGACCGCGACTGCGCAGCCCTCGCGTCTAACGGTGAACTGAGCGTCACGCAACTGTCCACCTACGAGTCAAGCTATATCGATGTAATCGCAGCCGCTATAAACCAGGCCAAGTACAGCAATCTCCGTATCGCCGCGATTATCGAGCCGGACTCGCTGCCGAACCTGGTTACCAATCTGAACATCGCGAATTGTGCCGCAGCTAACTCCAGCGGTGTCTATGTCCAGGGCGTTCAGTACGCACTGAACAAGTTGCATGCCATCTCCAATGTGTACAACTACGTGGACATCGCTCATGATGGCTGGCTTGGCTGGTCCAGCAACTTCCAGCCTGCCGTAACCCTGATTGCCAACACAATCAAAGGTGCCACCGCCGGTGCGAGTAGCGTGGATGGTTTTATTAGTAACACTGCCAACTACACTACGACCACCGAGCCATTTATGACCGCCAACGAGACTATCAGTGGCAACCCGGTGCGCTCGGCCACTTTCTACCAGTGGAATCAGTACATCGACGAAGCCAGCTATGATATAGATATGCGTAATGCGTTTATTGCGGACGGTTTCTCAAGCAACATTGGTATGTTGATTGATACCTCACGCAATGGCTGGGGTGGTTCTGCCCGCCCGACTGCCGCGAGCACCTCGACGGATCTCAACACCTTTGTCAACGCCAGTAAGATCGACCAGCGTATTGATCGCGGTAACTGGTGTAACCAGCCTGGTGGCATTGGTGCCCGCCCACAGGCGAACCCGCTCGCTGGTATCGCAGCGTTTGTCTGGATCAAGCCTCCCGGCGAGTCCGACGGTTCAAGCTCACTGATTCCGACAGGTCCCGCGAACCCCAATGGTAAGGGCTTTGACCGGATGTGTGATCCGACGTTCGGCGGAGACGCGCTGAACAACAACATGCCAACAGGTGCCATGGCCAACTCTCCGGTCTCCGGGGCCTGGTTCCAGGCCGGATTCAATGTCCTGGTTCAAAACGCTTACCCGGCGTTCTAAACCGCTGATATTCACCATCCTGGTGGAGTGTCTGCGTGAGCAATCTGCTGCTCACTCTCCCTGCCGTGGCCTGAAAATGGCCATGGCAGGGACCATTGTGTCCCAACTCTAGTGCCCCCTCCAGCTACCCCAAAAACCGGCCAGTAAAAAATATCCTGCCAGCTACTTGACAAGAAAACGTTTTTTTTGTATATTTTTAGTAGTAAAACGGCTTTTTTAGTAATGGATGAGCAATGTGTGAAATACAAACTTTGCTCTTTGAACAGTGGATTTTAATACAATACGGAACCTTTGTGACACTCCTCTGTATGAGATTTTGAGGGCAGGATGCTACAAATCCGTCAGTACAACGAAGTGAGTTGGAGAACAAAGTATGACACCGAATCGTCGTTTAAAACATGTACGTGAACTACGAGGCTGGTCCCAGGCCAAAGTAGCTGAGCAGATTGGTACAGATGCAACGACGGTCAGTCGTTGGGAGCGGGGGCTTTTTTCACCGACACCCTATTTCCGTGAGCGACTCTGCACACTCTTCGACAAGAATGCCGAAGAGTTAGGGTTGCTTGATGCAGAAGTTCGGTCCGCTGAGAGAGTGCAACAGGTGCCCTCTTCACGCCCGTCGGGGGGCATTTCTACTTCTTTACAAGAGAATCAAGATTGGTCAAGGGCAGATTTGCCGAGTAGCATGCTGCTTCAACCTGACACCCCTTCCAAGCCTCTTAGAGAAGACACATTTGCATACATATTACAGAGCGCGGCCTATGACCAGCAAGCTTATATGCTGTGGGAAGATGCGTATGTACGAGCGATACGTGGGCAACGCACAGAAGCGCAACAACTGGGCGAAGCCAGCCTGAATGTGTTTGAACATGTCGGGCATCCAAATGCAGAAGCGCTGCGCGAATGGCTTAAGAAAAACGAGTTGTACTCGCCTCCGCCGATGCCACCGATGGATACGCCATCCGCGCCTTTGCCGTTACTTCCAAAGTCACCAAAACGGTCGATCCTGCGATTTTTTCGTTGGCGCAGTACCAGCATTGCATTGATTTCACTGGTTATCGCGGTGCTTTGTTTTGTGGGCTTCTCGTATAACCAGTTATATATATCAGTGCCAGGCGTGCAGGCCCTGGTGCAAGTTCCGCCAACTCCAAAGGCCACCGTTCCGGCCCGACTTGTGCTGAAATCTACTCCTAGAGCTGTCGCGACCACTCAGATTGTGTCTACTCCGACCACCCGACCGGTGGTTCCGACGCCAACTTCGATTGTGGACCCTCCTGTATTGATGCTGACCATTACTCCGGCCAGTTTAAAGCCAGCGAACTGCGTGATTGACTCGGGCTATCGTTGTACGCTGAATATCGTCCTGTTCAGTACCGTGCCCGGTAATCTGAACTGGACGGTGAGCAGCACAAACTTGCCCGCCAAATTTAGCCCGGGCGCGGGAGAGGGTAGTTCAGGGAGTTCCTACCAGGTTATCGTGTATATCCAGAGCGGACGAGACCAGAGCGACCAATTGATTTTTGTTCTGAGTTCTGCTTCCTATAACCGGACCTTTTCGGTTCCCTGGAAGGATTAAGCAGGCAGGGTTGCCGCGAGGCAGGCACTTTCTGCTTCCAATTTTTTTGATCCCCCATAAGAAGCAGATGCAGAACGAACCGGGTTGCGCCAGGTCCGTCCTGCATCTCATTTCGATCTTTCGAGACCTCCCACTACGGATATGTCGAGACCTGCTCAGGCTCTTTAAAAAGGTATTGATTGATGCTGGTTTGCCTTTTGAGATACCTATCTGAGCGTTACAATTTCCGGTTCCGGCGCTATATGTGGATAGAGGGGGAATGCCTCCAACGTCTTTTGTATCTCTTCCTTCGACTCGCCCTTCATGACAATCCAACCGCCACTCCTATCGGAAATGAGGTAAATTTCTTCGATGATATCACGCTCTCGCAACAGGTTGATATGTGCCAACTCCTCTGGAAGGACTGCCTGAATTTCTGATTGGCGGTCTGGAATAAATGTAAAATTGATCATATAACGCATCTTGTGTACTCCTTCTCAATGGTGCCAGCGAAATCCTGGCCGAATCCTGATAGCAGTGTAATGTCAACCATTGTAGCTAGATCGGGCATTGAAGATAGCTGCCAAATGCCACAGATCACTCTCGGTAAAGCGAAAAAGCAATGTCAGTTGCTGACATGTCTATGATACTCTATAATAGAAGTGATGTCAATGACTGTCATGAAGGAGGTGTTGAACGTATGAGCCGCTGGGAACCCAATGCCAGGGGCCGACTGGAGCAGGCTGCTCTGGACCTGTATCAGGAACGCGGGTTTGAGCAGACGACGGTCGCAGAGATCGCTGAACGAGCTGGCCGCACCGAGCGGACCTTCTGCCGCTACTTCGCCGATAAGCGCGAGGTACTGTTCGGGGATCAGACAATGTTGGAGGAGATCTGCGCGAGTGCTATCACCAACGCACCGGCTTCCGCCGCGCCGCTCGATGCAGTCACCGCAGCCCTTGAGACCAGTGTTCCTCTGTTCTTCCAGGAGCGTCATAAACTCGTCCGGCAGCGTCAGACGGTGATTGCCGCAAACCAGGGGCTGCAAGAACGCGAACTGCTGAAAGGCACATTCTTTACCTCTGCCATGGCCAAGGCGTTGCGAAGACGCGGCGTGACTGACCTTGCCGCGAGCCTTGCCGCAGCAGTCGGCTTCATCACGCTCAAAACAGCGTATGACCGCTGGATCAGCGAACCTGATGAACAAGATCTGTCGCACCTTATCCGAGCGTCCCTCGACCAGCTCAAAGGCATCGTCGCTGAGGCTGTGTTGCAAGAAATGAAAGGGAGGCAATATGAGGAAGGGAGGGTTTCTGATTGTTGAGGCGAAACGACAACTCCAAAGAGCCTGGCGACGAGTGCAACCTGCCCTTTCCTGTATTGAGATTACATCCTGCCCGATTTTTCCCTCGGAGAAGCGAGGACCGTCATAGCGCAGAAAGAGGGGAAGCATATCCGAGCAACCTTGATAGATCAAGGAAAATTTCATCAGACTTTATCGGTTGAGTTGTGGCGTTTTGCGCTCGCCAGGCGATAAAGCCATCGGGTCGCACCAGGATAGCACCTGAGTCGCTTATCCCATAGCTTGCAAGAAAGCTGCCCTCGTTATCCCGATACGGCTGATCTTTCCCAATACTGTACCTCTCTACGGATAATCCCAATCGAATTGCAGCATTTACAAATAGATCATGCCAACATTGTCCAGCGGGACCTGTCAGCAAGACGAAATGGCTTCCATAGAGATCGAGCGTAGAAACCTGCTTGCCATTGTGGCTTAACCAGACATGGGGAGCACGCGTGCCAGGGCACCCCGACGGCTCATTTTCAAAAAGAGCATCCTCGGTGTTCTCATGAGAGACAGCAGCAGAGCGATAGCGATAGCCATACATCACACTGAAGGCTGTTGGTTGAGGTCCGTCAGGACGTTTGCGGACGCGCATCAGCAGTTCAGCAGCGCTCCGCGTAATGGCTTCTCTCTGTTCATGGTGTGGCAAACGATAGGCATATAAACCGGTGGATACGCTCACGGCGAGATCCGCAGCGGGTTGCCGTTCCTGACCGTAGGTTGCCAGCAGATTCTCATGAGCCTTTTTTTTGAGCACGAGGGCCAGCTTCCAGGCCAGATTATGGGCATCGGCAATACCAGTATTGGCTCCAAATGCTCCCATCGTTGTCATCACATGCGCTGCATCACCAACCAGAAAGACATGTCCCTGTTGATAGCGTTCTGCAACGCGTGAAGCAAGTTCCCAGGGAAGTGTACTCACAATCGTAACGGGCTGGTCAGGAATGCCAATTGCCGCGCGTACAAGGTCAAGACAATATGCCTCTGATGGGGCGTCGAGACGCTCGCCGGGTCTGGGTTTGAGATTGGCGAACAGCGCCCAGCGATCTCGCGCTTCGCCAGATTGTCCCATAATGCCATCGAGCGTCGCATTATTGATAAAACAGAGCGTCACCCTTCGTCCCTGAAGTGCTTCGCTGAGATCTGTTTGGAACAGGATGCTGACCCATTGTCCCAGCGTCCCATAGCCATATGAGCCGATGCCAAGCTGTTGCCGAATAGCACTCCTATTGCCATCTGCGGCCACCAGATAGCGTGCATGGATACAGAGTTCCTCTCCGGTGGCTCGCTCACGGATCAACGCTTTGATGCCTCCAGCATGTTGTTCAAAATGCACCAACTCCGTACCAAAGCGGATATCACTGCCGAGATCACGTGCATGCTTCCGTAATATCGGCTCCAACTTATTCTGCCCAATCATCGCTGTTCGTGTGGAACTTGCAAATGGATTGATGACGCTGGTCTGTCGGTGAGCTAGAGCTTCGGTGTTGTCGAGCATCTTTCCCGTCAGGCTTTCTACGCGCAAGCCCATTTCGCCGAGGTGTTCCGGTGGCGTTTCTTGTTCAAAGATAGCGGACTCGCTCCCGACCTGGCGAAAGAGTTCCATCGTTCGGGTGTTGAAGCCACCTGCTCGTGCATGGATTGATGTTGTGGCATGGCGCTCAACCAGGAGTGCAGGAATGCCGTGCTGTGCCAGAAAAAGCGCCATTGAGAGGCCAACGACGCTTCCTCCAACAATCAGGACCGGCACATCGTCGTCGTGTTTTCGTGAAGAAAAATCGCTTATCATGTGTCCTCCAAACAGAAGTAGATACATTGTCTGGAAGGCAATATAGAGCATGGGAGGGTGAAAGCGCATCACCTGCTCTCGTGATTTTTAAAGAATGCAGCTCCAGGCCTACGGCTGGTTCTCTGTTGAGAAAAGGTGCCGCTGTTGCACGACAGCTTGCGCTTCTCGGCGGCTATGTACGTTGAGTTTGCGATAGATGCTCTTTACTTGCGTTTTCACCGTATTGATGGAGACGACCAGCTCACGAGCAATTTCTGGATAGGAAAGTTCGGCGACAAGGAGGCGTAACACTCGTTGTTCCTGGCGTGAAAGTGGCTCCAATTTTGCCATTACGCGGCTTCGAGCTTCTCGATCTAACCCAAAAGTCTGGAAGAGAGGCTGGAGGGAGGTAAACAGTTCTGGACGAGCGGAGACGCGAGCCTGTAAGGCGGTGAGCCGTTGCTGAACGAACGTTTTGGGTCCGCGCAGAGACCAGATCTGGACCAGTGTGGACGCTGAGCGCAACAACAACTCCTGATTTCTCCACTGTTCACTCGCTTCCCATGCCTCCTGAGCAACCTGTTCCGCAGCCTCCATATCGTTCCCTTGGTAGGAGGTTTGCGCCAGACCGAGCAAGGCTGGGATAAGATCCTCGCGATCTCCTACCTCCCTGGCTTCCTGGATCACGCGCCGATAACAGGCTGCCGCGTGTGGTAACACGCCTTGTTCGCAATAGACTGTTGCCAATAGCAGTAGACAACTCCGTGCCCCATGAGGATGATGCAGGTTTGCCCAGATGGTGAGCGCTTCCTGGAGGAGTGCCGTGGCCTGGGTGAGTTGCCCACACGATAATGCTCTTGCCCCCAGCAGGTTGAGGCAAACTCCGCGCCAATGTTGAGACTCTAGAGATAGCCAACGTAATGCCTGAGCAGCATAGGCCACAGACTGCTCTTGCATGTTTTGTCGCATCGCCAGGTACGCACGAAAGGCGTAGACTTCACCAAGACGAGCGAGATTCCCCCCAGCTCGCCAACGAGTATCAGCTATTTGCAACAGCGAGCCAACCTGTTCAAGCGTGCTGGTTGGTGGCTGTTCCGGTTCAACGTTCACCGAGAGTACATGCGCGTAGTGAAGACAGAGTAGCGGATACCGGCAGAGGATGTTAGCAGGCAATTGCGCCAGCCAGCGCCGCAACATGGAGAGGTCGTGCATGTCTGCGCAATCTCGCCCGATCAAATAGTTGTCGATCATGGCAGCCGCGTGCTCCGCGTTCTCTGCTTGCAGAGTCAGTTCAATGCTTGCAGCGAGCGCCCCTTCGCGCTCATGCTGGTTGTTTACCTCAAGTGCTTGTGTTTGTTGAAATGCCCTTGCGATTTCTTCTAAGCGGGCTGTGGATAACTCGACGCTACGGCCCACATAGCGTTTTGCGACCCGTGTCCCTTGTCGTTGATAGGCATACCAGTATCCTGCGTCGCTCTTTTTCCGTGTTTCTTTGAGAAGATTGCAATGGCCATCTCGTCCACGAAAAGAGAAGGAGGTATGGGTGGTCAGCCAGGTAAACCAGGAGGCACTATCGGCCTCAAGCAGAAGATGGTCGTGTTCGTAAAGCCAATAAAGGTCGTGTTCTGCTGACCAGAAAAGCGTGAAGCGGGCTATCTTTGGCATTGCTCCTCTCATTTTCTTTTTGTTCCCCAACGTCGTCCTCATGGAAGTATATATGCTGCTCTATGGAAAGGCAAAAGCGCGTCACATTCCCTGGATATTCCTCGTTGAGATGTTTGGGGAACAAAAGAGTGGCCTCATGGTCCTCCATCAAATAGAGAACAAAAACTCAGTTTCTTTAACATTGTTTTGCGGGTTCTGACGCAAAGTTGGTGGTAAGCTCTTTACTCTTGGAAGGGAGATACACCAAATTGCTCTCACACAAGCAGGAAATGCTCTATCAGAGGTTTAACCTCTTGCTCCAAGAGTTCTTTTTTCCTGGCTTCTTGCACCAGGTGGAACGGGAACGCCAGAGAGAAGACCGAGCCTGAGTGACTGCTATACAGCGGCTAGAGGATCTCTTCTAGCTCGATAGAGTTACAGAGCACAGCTGGTTCCGTCCTGTCAAAGAAATTACCGAGGAGAACCTGACCACCCTTCCTGGTAATTTCTTTTTTAAACTCTTCAAGATTCACACCTGTCAGTGTCTCCGACATCCCATCAAATTCTTCCTTGAGCACATTGGTGCAATAGACGGTGAGAAAATGAGGAGTGGTACCGTATTGGTAATGCCGAATCTTTTCATTGGCAGCAGGTGATCTCTCTTCCCATGCGATGCCCTGGCTACTGCCGCCCTGGCTATAGATTTGCGGCTTTGTCGTGCGAGAAAATCCTAAATCAATCAAGAGTATGCGCAAGGCGAGGTTATGTCTGTCACAATACGGGATGAGACCTTGAGGGCATTGCTGTTGCGCCAGCCGAGCTTCTTCACCGCTCGCATTTTCACTTCCGATGCCACTGAAAACGAAAAAGGGGCCTTTTTCAGTCATGAAGCTGTTCAGGTCAGCAGACAAGATCGATTTGACCTCCTCATCGTAGGTGGCTGGAAACACTCTGCTCAGATTGAGTTCGGATTCCTTCTCCCCTTCTTCCTCCTTCGTGCTTGAAGACGTTGGCCTGGGGACTCTCGCTTCGAGTTCCTTCTCCTTCTCAATGAAGCAGGCACTAAGGGTTTGATCATCGTCTCGTAGGGGCTTGCCGTTGAAAAGGAGGCTAATCTTTGTTTCTGATGACAGACCATTCTTTGCCAGGAAGTCTCTTTTCACCTGAGCAACAGTCGTTTCATGAAGGACAACTGAGAGGGTCGTTGTCTTTCTCTGCTCTTTAACAAAAATTTGCACTGTACCAGGCTGAGTGGATTGCATACAAAGAAATCCTTTCGTGTTACGCTAATTCTCTCTGCGCTCTTGTTTCATTTCAGCAAACAAGTCTCTCTTCTGGACCTGAAGGACGAAAGAAATGGCAGGTGTTGACCACCTTCGCAGACAGTGTTCCTCGTTCCTTGCAGGGTCTCGTGCTGCTATGTCTCTTTCTAACAGTATAGCAGAGATCAATAAATACAGACATGATGCTTTTTAATTCTCGTGAGGAACCCCTCCCCAGTTCAAAAAAATATGAGCATCCTGAACTTTTCTGCGGCTTACAAAGCCGCCCCTCCCCCGAGAAAAGGGAGAAAGGGCTGAGTTTGGAAGCAGCAAAGCTGCTTCCAAACTCAGCCCTTTCTCCCTGAAAAGCTGGCGGCTCAGCCGCCAGTAAGAGCGTTGGCTCATTTTGCCAAAATGAGGGATGATTCATGACGGGACGGTGCAACGCCAGCGAAAACGCCCTTATCGCTTAACGATCCATCATGTTGAGAAGAGACTCGGGAAGCCGGGTCCCTTGCACCGTAATCTGCGAGGCGGCCTGTTCGATTTCGCGCAGGTCGTCGGAAGTGAGTTCGACATCGGCGGCTCCTAAAAAAAAGATAATGCTAGAGATACTCGTAGCGGCCAAAACGCTTCCGCGCAAAGCTCGTCCGCTCAGTGATTTGGCCAGGGCATCCTGCTTGCGAAGATAGCTGCTGATTACCACCACTTCCCCAAAACCACGAGGATGGTGAGGGGTGAGGCTTTGAAGTCGTCTGGATTTCCACCGAACCATTGGCAGTACCTATCTTCTCCAACTTACTGTTTCCGCACCCTCTTAACACTGACGTTTCTCAAGCATAATTTCACCCCGAAAACAGAGAAAACGTGTAGAACAGGCTCATTTTCTCGCATAACATTCCTCCAAACTTTCCTCTTTCGCCTCATGCCGCAGGCTCAGTCAGCGAGCAGTGTTCAGAATGGCATCAAAGCTTGAACCTGTGCGCCACGTATTACGCACCACGAGTTCGCTTATCCGCCACCCAGTTGAAGTCTTTTCGGCTTTGGCCTGCACGACGCTGCCAGCTAAAAAATAGCTTTCGAGAGCATTTGGGTCGCCATTGCCATCTGCCCAAAGATGCATCGCAACTAAATTGGCCCGCACCTCGGCATCGTCGCCGTTGATCGTGATAATGTGGCTACTGACGAGGTGTTGCGTGGCTCGAAATCGCACAAAACTTTGACGTTGGCTCTCTCCAATATTTCGTGGACCAACCCGTGTCTCTCCATTTGGTCGCACAGCTTTCGCATCATTTGTAAAGATACTGCTCATTGTTGGCTCGTCGAAGCTTTTTTCATCAACTGCTCGAAAGAGCTAGTTGAGTAACTCGGTGATCTCAAGTCGATCAAACCAGAGGTGTTCTTTGCCGTTCATAGAGTGATCTCTCTCCTTTTCAGGCTAGTGCCAATCATGGCGATTCGTGGGGAAGTGTTGTGAGACAGCATGAGAAATTTCTCTCGTGATTACAGTGTATATTTTACCATACACTGTATAGCTGCTATACTAGCAGTTATGGAAAGAAAAGTCAACCATGATCCTGAAGAATCATCGGCACCTCCCCAGGCCGCAGGTCTGATCTGGGCGCGACCGGAGCGCCCCCGCACCGTGCGGCCAGCGCTCTCGCGAGAGCGGATTGTCCAGGTTGTCCTGGAACTGGCGGATACAGAAGGCATCGACGCGATTTCCACGCGGCGGATTGCCTCCGCACTTTCGGTCAGCGCGATGGCCCTGTATGGGTACATTGAACGCAAAGAGGATGTGTTTGATCTGATGATCGATGCCGTCTCTGGCGAAGTGCCTGTTCCATTGTCTGAACCACGAGATTGGCGTTCCCAGTTACAAGAGATTGCTGTGCAGAAGCGGGCGATGATGCACCGACATCCCTGGTTTGTCTCCCTGATTGGTCATCGTGCTGTCCTGGGACCGAACGCGCTCAAACAGACCGATTATTTGTTAGGGATCGTCAACCAACTTGGCTTTGATATGACGACGAGCATGAGTATGCTGGCAATGTACAATGCTTACCTTGTCGGGTTTGTCGTGGGTGAAATAGGCGAGAGCGAAGCGCAACGTCGAACAGGACTGAGCGAGCAGGAATGGCAACAACAGATGAGTCCCTACGTACAAGAGCAGATTATCGCGAGTGGACGCTATCCGCACCTTGCACTGGCTCTGGTTGAAGAAGAACATTCCTCGGATGAAACGTTCTTCTTTGGCCTCACGCGAGTGCTGGAAGGGATTGCCGCTTACGCTGCTGCTTTCCATGCCAATCACGAGAGAGAAGGGTGACCTTTTTCTGCCCTTGCTCCGCAGCACTTAAGAGCTTTAGGTAACCAGGGGCCTGTGCTCTGGCTCTCTTCCCGAACATCCTCAGCAACGGCGCGAAGAAGATCTCTCGGAGACAGGGATAGGTCATCTAGACTCCATACCGTGGCTGATATCCGAGCATACGAGCCGGGGGACCAAGAACTGCAAACAGCACTTTTTGCACAGGGATGGGTGGTGCAGTCACGTACATCCCATACATGGATGCCCCAGCCGCAAATTGCAAGAGGTTGGGCCTGCCCTGACTGTCGGCGCCGGATCTGCTGGTAGCGGTCCTTGAGCACAGGATCGCGCTGGACCAACGCACTCAACTCGCGATAGAAGAAACGGTAGTCCCACACCAGGACAAAATTCTCGGTCACAATCTGTTGGACGTCCGTGAGCTGAGGGATGTATTCTTCGGGGAGCGTATACAATGCTGCCCATCTGGCAAACATCCGTTCCAGAATAGCGCGAATAATCTCCTCTTTGTTGCGAAAGTAATAGTAAAGGTTGCTAGGACTCATCGTAAGTGCTTCAGCGATGTGGTTGGTTGAGACGGCTCTGGTCCCCTGTTCGTTAAACAGGCGAATGGCTGTCTCAATGATACGTTCTTTAGTGTTCATACTCTTTGTTCTTTAAACGATAGTGAAGAGCATGCCATATGGCAATCTCTTCACAGTGAAGACAAGATACCGAATTGGGAGCAGCGTGCGTGTTTCCTTTCTGGACGTTATGCGTGGAGCGATGTCCGCTCTGTGATGTGTGTTTGATCGCGCAATCTGTACCATGCAAGCGTTTGCTGGACGGCCTCGCGATTGGGCGTGGCAATGTCGCCGAAAGCATGGACAAATGCGCTGCTGTCTACGATAGAAGGCTCGTTAAACTCATAGAGCATTTCAGTGACTTCGCGTAGGAGTGGATTGAAAAGGGCAAGCGTCCTGAGCAGAAGTTCTGGTACGGAACCCATCCTGGGTGGCAGGTGGGCCTCCTCGAAGAAGAGGGTGAGCATCTGCCGCGTGGTCAACGTGGGCGCGTTGGGGATATGCCACGCCTTTCCCAACGCTTCGTCATGTGTGCCAAGCAGCGCCAGTCCTTTCCCAAAATCAGTGACAGAGGTATACGTATGAAGAACATCTAGTTTCCCCACAACAGTGACGGTTTTGCCAGCCAGCAGGTGCGTGATGACGCGGTCGCCAAAGATGCCTTGCGAACCTGCCTCTCTCCCTTGCATGAGCAAGCGAAAGTTACGCATGGGGGCGATCGTTCAACGACTCCCTGGCCGACAGATCAACGCCATCGCCTGATGTGGTGTATCGCCTCGTCAACAGGTGGGGTTCTGTGATGCATCTGGCCGAGAAATGGCAACTCTGGGGAGACGAGCCGCCCTGGTTTCGATTGAATTAGATGGGACTGTTTTCGCTAACTAACAAAAAGACCACCTCCCAAAACTGTGAAGCAAAAATAGTGACCCTCTCAACGAGAATTAGTCTACTTTGATAATCACAAAATAGACCGTCTTGACACTTACGGAGAAAAGCACCTTTGACACGGCCTGCTACGCTGGCCGGGCCAGTTTTGAGATATTTTGTCATCGGAAACTGGAGGGTTTGCCAAATCAAATAGGTTCTGCTCTTGACCCTCCTGCGATGGGATACTATAGAATGATCGATGCGAGTGGTTCGACAAGAGCAACTGACGAGAGCTTTGTGCCTCCTCAGACGTGCTCTACTCACGACCTCTCTTCTCATGAAAACAATGATTCTTTTCCGAGGAAGGAATTTCCCATGACCTTGTTAACCCTGTTTGGCGTTGGTGCAGTGGGTATGATGCTTCTCGCTTACACATTAGAAACGCGTTCTCACTGGTGGATTTTGCTATTTGCGCTGACCTGTGCCGCTTCATCGCTGTATGGATGGCTCTCAGGCACCTGGCCGTTTGGCATCGTCGAAGGAATCTGGGCCGTCGTTGCCCTTCGTCGCTGGTGGCAGGCCCGCCGTCGCCAATCCACGTTCTCGATAGACGTTGCAGATCAAGAGCGTTCCCTCCAGGAACATGGCTCAGAGGAACATGCTCCATTTCCCTCTTGACCCTCCCATCACTGGATGGTTTACACTCGAAGGAAAGAGAGGAGAAGATTCTCGTGACCAATCATGACGCCCATCTGCTCGCACCATCTCCCAACGAGGGTACGACGGCAGTGCTGTCTATCGGGGAACTGGCCCAACAAACCGGTGTTCCCATCAAAGCGATTCGCTATTATGAGCAAATTGGCCTGCTCCCGCCTCCTGTGCGTGAGTCCAATGGCTATCGTAGCTACACGCAGGCAGATGTTCATCGGGTGAATCTCTTACGTCGTTTACGCTTTCTCGGAACGTCTCTAGCCTCTGCCAGACCGTTAGTGGAAGCAACCCTGACGGCTCCCTGTCAGCAGGTCCAAACTGACCTGTTATATCTGGTGGAAACGCGCCTGGTCGAACTGGATCAAGAAGTGGCTGCGTTACTGGAACTTCGAGCACATATGCAGCAATGCCAGCAACGTCTGGCAACGGCTGAGGGTGCTGGTTCAACTCCTTTCGCCTTGTGTTTTGATGGCTCCTGCCTGGCGTGTTCACACTTGCATCCGAGCGAGGAACAGGCATACCAGGGACGTGGCAAAGCACGAGAGATTGGTGAGGAGTAACAGCATATACGTTATCTCAACGACCCTGTTCCCATTGGCTCTGGGAACCAGGAGGGCAGGCTGCGAACCAGAGAGTACCATTTGCTCCCAGGTTGATCTTATCAACGCTGAGGAACTGGCCGGAATAGAGGAACTGCTACGCGCCAATACATGGCCGGATCGCTGGACTGGTGAAGAAGTGATCCTCTGTTTAAACATGATGGGACTTAAGAACCCGACAACTTTATGACAAATGTTTAAATAGTAATGGCGAGAGATGCGTAACGCCCTCCCAGGTCCGTTTAAGCTTATTCCACTCAGTTGAGTGAATGTGACCGAATGCTTGCACATTTCCCTGTGCGTCGATGAGACAAAAGCCGGGTGTCATCTTCTTCGGGTTGTAATCGTCTAGAAAATCGCTCTTCCCCGCAGGAGTAGTCAGAACCGGCAATGTCACATTTAGGAACTATAAAATATCCTCTGGTCCATAGCAGATAATCC